>NZ_JBHSEF010000023.1:0-345665 GCF_042649045.1 Chryseomicrobium palamuruense | reverse complement strand
AAAAATCAAAGACAAGCCTCCTGAAGAACGACTAAAGATCAGGAAAAATGACAGTCAGCCCGTGCTGGATGCTTTTTTGGCATGGCTTGAAGACCAACAGGATATTGTCGCTCCAAAGACAGCGACGGGAATTGCAATCTCATACACATTGAAACAATGGCCAAAACTTACGACATTTATGAAAGATGGTCGAATCGAAATAGATAACAATCGTGCAGAACGTTCCATCAAACCATTTGTGATTGGAAGGAAGAACTGGCTGTTCGCAGCCTCGACAAGAGGCGCTACCTCGAGTGCCATCGCTTACAGTCTCATCGAGACTGCCAAGGAAAATGGGCTCAACCCTTTCTTCTACCTGCAACTTCTTTTTGAAGAACTTCCACAACGCGATCTAGAGAAACTCGGATCCTTCGAAGATCTGATGCCGTGGTCAAAAAACTTACCAATGAATTGTTACATCCAATCAAAGAAATAGAAAAATGCCATGCAAAATCAACTGATTTTTCATGGCATTTTCTTTTATAAGAATCAACGTGTTCACTATTTGACGCTTACTGTGTTTCCGACTCGTTCGTCCATGAAGAAAAAGACAGGAGTCAACAGGCAGTCTGTTAGGATACAGCCTGTGATTATCGGCTTTCTTAGGACGAAGCGAGACGTAGAGCGACTCCCTGGATTTATAGTCGCACTAGTGGAGTCACATAACGTGAATATTTGACAATACTTCTTAACTTCCGTTTTTTAATTAAATCTTAGGAAAGATATTTACCAAAAACAATAACCAATAAAATATTTGTAGAATGTGGATGGGACCTAGAAGCCATATTTAGGTCCCTTTTTATAGACCTAGAAATCAATTTAAAATAGGGGGATTTAATTTTTCAGCTAACCTTGCGAACTGCCATGTTAACGTGAAAATAATATAAACAAATGTAATACAAAGGAAGATGATGTTTTTTCGTAATAATTCATACTCTTTTTTGCTCACTTTTATTATAAAAGAACATAGGTTTAAAATAAAAAATAGAGCAAATATTGGATTTAATACAAAAGATAAAACTAATAATGTTTCTATCATTTTTTCACTAACTTTCTTTTTTAATAAGTTACCACTAATGCCGTACTTGGCATCTTAGTTTCTTTAGTAAGGAAGCCTAAGCTAATATCCCCCGATCGAATTGACAAACTAATGTTAAATGTGGCTGTAGTGTGCGTATACTGGCCAAACACATTAGCACGTATATCTGCAGCGTTCCCTTTTTGTATTTGCACGGAAAGATAACCGTGATGATTTGCAGGAGGAGAATCTGCACCAAATGATTTTAAATTGAATGTAGCTGCGATACCATGTGCATTATTAGCAATTTGTCTATATGGTACTGAATGTGTACCAAGAGTATCTTTATATTTATATGAAAATTTCGTAGTGCTCGGAACAATCACTGCACTGTCATTATAATTCATTCCAACCATATCTGTCATAGTGAAATTCGGATTTTTTAACCATGTAAAACTATTGTTTAATAAGATATTACCTGTAGTTAATTTAGTGGCGCTAGTTGTCATTGAAAGCCATGAGGTAGAGCTATTACAGAATGTAGGACTACTACAGCTTTGCATAGAATTTATAGAGTATCGATTTTCAACCTTCATCTGAAATTCAGCTTGTTCTTCGTTAAATCCTTCAATTTTCATCACCTGACCTTCGGAATTAGAGGTGATTTTATATACATTTGTACTAGAATCAGTTTCATCTTCTGGAATAATTTCCTCGTAATAATTAAATTCATCAAGCGTCATTGATTCAATAACTTCATTTGAAAAACCTAACTCCCTTAAATGATTCTTTTGAGTTACGTCTAAAATCTCAGCTGCGGAAGCAAAATTATTGAAACCAAAAAAGATATTGAAATTAAAAAGGTAATAAAAAACAACTTTAAATTCTTCACATTAAATTTCTCCTGTCATTTTTATAATTTTTTTAACCTTAAATTAAAATTTAGTAGGATTTCATATTAAACACCTCATTTTACAATTTATGTTTGTTACATATATAAATTATCACACATTAAATTTTCCTTGTATTGGGAAATATTTAAATGCAAAAATGTATTTTCATGTAACAACAGGGTTACCTTCGGGATACAGGCTTTAATTATCGACTTTCTAGGGTAAGAGACACCTAGAGCGAATTTATGGACTCTTAGTCGCTCTGCTGAAGTTGCCCAAAGGAAAGTTGATAGTTTGAACGAACAGAATTTTTAGAAACACATCTATAAATATCAATTTATGGTATATAATGGACGTAAAGATGAAAATATTGTATAGGTTCCTGTCACCCAAAACATATTAAATAATCTGATTTGTGCTGGTGACACCAAATGGGAAAGCCATCCAATTGCCTTTGATTACTGTAAAGTGGTAAAAAAAAGAATGAAAATAAAAGGAAATGCTTTGGAAGAAGTGAATATAAAAAAGAACACCCTCAAACAAGATCTGAGGATGTCCGCGTTAAATCATGTTCAGTAAGAATTGGAACGCGAAAAGGGTAAGAACAATGAAGATTACCTTCTCAATCAGGCCACCTGTCCGGATACGGGCGAGGCGGAAACGCTTCGCCTTTGGAACCGGAAACAGGAGTGGCACACCCTGTGTGTTCAGCATATCGAGTAGAACATGACTGATCGCACCTATGAAGAATCCAGAAGCAATTGCGTAGGCACTGGAACTGAATCCGGCCAGTTCTAACCCATAATACATAAGCAAGCTGAACAGGAAAATGATTAGTGGAGAGTGGGTCGCCCCGCGATGGGTCGTCGTGCGTCTCACTAAGAAGCCAAAAGGTTTCAAGCGGTTGCTGATGAAGCTGTTCTTGTGGTCGATGTCTGGAGCAACCGAGCCAATCATGGCAGCGACGGCGAATGGCACGATCTGATCAGGCGCCGCGATGTCAGTGTGTTGAATGACCGCGAGCGTGAGCAGTGCACCTCCAGCGAAATGCGTCTTGTACTGCATGAGGGAAACCTCCTTTATTATGGTGCTTGTCTATAATAAGAGGTATCCATGCATTACACAATCCGCCATAACTCACATCAATGGATGGGCCGCATTCATTTGTTAGGTTTTTGGAGTAGATAAAAGGAAAACCATCCAACTAGAAACTCTAGTCAGATGGTTATCCTTACAAATCGATATTCATAGATTTTAATAAGTTATCGACGATTTCGGCGCTACCATCTTGGAACATGAATAAAGAAAGTGCGACCATCCCAACTCCTGCTACTAGCATCGCCCATTTCCTTGAAGTATGCATGGAACGTTTGATGAGTGCTAGAGCCACTAAAGAAATACCTATAAATAAAATCAAGAAATACCAGAATCCCATATATTCTCCCCATTTCCAAATATAATGAAGTTCATTATTATTAACGAAAGATCTTTCTTTAAAGTTTCCAGATTAAAGAAATGATATGGAGTGATTGAGAAGAAATCATTTAGGGATGAGGGGTCTTCATGAATGAAAAAATGAAACTAACCTTTGGAACCAAATTGGCTATAGGAATATTTGTATTTTTAAGTTTAGGGCTCATTGCTCTATTCGGAATATATGGAGTCTACAAATATCAGGCCTATCAAGATGCGGAAAGGTTAGAAAAACTGACTGAAGCGCATATTCAGGTGACATTCCCTGAAGCGAAAATTCTACATCTTAAAGCAGAAACTGAAATCTTTGGTGAAAGACTGGCGCATGTGATTTTTGAGGGCGAACCTCAAACGACCTACTCCTATTTGGAAGGCGCCGTTACTGTGCGTCAAATTCATCCAAATCCTCCGGAAGACGAAAAGTTTAAGTATAAATACTTAGAATGAAAGTATAAAACTATTTCTATCAAAACGGGTGCCTCAGAAGCTAACTAAATTTCAACCATTATTCGTAAAGCGAGCTGATCCATAATTCATCTAAATAGTGGCGATTGAAATAATAGATAGTAATCAGAACTGAACATATTAGGAATTGTGCTCCCAGTACATAACCAGGTTTTGTTTTCATTCCTATCAAATTGCTCAATACATACCACGCAGGAAGAGCACATAACAGGCTTAGCAGAACCCAATAAAATATTGTCATATCGACATATAGAAAAAGGTAAGCCTCTGCAGAAATAGTTTGAATAGCTTCACCTAAAAAAGGGAAGATGAGCGGAACGAGGGAGAATAAGGTAAGTGCGGTGAGTAGGTAACCTAACATCTGAAAAACGTATGATTTTTGCATATGTAATCCTCCTTTCTCCTTTACTCTCATTTAGACACCTATTGGTTAGTAAATGTTACAAAAGGTATCTGTCACCCAAAAAATGCAGACTCAATTTATTTCTATCCATCACGATAAAAGAAAATTTTTTCAAGAACCAGGCACTATAAATAATTTCAATCATATATAGGTGATATCCGTTCGTATTTGATAAGGAGGATAACATGCAACCTATGTTACCTAGGGAAAAATATTTTGGGAAGATTGAACTGGTGCATGCTTTTTATGGGGCTATGCCTACAGGTGTCAGCGTTTCCGAAACCGGTCGTATTTTTGTGTGCTTTCCGAAATGGGGAGACGACGTTCCATTTACTGTGGCGGAAATTGTAGAGGGTGAATTGCAGCCTTATCCTAATTTAGAAACCAATTTAGTTAATGCTGAGAATATTACGATGTCTTTCGTCAGTGTCCAAAGTATCGTTGCTGATGGAAGAGGAACACTTTGGGTACTAGATACAGGGGCACCAAATTTTTCTGTACCTATTCAAGGGGGAGCAAAATTAGTTGCTGTAGATTTAAGCACGAATACCATAAAGAGAGTATATACCTTTACAAAAGATGTTGTCTTGCCAACAACTTATCTGAATGATGTCCGTTTGGATTTTCGGGTTGGAAGAACGGGCTATGCCTATATAACAGATTCTTCTTCCAGGGGGCCAGGGGCTATTATCGTCGTAGATTTAGAAAATGGGAACGCGTTTAGACGGTTAAATGGGGCACTATCAACTTCACCTGATCCCTGCTTTATTCCGAAAGTAGAAGGTGAAATTTTGATGAATCGAAACCCGGACGGCTTGACTTCCCCCTTTAGATTGGCTTCCGATAGTTTAGCGATTTCTCCTGATGGAAAGGTATTATATTATGCTCCGCTAACCAGCCGGCAGTTGTTCTCGATCTCAACAGAAGCCCTAAGAGACAGAAGGATACAGGACATGAATTTATCCCAATATGTGCAGTATTGGGGGGAAAAAGGTGCGTCTGATGGAATGATCACCGGTGCAAAAGGAACCGTATATGCGGGAGACTATGAAAACAATAGTATCCGGAAGATATTGCCGAATGGCGCAATGGAAACCATCGCACATGACCCGAGAATTTTATGGCCGGATACTTTTTCAATTGGCCCCGATCAATACTTATATGTCATTGTGAATCAATTACATCGGCAGGCGAGATTTCATTATGGAAGAGACCAGCGGGAAAAACCATATAGTTTACTTCGTATGAGAATTGATGAATTCCCTGCTCCTACCTTTTCATAATAATCGTAAACGAAGGTAGCTATCCCCAATCAGAGAGCTGCCTTTTTTTCAGATATTCCTGCAACTGTCCTCTGTTAAAGAGAGAGGGGCCTACCGCCTTCATTGTATTCATAATGAACCACACCCTTTCTTTATTAGTATACCCGTTATTAATATTGGCTAGAAATAATTACTATTAGCCTATAGTTTCTAAGTAAGCACGGTTTTAGTGGAATTACATTTGATATCCTCTTGAAACTACTATATGATAATCTTATACAATTACACCCGAAGTAAGTCGGGAGAGGTTCATAGCTAATACCCTCTATAAAAAACTATGGAAACATGACAATTTGCCATGTCCATATAGGACATGGCTTTTTATGTTGTATTCCTATGTTTTAATAGAACGATTCATAGCGCCTCTCTTGGAAAGTGTCGGAAACATTTTACGAGGGAGTTTTTTATATTTATATGCTGAAGGAGATTTTAACGTATGCCTGAATTTAGAATTGTCGATAAGCTACAAAAAATCGATGTAGATATTAAAAGAAATCAATTAAAGTATCATGCAAAACGTGTGCTTGTGAGTAAAGAGTTTACGTTTGATGCTGCGCATCATTTACATAACTATGAGGGAAAGTGTAAAAATCTACATGGACATACGTATCGTGTGATTTTAGGCGTAAGCGGTTATACGGACGATCGTGGATTGGTGATTGATTTTGGTGATATTAAGGAAATGTGGAAGCAAATCGAAACGTATTTGGACCATCATTATATCAATGAAACGCTCCCACCGATGAATACAACAGCTGAAAATATTGTAGTTTGGATTTATGAGAAGTTACGTGAAGCTTTGCAAAAGGAGCAACAGTATGATGGCGCACGTGTAGAGTTTGTTAGGCTATATGAAACGCCTACGAGCTATGCTGAAGCAAGAAGGGAATGGATGGAAGTTGAGTAAAGTCCCTGTAATTGAGATTTTCGGTCCTACAATGCAAGGCGAGGGCATGGTAATAGGTCAGAAAACGATGTTTGTACGCACAGCGGGATGTGATTATGCCTGTTCTTGGTGTGATTCGTCATTTACATGGGACGGCAGCGGCAAGCATTTAATCGTGCAAATGACGGCGGAGGATATTTGGACTGAGTTGAAACGTGTTGGTGGAAATAGGTTTTCATTTGTCACCATTTCAGGAGGAAACCCAGCGCTTCTTTCCAACTTAGGTGCACTGGTTGCGATTTTGAAAAAAAATAAAATTAAAATTGGGGTAGAGACGCAAGGAAGTAAGTGGCAGGATTGGCTTTACGACATCGATGAATTGACAATTTCGCCAAAGCCACCTAGCTCTGGTATGACCACAGATTTTTCGATGCTGTCTACTATTTTAGAGAAGTTGAAAATACGTAATGGTGATCAGCACATGTCTCTAAAAATCGTTATCTTTAATCAAGAGGATTATGAGTATGCCAAAGATGTACATCAACGATACCCAGACATCCCACTTTATTTACAAGTCGGAAATGATGATATTACCACTTCAGACACTGGACAATTAGCAAATCATCTATTGGCAAAGTATGAAATGCTCATTGATCAAGTGATGATGGATGAACAATTAAACGATGTTAAAGTACTGCCACAGCTGCATACCCTCATCTGGGGAAATAAAAGAGGGGTGTAATTCTGGGCTGTAAAAGGTAAGGTAAATGTTAAGGAAGCTTGAATTAAGTATGAAATGAATTCCAATTATTTTAGGAAAGCATAATGAAATAATTGATTTACAGTCACCAATAGATATAATACAATGAAAAATAATGAAATACCTGAGTTGTTCAGGAGAGGTTCATAGCTGATACCCTCTATAAAAAACTATGGATACATGACAATTCGCCATGTCCATATCGGATGTGGCTTTTTTTATGCCTCTACTAGTTTATTTATAGTCGTTATAGTTAGCCCTCCTTGGAATACTACGGTATTAGCTTAAGGAGGTTTTTTTATGTCTGGTCGTCACCAAACAGAAGGATTAGAGGATTTAACATTATTAGGGAATCAAAATGTGAAGTACACATTTTCCTATGCACCAGAAGTATTAGAGTCTGTTGACAATTTACATGTAGACCGTGATTATTTTGTGAAATTTAATTGCCCAGAGTTTACAAGTCTTTGTCCGATTACGCAGCAACCGGATTTTGCAACGATGTATATTTCCTATATTCCAGATAAAAAAATTGTGGAAAGTAAGTCGTTAAAATTATATTTATTTAGTTTCCGCAACCACGGTGATTTCCACGAAGATTGTGTAAATATTATTATGAATGATTTAATTAAACTTTTAGATCCTCGCTATATTGAAGTATGGGGCAAGTTTACGCCACGTGGAGGTATTTCCATCGATCCATGGTGTAACTACGGTCGTCCAGGTACGAAGTATGAAGAAATAGCAAACTATCGTTTAATGAATCATGATTTATATCCTGAAAAAATTGATAATCGGTAATTTTTTAATTCAATAAACGTTGCTTGCAAAGAGAGGTTATTAGCAACTCTCTATAAAAAATTAAGATCAAACAGTACTGTATCTGAGTACTGTTTTTGTTTTCAAAGAGAGGAGAAAAAATAATGAAACAGGATAAAGCCGTTGTTGTATTTAGTGGCGGGCAAGATAGTACAACGTGTCTGTTTTGGGCTATAAAAAACTTTAAAGAGGTAGAAGTCATAACTTTTGATTATGGACAACGACATGCACTCGAAATTGAGTGTGCGAAACAAATTGCACAGGAGTTGAACGTACGACATCATATTTTAAATATGTCGCTCTTGAATCAGTTAGCACCGAATGCGTTAACGCGTGACGATATCGAAATAAAAGAAGGAGAGGAAGGCGAGCTCCCATCTACGTTTGTGCCAGGTCGTAATTTAGTTTTTTTATCATTCGCAGGGATTTTAGCAAGCCAAATTGGCGCGAAGCATATTGTGACAGGTGTATGTGAAACCGATTTTAGTGGTTATCCAGATTGTCGCGATATCTTTGTAAAATCATTAAATGTCACATTAAATTTATCAATGGATACATCATTTGTTATACATACGCCACTCATGTGGATCAATAAAGAAGAGACATGGGCTTTAGCGGATCAGCTAGGTGCGTTTGACTTTGTACGTCAAAAAACATTGACATGTTATAACGGAATCATTGCGGATGGATGCGGGGAGTGCCCAGCATGTAAACTTCGTCTGCAAGGAATGGAAGCTTATGTACAATCGTTAAAATAGGCGTATTTTAGCAAGCAGGATACCCTCAGTCATTTTAGGTGAGTCTAAATGGAGGTCGATGTCTCTCAATGCCATCGATTATCGACCTCCTTCTTGCTATCAACTTTTGCAATGTGTAACATTCACTTAAGCTGAATACCGAACTTCTGTATTAAATCCTTAAATGCAGGTCTTTCATTCCCATCTCGTCCAATCACGGCTTCTGCTGTTACTAGTGAATTCAAAACGGCTTCTTCCGTCGCTTCTCCCACAGCTCTAAAAGCCATATCCATATCTTCTTCATGAATTTGAGGGACTGTCAAACAATGCTCTGGTTTTTCATGCGGAATCTTGGTGGCCGTTGAGAATCCTATGATGATCTCGCCACTTCCATTTGTAATGATTGAACCCGTTCTAGATAAGCCTGTAACGGACCTTTTTATGATTCGATTCAATTGCCTCTCAGACACTGGAAGATCGGTTGCAACGATAATCATGATGGACCCTTTATCCTCTTCTTTATAAGATGCGAGCATGGCTTCCTTCAATTCTTGACCAACAGCTTTACCCTTCACCAACAAATCGCTTAAGATACCGAAATTAGACAACACCAAAACCCCGACTGTGTATTTTCCAGATTGCATTTCCATTAGTCGAGAAGCAGAACCAATTCCTCCTTTTAGTGAATAACAAAGCATTCCAGTTCCTGCACCAACTGTTCCTTCTTCGAATTCAGACGACGTACTTTCAAGTGCTTGAAGTACATGGTGCGGCTTCACAAACTTTGCCCTTATATCATTTAAAAACATGTCATTGCATTCCCCGACTACGGGATTCACGGTTCCAGTTGTGCGTCCAATTTCAGGATTTTTTTCTAGCATGTAATCAATTAATGTATCTGCAGCTAACCCGACACTTAATGTATTTGTTAATAGAATAGGTGACTCTAAAGTACCTAATTCCATCATTTGAATCGTACCCATCGTTTTTCCGAACCCGTTAATCACATGACTGGAAGCAATTAGTTTTTCTTTAAAGATATTGCCTTGATGCGGCAAAATGGCTGTGACCCCTGTTTGCATATTGTTATCGCTTAGCGTCACATGCCCAACTGTTACTCCTTCTACATCGGTAATTGCGTTAAAAGGACCTGTTTCTAATCGACCAATTTCTACCCCGTAATCTCTTATTCTTTTTTGATTAAACATGTCATCGCCCTTTCGCTTTCTTTTCTATCTCTAACCTTTATTATACAACTTCTGTTAATGGATGAAATTGAATGGTACGAATAGATATAAATTAAGGAACCGGAACATACATTTATAGAACGCAGAGAAATGGTGTAGATAGTATGCAAAGGAGCATGGTATGTATAATTATGACCCTAGGATGGATATAAATCTTCCTAATGTAGTTTCGTTTGCTCGTGGAGATGTAACGGGGGATAGAATACCTGATAATGTCTATCTAACCGGGATAATGACTCCGGGTAGTCCATTTATCCAAAATATCACCTTGCTCGTTCAAGATGGAAGATCTGGCCAGCTAACAAGTGTCTCGCTACGTGAAAATGCAGGTTATAATCCTTCACTATTCCTGGGGGATTTTACTGGCAATGGAGTAGATGATATTCTCATTAGCATTGCTACAGGTGGTAGTGGTGGGATCATGTACCATTACATCTATTCCTTTCTGGAAAATAGAGCACAATTATTATTTGATTTTAATGTATACAATGAACAGTACCAATATGAGGTTACTTATCAGGATTATTACAAAGTGGAAGTTGTTAGCTTAATAAATAATAAAACGTACATTATAGACATCTCAACAAGAGGCAGTGAGTATTTAAATGAAATCTATGATAAAAATGGCAAACTGAAGAGTCCGATTACTGGATTTGTAAATCCTCTTAGTGGTTTGTATCCTGTAGATTTTGACTCAAATAACCGATATGAGCTATTGGCCTATCAGAAAATTGCAGGGAGATATAATGCTGATTCTTTAGGGTATGTTTTGAACACCTTAGCATGGTCGGGTAACAGGTTTGTTTTGCAGGATCAGTATGTGGCTATTTTTGGGAATTAGGATATCAAGTGTATTAAAAACCTCAATTAGTTCCATCACGGAGAGCCCTATCATAAGTAAATGGAATGTGAAGAAAGAGCTATTTGTAATTTATAGAAATTTAAACTCCCTGAAATAATTAGTCGTTTAATTATTTTAGGGAGCTTTTGTTGTTTGAAGAAGAGTTCAGCTCATTTAAAATTGATGAACCTCCAGAATATATGATTCGAACTTAGATATATAGTATCGAAAAAAGTGCTAGATTATGGAATTTCGAGAGCTATGATTATCTGTTTACTTGTTTTAAAATATAATTTAAGACGATTCATTCATATGATGTGCGGCTCAAAAAATTTAAATTCGCAGACTGGAGAAGTAACGTGCAATTGATACAACAAAAAAATAAAAAGAAATATCTATCTATACTCTTAGGCGTTTACCTAGCGATATTAGTATATTTTATGCTGTTCGGATTTGGACGTCCGAATCTAGTAGGATCCCAGGAATATCGATATTCTTTAAAACTTCTTCGAATACCCTTGTGGTTCCCTAACCAATTTTCAATAGATATTATTAAAATTTGGGTCTTTTCTCTTGGTAATCTTCTGGCATTTATTCCGTTTGGTATACTTGTGCCTAAACTATTTGAACATCACTTTAAAACATATATTAAGTTTACTGCCTTGTTTGTCTCTCTTATTCTATGTATGGAAATTGTTCAATTAGTAACTTATTTAGGAAGCTTTGATATAGAGGATATTATTATAAATACAATAGGTGCAACAATTGGCTTTTGTGCATATAAAATCAGTGAACGTATGGATACTTTGAATAAATATTGGATGTCTATGGGATTGACCATTGTGGGGTTAACTTTACTGATGTTCCTCATTGCGTGGGTATTTAACAATACACTCACACCCTATCTTGAAAAGACATTTGGACTGTGATTAGTTTAATAATCCACTTATCATAAGCAGCCCAGTAAACAAGGACTCCCTATGTATGGCGATTGAGAAGTGAGACAAGGATTTATACACAAAGAGGGTGGTGTACATGATGGTTGAATTAAGAGAAATGACTCCAAAAGATTTTGAAAGCTATTTTTGCGATAAATTAGAACGATATACAGAAGTTTTGGCTGAAAACGTGCATGAAGTAGGGGAAGCTCCGTCTGTGCAAGCGGAAAGGCAATTAAACAATCTACTTCCGGAGGGACTGGCAACTCCTCACCATCACTTATATACAGTTCAAGTAGAGGGGCAATTAGCAGGTTACGTGTGGGTGAAGATGGAAGTAGAAAAGAAGAGTGCTTTTCTTTATGAAATCTACTTAGTGGATGCGTACTGTGGGCGAGGGATTGGCACCGAGGTGATGAAGCAGCTTGAAGCGTTCCTTCAAGATAAAGAAATCAGCTATTTCAAACTTCATGTATTTGGTAGCAATACGGGCGCACGCAAGCTTTACGAAGAGCTTGGCTTTCACGTGGCAGGTGTGAATATGTTGAAGACGCTGAATCATGATCCAAACGTGTTATAAAAAGCGGCTTAGACTGTCGAGAAGGAGGAGCCTTGATGGAAGAAATAGAACTAGACATTGAACAAATGAAGCGAGAAATGAAGCAATACCTTCAAGAACAAGGTGAGGGTATGGATGCGCATGAACTAGTGATATTTAAAGAGCGGATAAACCATTTGAAGGAGATGTATGAGGAATATAAAAACAAACGACACCTTCTCAAACAGCAAACGGATAAGCACGTCTCGCGGATTGAACATGCAAAAGGCGGCCAGGTACTTCACCGAGGATATTACTGCCCTAGTCTAGTTAAGGATAAATATTTGGGGAATGCGAAGAGAGGAAAGATTTATAAACGCACCCCTAAATTTAGCCAGTATGACTATGAGTATGGCTTCAATAATGAGAATAAATTGGTTTGTGTTAAAAAAGTTCATGAATTTACTACGGCTACGGATTTCTTTGATGAGGAATATCTTCTCTACCAAGATAATGTTGTCTGGGGTATTGGGTTCAATCACCATAAGGAACTTAACACGATATCTAAATGTACGTTTGATCAAGGACAGCTAATTAGTTACATGTATACCTATGGTTTTGAAGGAGATTTCGATGAAATCTATTACGAAGAATATCACTATGAAGATGACGTTCTTAAAGACGTGTATATAGCAGATGTAAATGTAGAGTATGAACAAGCTACAGAGTGGAACTATCAGATTCGAATGGATGAGAACGGGGAGATTCATTTACTAGAACCATAGGTGGCTTGTAGTAACAACAAAAAAACGGAGGAACCAAGATGAATGAACTAATGGTGTTTACGGATCTATACAAATTTCTCGGCGCGTTAGGTCCTATGAGAATTTCAATGACTGGGAAAACATTTTCTGTAGGATTTACACCCATGCGATTTGTGGGAAAGGTAGCAAAATTCGCTACACTGAATGGGGAAAAGAATCATCAATGCCTGATTCTCCATGTAGATGCTGGTAATCCAACTTCCACAAGGGGAGAAGCAGTTCAGCATGCGATTCAAATGACACTGGGGTTTGATATTCAGCAGATGCGAAAATTTAAGCGAAAAAATCATGAAGCCTACATCCCGCTAGAAGTACTTACGAATACCAAAAGTTTAGAAGCGGCGAAGGAATTAATAGAAAACGAATTTTTTCGGGCGATAAAAAAATAGGAGGTTGTCATGACCATCATATACATCACCGGGTTATCCGGAGTCGGAACGACCAGCGCACTGGATGAATTACATCGTAGAGGGTACCGAACGGTAGATACGGATTATGGCGGGTACGTCAGAGAAGTCGTAACTGATAAAGAGACCGCCCATTTTTTGGTTGAGGAAAAAATATCCCAACTGCTGAGAAGTGTAGGTAGCGATCATCTCTTTATTTCCGGGTGTTGTGACAATCAAGGGATGTTTTATAACGAGTTCGATGTAGTCGTCTTATTAAAAGCAGAACTTCCGACGATGCTCGAGCGAATTCAAACACGAACCACGAATCCATATGGAAAAACGCCGCACCAATGGGAAGAAATTCGAGACAATCATCGAACGGTTTTACCCCTTCTTGAAAGAAGTGCAGACGTCATCATTGATACGACGCATGCGTCCGTTCAAGAAGTATGCAGGCAGCTCGAGGCATTACTTTAATATCTTTACCAATACAACTCCAGCATAATTAATTTTGATTTTTGTAGGATTTATGAAATCTTAGTAAATTCCTCAAAATCATTGAAAAACAGACACAAAAGTGCCTAGCCAATCCTGCATTCATGGTATAAAGTGGTGGTGAGTATACTACTATCGGAGGTGACCACCATGTATGTGGAACGAGAGACCATTTCAGAAGATCTAAAAGAATTGCTTGCCTTGCCACATCATGTGAAGAGTTACGCGAAAGATAGTTATTTGTTTCAAGAAGGCGACACGATTCAATACCTGTACTTCCTAACGAAAGGGAAAGTGCAGTTAAATAAAGTAACGACAGATGGCCGAGAGCTGACTCTTCGAATTTGTGGTCCCGGTCAGCTGCTTGGTGAAGTGTACTTGTACACATCCGGTGCTGCGTATATGTGTGACGCAAAAGTGAAAGAAGAAGCGGAGTGCCACGTGTTTCCTCTTCCAGAACTCGAGGCGGAACTGCAGAAGAATGCGCGACTCGCAGCGGCTTTCATGAAATGGATGTGTTTGAATCAGCAGAAGACCCAGACGCGTTTCCGGGACCTGTTGTTGAACGGCAAGAAGGGGGCGTTGTATTCCACGCTTATCCGGCTGACAAACAGCTACGGAGTTCAAAAAGCAGACGGCATCTTAATTGATGTACAACTGACAAATCAGGACCTTGCGAACTTCTGTGGGATGGCGCGGGAAGTGACCAACCGGATGCTGTCGGACTTGAAGCGGCAAGAAGTCATCTCGACGTGTGACGGGAAAATCCTTGTGCGAAATCTTGCTTTCCTTAAAAATGAAATCCAATGTGAAAACTGCCCGTTGGCACTTTGTCGCATTGACTAAACGAACGACGATTCTCTGAAGAAGAGGATGGTCGTTTTTTTTGTCTTGATTGTTTGGACATCCGTGTCATGCCGGCCTAAGTTGGGGGGTCCAACCGACCCAACCTGGTCCTTTAACCGACCCAACCTGGCCTTATCCTCCCGCCATACTTCTCCTGAGACCCAAGTTACGCCTCCAACCGACCCAAGTTCAACCTGGAACCGACCCAACAGGGCACTCCAACTGACCCCACTTTCACAAAACCTTGGCATTTCTAATCCTGCCCTTTCTAGTTACAGACAAAGTTTGACGAAATCATGAATGAATGTCGACAACCCGCCGATTATTGTCACAGGTGTGATGTTTGTCACAGTGGTCTCGGACCCATTGCTTTACGCTTATTTCAAGACGAAAACTAGGTGAGGTGAAGTGGAATGGCCAAGAAGAAAGATGTGCACGAAGAGAACTTAAAAGGCACATTGATCAGCGTCTTCTTTGTTGGATTTGTCATCGTGGCGATGTGGGTCGCTGTTTACGGAATGTATTTATCTCAGTAGAAGGAAAGGAGTATCCCCATGCATCTTCATAAATACGAAAAAATTTGGTTGATCTTTGGCGTAACGTGCTTAGTCGTCTTCCTAAGCATCGTGGGCGTGAGTGCCTTCACCAATGATCACCACTCGCCAGCAGGCGGCATTCAGCAAATCGATCCGGAAAAGGTACGGGAGACGGCACCGTTTAATGAACCGGGTGTGAAACAACTTGATGAGGACACCTATCAGGCAACCATCATCGCAATGGCCTTTGGTTACGAGCCGCAGGACCTCAAAGTCCCCGCAGGCAAAGAGATTATTTTCAAAGTGGCGAGCACCGACGTGGTGCACAGCTTTACGATTGATAACACGAACGTCAACATGATGGTCGTACCGGGTCAAGTGACGACGAAATCGTACACGTTTGATAAACCCGGGAAGTATTTGATTCTCTGCAATGAATACTGTGGTACCGGGCATCATTACATGTTTACAGAAATTGAGGTGACGGAAGAATGATCGGCGCAGGGGAACGGAAATTAGCTCTTTGGAATATCGGAGTGGCGTATGCGGCCTTCTTGATTGGGACACTCGCAGGATTGCTGCAAGTGTTTATCCGCAATGATGCACTGACACTCCCAGCATGGCTCGACTATTATCAGATCTTAACGGCGCATGGCGTATTACTTGCCCTTATCTTTACGACCTTTTTCATCTTTGCTTTCTTTGTGACCGGTATGAGTAAAAGTGTAGGAGCCTTCGGGCCGAAAGTTCTTCTATGGAACTGGATTGGATTCATCGTCATGCTCGCTGGAACCATCCTTGCGACCGTCATGATCATTAGCGGAAAAGCATCGGTTCTCTATACCTTTTACGCGCCATTAAAAGCGAGCGGCTGGTACTATGTAGGACTTGCGCTGTTTGTGGTCGGAACGTGGATTATGGGCTTTGCGTTAGTCGCCCACTATATGAAATGGCGTAAAGCCAACCGCGGTGAACTGAGTCCGTTATTTGCTTTCATGACCATATCAACGATTGTGCTCTGGATCATTGCGTGTCTTGGGGTGGTTGCGACCGTATTGTTCCAGTACATCCCGTGGGCATTTGGATGGGTCGATACAATCAACGTCGAGCTGAGCCGGACATTGTTCTGGTACTTCGGACATCCACTCGTGTACTTCTGGTTGCTACCAGCCTACATGGCTTGGTACGTTGTGGTACCAAAAATTCTCGGAGTGCCAGTCTTCAGTGACGCCCTTGCCCGATTTGCCTTCGTTCTATTTATTCTGTTCTCGATTCCGGTCGGCTTCCACCATCAGTTGATGGAGCCAGGGATCTCGAACTTCTGGAAGTTCTTCCAGGTTGTCTTGACGTTCATGGTCATCATCCCGTCGCTCATGACGGCGTTCTCGATGTTTGCGAACTTTGAACGCGCCGGCCGCAAGAATGGCGGAAAAGGACTATTCGGGTGGTTCACGAGACTGCCGTGGAAAGACGTCCGCTTCACGTCTCTCTTTATTGCGATGGCATTCTTCATTCCGGGCGGGGCAGGCGGTATAGTCAACGCAAGTTTCCAACTAAACGAAATCGTTCATAACACGCTTTGGGTCGTGGGGCATTTCCACATCACAGTTGGAACACCAGTGGCGATGACGTTTATGGGGCTGACGTTTTGGATGATTCCGTACCTGACCGGGCGAAAGTTCTCGAAAGCCATGCAGAAGCTCGCCTTCATCCAGATCGGAACGTGGACTGTCGGGATGCTATTGATGAGTACCGCGCAACACATCTTAGGGCTTCTCGGTGCGCCTCGTCGGACAGCATACTCTGGCTATAATGATCACCCGTCCGCACTGGAATGGTTTGATGGCATTTTGACGAATCATGTGACGATGGCCGTAGGCGGAAGCATCTTGTTCTTGTCTGCGATGCTGCTTCTCTACATCGTCATCATGAGTGCGTTCCTTTCTCCAAAAGCAGTGGAAGCGCATGAGTTTGTGGAGTTCCCACTCGCAGCAAGTGATACCTCTGCGACACCGAAATTCTTAGAAAACTGGAAACTGTGGATTGGCATTGCCTTCGCGCTCATCCTTATTGCTTACGCTATTCCGATTTTCCAAATGATTCAACATGCACCGCCAGGATCCAAAGGATTTATCACATGGTAGGAGTTGAGTGAAATGGTTTTAGGTTTGATTGCACTGTTTGTCGTGATTGTGTTGTCAACGGGCATTCTCGTCGAAGTCATGACGGAAGAAGAGTAGAAGGGTCCCGCTGCCTCGATGTGAGGTGTCGGGATTTATTGTGGCTTTGAGTGTTAGATGGCACTTAATGTAGGATGAAAAACGAGGATTCGAATGGAACGGACCGGGTGCAAGGCAAAATCGGACCTGTTGAACTCGTTGAACGGACCCCGCTGGACGACCGAACGGACCCTAAGCCGACATTGAACGTGTCATACTCTCCGAATGGACCGGGTAAACGGTTGGAACGGACCGGGTAGGAGACCCAAACGGGCCGCAGAGATTTTTAAAGGCAGGCTAAGAAGTTGCAGGAATAGAATTTTTGAATTGAACTGGAATAGGATATACTGAAATAAATGAGTGAACGGAAGGGATGAGGAACATGTTTGAACAAATCAATGAAAAGAAACAACAGCTTGATAGCAAACGGCCTCTCCCGAAATACACAGTTCAGAGTTTACGTGAGAAGCTATTTCTAGAATGGACCTACAATTCCAATGCGATTGAAGGAAATACACTGACATTACAAGAAACGAAAGTGGTCCTTGAAGGAATTACTGTCGGTGGAAAGACCTTACGAGAACATTTAGAAATTATTAACCATCAAAAAGCCATTCAGTATGTAGAAGAGATTGTGCAAACGCAGGAATCTCTATCCGAATGGCAAATCAAGAATCTGCATCGACTGGTTTTGAAAGGAATCGATGATGCCTACGCTGGAGTATACCGAAATCAACAAGTATTTATTTCGGGAGCTGTTCATACTCCGCCATCGCCTGTCCATATTCCCGAACAGATGGAGAAGCTCATGCAGTGGTACAAAGAAGAAGCACAACAATTGCATCCTGTTGAGAGGGGTGCCATGCTCCACGCTCTATTTGTAGGCATTCATCCGTTTATTGACGGAAACGGGCGTACATCACACCTTCTCCTCAATTTAGAATTGATGAAATCGGGCTATCCACCCGTCATTATTCGTGTAGAGAATCGTCTCGCGTATTACAGTGCCCTTGATCAAGCTCATACGACACACGAGTATCATGCATTTATACAGCTAGTGGTGAAGGAAGTCGAAGCTTCTCTAGGCCTCTATTTATCAGCTGTAACTATGACATAAGAAGAGCCAGATGAGTCGTTGAGAAGCGACTTATCTGGCTACTTTATTCTTCTCTACTTGGAGTAATTCTTTGTAAAGTACTCTTCACCTTCTTCATCCACGACAATTCTTTCTCCAATTTTCTTGAATTCCAAAGATACCCCATTGTCTGCTGTGATGTGATACATATCACCTTCTGTAGAGATTTTAGCATTTTTCTCGCCCCCCTATATTTTGAACAACGACGGCCTGATTCTTTCTTTCTGTCGCTTTGAATTAGTTATAGTATCTATACGTTCCAAAATAAGGAGGGTTTCGAGATTCTTAAGAATTTTAGCATTGGGTTTTCTTTTACTACATCCATTTTGACGTTCATCTGGCTATATATTAGCGGCCAGAATTCAACAGGTCTGTTAACTAATTTAGGTGCCATTTTTACACAACGCCAGAATAGTTGAGTGCGCAGATACCTCAAAAATCAAGATCTTGCAATTATGAATTGGCATCCATTAAAGGTTCAATATTAAGAATATATTTAACTTGAATGTCCATCTTCTCGAAAAGTTCCTCCCATTTTTGTTCTTCCATTGGTTTTGAGAATGGCCTTTTTGTTTCTATGCCAAGTTGTAATGGATCCACTTTCAACTCTTGCATCTTTTTAATGAGTTCATGTGTGTGAGTTTCAAGATGGGTTTCGAGATCTTTTTTCATACTTTCTAATTCCTTTGGGTCAAATAATTGTTTTTCTCCGCGGTACTCTTCAATTCTTGTGTCAACAGTCAGGGTATAAGTCAATGTTGAATAGCTGCTATCGATATCTACAATTGTTTTAGCTCTAACATGCCCCAGTACAATTTCAAATTCTGGAATAGGTAAAACTTCTAAGAAGTGATTGTTGTTTATCAGCTGGAAGATACGATCATCGAAAGATGAAATCGTTTCAACTAGCTTGTCATCTTGAAACAAGGCCGTACCTTCATAGTTGACCCCATCCTCTTGTATGATAAATACGGGCATGAAAGGATCGGAATAAGGAGTATATAGAAAATTTTTAAATTCATGAAGATTAACAATAGTTAATTCTCCTTGGTTTCTATCCTCATAAGGCTTCAACATGCGGTAAAATGAGTAATCAAAGTTTTTGTCAGTGTTCAATTGACTTGCTAAGTACTCATCAAAATTTCCTTTTACGATAATTAAATAGATTCGTAAGGAGACATCCGGATCAGTCAATAATACATTGATAACAGACATAATCCCTTCTCTTGCAAGTTCTTCACTGATGACCACCATTCGCATTTGTCCGGATTTAATTTCCTGGTAAAAGTTTAAGTTGTACTTTTGTACACCCTCTTTTAATAAGCTGATTTCTTGCGACATGACACGTTTATTTTCTTGACTTAGAGGAGGCAAAATTGTACTGACTTTTAATTTCCCTGTCTCCCCCTTACTAACTGACAAAAAGGTAATGGGCGAAATTTCCTCAATGAGGTTATTTTCGGTAAAAGGGGAACAACCGGATAACCATAAAGCCATAAAAAGAAGGATCCATCTTTTCAATTTCTTTTTATGTAGATGCATGTTTAGTCCCTCCCTTTTTTTTCATCACTAAAACAAGAACCAGTGGAACAAGAAAATAACTTATGCTTCCAGCTATAAGTTGAAGGTTAAATAAATAATGCTGTTTATCTCGAGGCTTCCAAAAGAATTCATTCATAAGGATCATTCCAATAAAAATAAGGGCTACACTGAATAAAAAACCTTTTCTACTGGACGGCTTGTTGACTTTAGCAAACGCTATCTTAGATGCTCCATAAAATAATAGTAGAAATAGAGAAACGGCAAAAACGAGGTTAAATAATTCTAAGGAAAGCATGATCATATCAATACGTTCGAATATTGGATTTTGAAAATAACGAGTCATGTTAATAACTGGGAATTGACTTTTACTTACATAAGTGGACCCGAAATAAAATAGAGATGCTAAAAATAAGCCTACATACTCAACAACGGTTATAGCATTTCCATAAGACAAATAACGAAAAGTTTTAGTACTGGTTTTAAACCATGGACCCAAGAATACGAGAAATTCTGGTCCTGAAAAAGAAGATAAAATTAGCAATAGGGGTTTCCAATTTATTTCATCCCAGCCCATTGGAATAACAGGATACAAATCAGTGATATTCGCCATGGGAGGAAGGAAGAAAAGAACAAAGAAGAAGATCATCCAAAATGTACACAAAAAT
The DNA here is from genome assembly GCF_042649045.1 of Chryseomicrobium palamuruense. Lineage (NCBI taxonomy): Bacteria > Bacillati > Bacillota > Bacilli > Caryophanales > Caryophanaceae > Chryseomicrobium > Chryseomicrobium palamuruense. Next base: position 324,635 of record NZ_JBHSEF010000023.1, on the reverse strand, counting down.
GAAATCACGACAAAACGAATGGTCTTTTCCATGCCTTTCCCTGCGACATAGCAACAAAACAACAGAATAAAGAAAATAAGCCAATTTGAATCTGTAGAAGGAAACAAATATATTTCAACAATTTCACTGTAGCCAATAGTAATCACGGAAATTTTAAGCAGAATAACGAACAATCCGATGATAGAGAGAAAACGTATTAGTTTTTTCCCGAATAAATTTACAAATCCGTTATATCCATTCTGAGAAAAACGGGTAGAAAACCATTTAGAAAGAAGAAAAAGATTTAGTTGGGATAATAATCCGACAGCAAGAAGTACCCAAATCATATAAGGATAGATTAAGATACTTGGCATGATTAAAAAAAAGTAAAGCATTTGGAGGCGATTTACCAATAACATGGCATAGAACGCATTATACGTTTCATTCTTTTTAAATAATTGGAGGGTTTCCATCAAATCATCTCCTAGCTTTATATCTCTTCATTTTCAGAGGTTTAAGATGTTCTGGACGCTCCATCATTTTGACTAATGGCCCTCGAATGAATAAGTCAACCCAATCTCTTCTATAGAAAGGGGTAACGGGTGAAAAATAGGGTTGCTTGAGTGAAGATAAGCTATTGAGATGGGCTAAAATAGCAATGAGTCCAAGTACAATCCCAATTAACCCAAGTAAAGAAGAAAGCACAAGCAGGATCAATTGAATTAAAGAATTTGCTTTTGTCATAAGGTAGTTGGGAACAAGAAAGGAAGCTATCGTCGAGATCCCGACCAGAACAATTAATACCTTGCTAGCGAACCCAGCCTCAACAGCCGCTTGGCCAATTACAATACCCCCAATAACCCCAAGTGTTTGACCGGTTTTTGTAGGCATCCTTAAACTTGCTTCTCTTATGATTTCTATAACAATTAATAAGAGAAATGCTTCCCAAAAAGGAGTGAAAGGCAGCTTGCTCCTTGAGTCGAACAAGACCCAAAGTGTTTGTAAAGGAATCATTTGATAGTGGTGTGATGTTAAAGCCACGTAAAAAGGGATTAATACGATAGACATAAAAAAACTGACATAGCGGATGATGCGCAAAAAACTGGCAACTACCCATCGATTAATATAGTCCTCGGGTGATTGGAACAAATGAAAAAAGGTAACGGGGGCAACGAGAACAAATGGTGTATTGTCTACCAGAATAGTGATTTTTCCTATTCCCAGAGAATACGCAACGACATCAGGCCGGTCAGTTTGCTGAAACTGAGGGAAAATACTGTGTTGATTTTCCTCCAGGAATGTCGCAACTTGAGAGGAGTCAAAGAAGAGATCAAAATTAATTTCTGAAATCTTCTCTTTGACGGTTGAAATATATTCTGGATTCGTCAACCCCTCTATGTACATTAAAACTATAGTTGTTTCACTCAAATGACCGATTGTGAACTTCTCTGTTTTCAACTCATGTTGCGGGAGACGTCTTCGAATAAGCGTAATATTTTGTTCGATTTGTTCACTGAAACTGTCCTTTGCTCCGAAAAGGATGGTTTCTGTATCAGATGTTTCAATAGAACGCCCGATTGGATTTCTTAATGGCACAGCTAACCAAAGGTTTAGAGAAGAATCGAACAACAAGACAGACCCTAAAAGCAGTTGCTTTTTTGCCTCTATAAAATTGGGAATGGGAATAATTTTGGAATTCATAAGGCAATCTTGTATAGAGGGTTTGGAACAATGAGTTAAAGGTTTAATAATGCTTTCATTTAATTTTTCTTGGTCAATGACAGTTCGTATGTAAACAAGGTGAATTTTTCGAAGATAGGAAATGTCAATTTCCACAAATTCGGCATCATCCATTTGAACGAGGATTTTTTTCAGAGCTTCCATCGATAATTCGGATTCAGCTAATGATTGATCATCAAAATTACTGCCATTTTGTTTTTTTTTCCATACCATGGACAGTCCACCCCTTTTATTGAGAAAAAACATGTCTAGTCAAACGTAACAAATCTATATCCATACACATTGTGAGCATTTTAAGATTAAAATATACAAAACATATAGAGAGCCATAAATGACCCAAAAGGGCAAAAAAGATGCACCTTCCAGTTAAGTGAAGGCGCATCTTATCGAAAAGGTTTTGAAAAGCAACACTGAAAAATGTAAGCTTATGCTTTATTGGTCAATTCCGAACTATCCATTTCTTTTATGATTTCTGCTATCCGATGTTTTCCCCATTCATACATCATTTCAACGATAGGGAGCAGAGTCCACCCCAATTCTGTCATGGAATATTCCACTTTCGGTGGAACTTCTGGATACACCTCGCGATGAACGATTCCATCTTCCATCAGTTCTCTTATTTGAATCCATTGTAACCTGTGGGTAACCTCGTTACAAAAAAGTGCACTCTTCACAGTGAAGAAAACAAGCAGTAGAATGAAGAGGTCGTCTTACGGGAAGATGACCGTTTTGGTGAATTCGCAAAAGTATTTATACAAGAAGGGAAACCTGTTTTTGCCATTTGCCATGGCCCACAAGTATTAATTGATACAGATCTATTAAAAGGCGTCGATATAACAGGTTTCAAATCAATAAGGAATGATCTCAAAAATGCAGGTGCTAACTACAAAGATCAAGAAGTAGTGATAAGCAATAATATTGTAACAAGCCGTGTACCGGATGATATTCCTGCCTTTAATCGTGAATCCTTAAAATTATTGGCTAAATAATAACTACTGAATAGTTTCGTTTTCGAATAAATTTCATAATGAATGAGTAATACAAAAAAGGTTTAGAGAAAGAAGGGTTTTGCTATGTCATTAAATGGTAAACGAGTCGTTGTCTTAGGGGGTACTTCTGGTATTGGTTTAGCAACTGCTCAAGCGTTTCTAGATCAATCTGCGCAAGTGATTATTGCCAGCCGTTCTGTTTCCAAATTAAATGAAGCAAAACAAGTTCTTGGTGGCAATGTAGAAGCCATTGAAATCGATTTTCGTAGCGAAGAAAAAGTAGCAGAATTTTTCAGTGAGGTTGGAAAACTTGACCACCTTGTCGTAACAGCAGGTGAAGGTACAATGGGGCACTTTAGTGAACTGCCTGTGGCAAGTGCGAAAGAGGCGTTTGATAGTAAGTTCTGGGGGCAATATATTACTGTCCATTCAGCACTTCCCTATTTAAACAATGAGAGCTCAATCACCCTAACCTCTGGTGTATATGGCGTTCGTCCTCCTCAAGGCGCTACTACGTTAGCGGCAATCAATTCAGCCATTGAAGGATTGGTTCGTGGACTTTCCATAGACCTGGCCCCTATTAGAGTCAACGTGGTTTCACCTGGAATTGTAGACACGCCAATCTATGCCGGAATGTCAGAGGATCAGAGGCAAGCCCTGTTCAATGGGATTGCACAAGAGCTTCCTGTTGGACGGATTGCACAGCCGGAAGACCTAGCTGAAACCTATGTATACCTTGCAAAAAATGGGTTTACTACTGGGACGGCTGTTCTTGTTGCTGGTGGAGCTCACTTAGTATAATGCCTAAATGAATGTTGAACCGAAGGTTACCACCCTACCAAGCAACAGGTCGAACGAAAATCTAGTAACAAACATAAAAAATTCCCTTGAAAGTCGTGTAGTTACATTGCCTGATGGAACTTGTCTGCCAAGAATAGGACAAGGAACTTGGTACATGGGAGAAAATCCTCAAATGAGAGAAAAGGAAATCAAAGCGTTACAACTCGGAATTGAATTAGGAATGAAAGTAATCGATACCGCGGAAATGTATGGGGATGGCGATTCTGAACGCTTAGTAGGTGAAGCGATTAAAGGACGTAGAGATGACGTCTTTTTAGTATCAAAGGTGTATCCTCATCATGCAGGATTAGATAAGATTGCCAAAGCGTGTGAAGACAGTCTTAAAAGGTTGGGAACCGATCATCTTGACTTGTACCTTTTACACTGGCGAGGACGTGTGCCATTAGCAGAAACCATTGAAGGAATGGAAAAGCTTCGCAAGGAAGGAAAAATAGCAAGGTGGGGAGTCTCCAATTTTGATACCGATGATATGAAAGAGTTATGGAACACCACGAACGGAAAAGATTGTATGACGAATCAAGTGTTATATCATCTTGGTTCAAGGGGTATCGATTATGATCTCTTCCCATGGCAGCGAGAACATCACATGCCTATCATGGCTTATAGCCCGCTCGCCCAAGGAGGATCATTAAGACAACAATTGTTAACGGATCCAACCATTAAAGAGATTGCCGAAAAATACGCTGTACAACCCTTACAAATCGTCCTCGCTTGGACAATCCGTTCGAACGATTGTCTAGCTATTCCAAAAGCAGTTCAAGAAGAACATGTACGAGCAAATGCGAAAGCTGCTATGATCGAATTAACAAAAGAGGATTTAAATAGACTTGATGAGGTATTTCCTTACCCGACTCGAAAAATGCCTTTGGATATTATATAGAAATTACAACTTCTCGTATGAAGATTAGCTTCTATTCTTATCCCATGCAAAGCATAAACAAGCCAGCGAACTAGTCGAATTCCTAGTTTGGTGGCTTGTTTTATGTGAACTTTATAAGTTAAGGCGTGAAAAGATTGTTAATGATCGCTACAAGTTTCCATTCATTGTTCGCGGCTTGTTCGAAGACCAGGCTTAGACTTCTCCAGTCTAAATTACTGTACTGCTCGGTACCTGCATGATAATACTCGACGATTTTGGCGTCGGGAAAGACGGTTTGAAGGTAGTTGCCAGTCTCCACTTGTTCATTTTGTTGGTCTACGAAAACTTCATCCGGTGTGAAAAATCGTTCGACTTGTAAGTGATTCTCCCAATAGGCGCTTGGTGTCAGGCGAATTTCGGTATTTGCTTCGCCATAGCCCCATAAATACTCGGTGGTATCTTCCATTAGTGCCGCGATGTCGTCCTTTTCAAACCGTACAGTGTGGTCCATGACGGAATAGTAAGGGGACATCAGTAAGCTTTCCTCTGGATGCACGTGACTTGCGAGTACATCCATATCTCGGTTATGGATAGCTTGGAGAATTTCGTTTGCTTGTTGTTCGAGCTGGACTGGATTAAATAAGTTTTCGTTCGCACTATCGTCAGGCTGCGGCACTATTTCCGAATCAACTTCCGAGTCATCTTCCGGCTCCACTTCCTGGTCAATCGGGACGGGGTTCTCTTCATTGCCAGAATTGAAATTGGTGTTTAGAAGGTTCACCGATAGGATGCTGAAAATAAGAAGGGCGGCAGCTGTGAGAAGTCCGATTCTTACTTTGTTCATGAGCATTCGATTTCGCTTTGATTGCATCTCAGCATCTTTAAGAGAATTCATTAGTTGTTGATGAAGATGATCTTGCGTTGACTCACTCATGCGGAAAGAAGGGAAGTCATGCAATTGTTCCTCAGCCTGTTTTTGATTATCCTTCATACGATTCCCTCCAGTTCGGTTCATTTTGCAGTGCCTTGATAGCTCGGTGATAGTTGGTCCGGACAGCGGTTTCTTTCCACCCTAATATTTGTGCCGTTTCACTGACAGTCAATCCTTGAATGCCTCGCAAAATTAAAACGTCCCGGTACTTTTTCTTTTGCTGGTTGATGACACGATAGAGTTCCTGTTTCTCTTCATGTCCGATGAGTATTTGTTCTGGAGACTCACCCGTTTTCCGGTTCGATGTACTCTCTTCAAAAGGCTGATTCGACCGGCTCATTTTCGTTTCTTTCCTTCGTCCCTTATCAATCGCTAGATTACGTGCGATGCTAAAAAGCCACGTTTTCGGAGACGCCTGGCTCTGATAAGAGTCTAATCCTTTCGCAGCTTTGATGAACACTTCCTGAACCAGATCCTCTACATCGAGAGTACCGGAATAGTACACTAAAAAATTGAATACGTCTTGGCTGTAAAGATAAAACCATTCTGAGAGCGTCTCTCGCTCATTCGGCATATAAGTTCCTCCGATGCATGTCTTTGCTTATTAGACGAATTTAAACTGGTTGTGTGTCAAAAAGCGATGAAAAGTTTTAAATCATATAGAAAAATAGCGCAGCCTTTAAAAGGCCACGCTATCTTATTTATTTTGTACAATACATCTCCACAAAGTGCTTCGGATTCAGCTTCTCACCCGTGATGCGCTCAATCTTCTCATTCCAGTCGTAAAGAGCGGCGGGTTTGAAGAAATCGTTGATGTGCATGTCGCCAGCTTCCGGGGTAAAGAAATCAGGTGAAATCTTGGTCTCGATGTGGCGCTGCAGTTGAGATCTGCACCGCGTTTGGCCAGGTCCGCAATAACCTCTTCCGGAAGTTGATTGCTTTTCATTTCATTCACCAAGAGCTCCAGCTGACGCTTCTCCAATTCACTTCCTTCTCCTGCAGCTAAAAACTGTTGCCCTTTGTCATACTTTTCTTTTGAAGAAAGCAAGAGTTTGAATTTCGTTTCTTCTTCGGCGAATTTGTTCGCCCATTCTTCGTCTCCAGTCGTCTCGGCCATCCATACCGCATACGAAGTCGCCTTATATTGTTCCTACAAATGAGCATTAAAATCGTCTAAAAATGCTTGCTTGGTTTCCACTATGTCGCAACCTTTCTATCACCGTGATTATCGTTCTTTGTAAAATTTGCTAAAAAACGGTAAAATTCTTTTGTTTCTACAAAAATTCTTTCGTTTTGCTAAGGGGATAGGAAGAGCATCAGTAGCTAAATGATGAAGCGAATCGGTAGTTGATAAGGAGAGTGAATTTTAAAAAGGCATCAATATCATCAGTTAGGATCGACTCCAAAATATCGATTTCTTCGACTGTATCTTTCTTTAAGGCTGTGCTGAGAAACTCTCCTATACGGAGCAACGACGTAGCCAATTTTGCATCGATAATCCCATCTTCGTACAACAAACTGAATGCATCCATGCGCAACTTTGGAAAACCCAGTTTTCGTTCGCTAATCATATGCACAGATAAATCGATGGTGGCTTCATATGCACGTTGGATGTTCATAACAATACTATCTTGCTTCGTAAGGTCTATTAGGTTTTCGGGAGTATGATTATATTCTTGATGGATGCGCTTCACGCACCGTTCAATTGTAGAGATTTTATTTACAAGAACATCCTGCATATTCATATCCACTTCCTTTCTCTAGAAAAATTCTATCCCCTACGTATTCAACTCGTCAGTTAAGAGTGAGAGAGCCCCCATCACGTCTTCCAAATTCTTCGCATCATTCATTTCCTTTCGGGCGTGAAGAAGTACCGGACGCACCGACTCAATGGATCGCCCAAATACATACATCCAGTCATATCGGGGGACCATCCACGTATGGAAGTGGTGAGTGGTGTCTTCATTATAGAAATAGTACACATGTTCAATACCTAAGACATCTCTTTGTGCTTTTCGAATTTTGGAGAGAACATGTATGTAATCTAGTTTTTCCATTTCCGTTAATTCATCTAGGCAGGTGACATGTCGTTTGGAGGCTAAGATGATCAAGCCTTTGATTGGATAGGCCACATCTTGATGTGCATGAAAGTGCTCTGTCTCCACTACGATACCACCATCTGGTTCTATTAAACCGCTCGTTAAGGCACAGCTCAAGCACTCGACTTCTACTGTTTTTCCGTTGGACAACGTAATGGTTCTCAAAAAATCGCCTCCATTCCTTTTCCTTTATAAAAATCCCCCTCACTTACCGTGAAGGGGACAGACTCTTATTTCAGCGCTTTACTCACTTTTAATTTCTTCCCTTTAACCGTCGTGTTCTCCATCGCTTGCAGCACAAGGGAACCTTTGCCATTCAGGATGTCGACATAGGACATTTGATCTTGAACCGTAATGATGCCAATATCTTCTGCAGATACTCCTGGAATGTTAGCAATCGTACCGACCAGGTCAACAGCGCGAATCTTTTTCTTTTTCCCGCCACTGAAATGGAGCTTCATGATGTCTTGGTTGATGCGGGCTGTTTTGTTGTTACGAACCACACGGCGGCTTGCGAGCTTCTCGTCAAAGTCACGACGGGCACGTGCCACGTCACCTGGGTCAGGAGCTTCCGTTTTCGGTAACTCGAAGCCGATATAGCGTTCAATCGAGCGCACGAATTTCGTTTCATACGGCGTCGCAAACATGATTGCTTTTCCTGCAGCTCCAGCACGACCTGTACGACCCGTACGGTGAACATAGCTTTCTTTTTCCATCGGCACGTCATAGTTGATGACCAAGTTGACGTTGTCGATATCAATTCCGCGCGCAGCAACATCTGTTGCGACAAGGTAACGGAAGTTTCCAAGTTTAAAGCCTTCCATGACAGAAAAGCGGTCTTCTTGGACGATGCCTCCGTGAAGCTTCTCAACCGGATACCCAGCTTCTTCGAGTTCACTATAGACGCTATCTACATTTTCTTTCGTGCGGCAGAAAATCAAGCAGCTATTCGGATTCTCGATAACCGTAATATCTTTAAGAAGCGCAATCTTGTCTTCTTCTTTCACTTCAATCAAGGCGTGCTCAATCGTACTTGCCGTCACACCAGTCGACTCAATTTCAATATACGTTGGGTCTTTCATGTACGCGTGGCATAAGCTCTCAATATCTTTCGGAAGCGTAGCGGAGAACACCATCGTGACGCGGTTGTCCGGTACTTCACGAATGATGTCTTCGACTTGCTCGATAAAGCCTCGGTTCAGCATTTCATCTGCCTCGTCGATAATTAAGTGCGTGATTTTCTCTAAGTCGAGCGTGCCACGTTCGATGTGATCCAAAACGCGACCTGGTGTTCCAACGACCACATGTGTCTTCTGTTTTAATTCTTCACGTTGTTTCGAAAACGGCTCTTTCCCGTATAATGCCACAGCTTTCACACGCTTGAAGCGGCCGATGTTTGTGATGTCTTCACGAACCTGTACAGCTAGCTCGCGTGTCGGCGTCAAAATCAACACTTGCGGCTTTTTCTCTTCCCACTCCAGCTGGTCCGCAATGGGAATACCGAATGCTGCTGTCTTTCCGCTTCCGGTCTGAGATTTCACGACCAGGTCTAGGCTTTCATAAGCAAGTGGTAGAACTTTTTGTTGAACTTCGGTCGGTGTGTCGTATTTCAAAATGGTTAAGGCGCGGCGGATGTCATCGCTGATTGGAAAGTCTGTAAATTTGTTTGTTGTCATAGAATCCCTCATTTTTAAGTTTTTCGTCATAGGTTAGAATCGTTTCCACATTCAGTTCCGTACATATGTCAATATGATTCATTATACGTGAAAATAGAGCATTTTATTGGATTTTCTTTCAGACCACTTCCGGAATCTCAAAAAAGAGCTTGTATTTTCCAATCAATTGGCTATACTAAACAGAAATACAAAACAACGTCGACGACAAAGAGAGTAATCTAGTGCGGGGAGCAAGCGAATCCGGAAGTGGTGGAAGCCGGGTCGAACACACGAGATGAAACGCACTTTGTAGATGCGTTCCTGAAGACGAGTAGGGAACGCCGGGGAAGCTCCTCGTTACCAACCAGAGGGGTCGAACAGACAAGTAGAGTGGTACCGCGGGTGAATTCAAACTCCCGTCTCTTTTCATAACGAAAAGAGGCGGGGGTTTTTTCTATGGAGGGAAAGCAGATGGAAATCAAAGAGATTGTGGCGATAGCCATACAGGAGCAAGTGAAAGAACACTGGAGTATGGAGGACGTGCTTGCGCGCATCAGTCCGCCAAAATACGCAGAAATGGGTGACTTGGCATTGCCATGCTTTGAACTAGCGAAAGTGTATCGCCAGTCACCGCAGACGATTGCGGAGAACATTGTGAGTAAGCTAGTGGATGTACCTCTCATCGACCGTGCGGAAGCAGTGAGTGGCTACGTCAATGTATTTTTCAATAAGGAACTCGTTGCAGCACACATTTTGAAAGAGGTCCTGACGAAGCAAGCTCATTATGGTGATTTGGCCATCGGGAACCAAGAAGCCGTCACCATCGACTTCTCATCCCCAAACATTGCCAAGCCGTTTTCGATGGGACATCTACGGTCAACGGTTATCGGCAATTCGCTCGCTTACATTATGGAAAAGTGCGGTTACACCGCTGTCCGGATTAATCACTTAGGAGACTGGGGCACGCAGTTCGGCAAACTCATGGTGGCCTACCGGTTGTGGGGCAAGGAACAAGATGTGAAACAGCGTCCGATTCAGGAGTTGTTGAAACTTTATGTGCGGTTCCATGAAGAGGCCGAGCAGGACGAGTCGCTCAATGATGAAGCACGCCTTTGGTTTAAGAAACTTGAAGAAGGAAACGCGGAAGCGCGCAGCTTGTGGACATGGTTCCGAGAAGAGTCTCTGCAGGAGTTTTCAAAGATTTATGAATTGATGTCGATTCGCTTTGATTCCACAAACGGGGAAGCCTTTTACAACGACAAGATGGACCGTGTCGTTCAGCTATTGGAAGAAAAGAATCTGCTAGAGGCGTCGGAGGGTGCACAGGTCGTGCAGGTGGGAGACGATGTGCCGCCTTGCCTGATCAAGAAGAAGGACGGAACCACCCTGTATGCGACGCGGGATCTTGCGGCCGCCCTTTACCGTCAGAAGACGTACGCTTTTGTTAAGTCACTGTATGTGGTTGGGAATGAGCAGACGCTTCACTTTAAGCAAGTTTTCCGGGTGATTGAAAAGATGGGCTACACATGGCACGAAGGGATGACCCATGTACCGTTTGGTATGATGCTTCAAAACGGCAAGAAGATGTCGACACGAAAAGGAAAAGTCGTGCTGCTTGAAGACGTCTTGAACGACGCCATCGCGCTAGCTGAGAAAAATATTGCCGAGAAGAACCCGACCCTTCGCGATTCGGAAGTAGTGGCACGCCAAGTGGGCGTAGGGGCTGTCTTGTTCCATGATTTAAAAAACTTCCGTATGAATGATATTGAATTTTCGCTTGAAGACATGCTGAAAGTCGAAGGGGAGACGGGACCTTACGTGCAATACTCGCATGCACGAGCTTCGACGTTATTGAAAAAAGGAGCGTACGCAGAAGGGCAATCCAGTCAGTCATTTGTGGACGCGGAAGCGTGGGCGACCATCAAGCTCTTAGGGGAGTTTCCGGAAGCAATCAGACGGGCGTACGAAAGCTATGATCCGTCCCAAATTGCGAAGTATCTACTAGAGTTGTCACGCGCGTTTAATAAATATTACGGGTCTGTCCGCATTCTGGATGACGCCACTCACAAACATGCGCGCCTGGATGTGGTCAAGGCGGTACAGATTGTGTTAAGTGAAGGGCTGCGTCTTTTAGGGATGACCGCGCCAAAAGAAATGTAAGGGGATAAGAACACATGATAATTCGTCAGATTCATCTAGAAGACTATCCAGCAGGAAAAAAAGTGCTCTACACATATTCGACCGACCGGTACTATGATGTGAAAGTGAAGAAAGAAGCTAGCTGATGGACGATGTCGTTAACAGAAGCTGTCCGAGAAGAGCCTTTTGTGAAGCATCTAGTAGAAGAGATTTTTGAATCCTACAAAGAAGGTTCAGAAGTATACGTTGCAGAAATAGACGGGAAAGAAGCGGCGATTCTTACTATTCAGTACATGGAATGGAATAAGACGCTGTTGATTCATGATTTGTATGTAGATGCTGCGTACAGTAAGCAGGGACTGGGTTCTCGACTGATTGAACGGGCTAAAGAAAGAGCGCACGAACTGGGGGCACGCGCACTCACGCTCGAGACCCAGACGTCCAATTACCCGGCCATTCAATTTTACTTGAAGAACGGATTTGAGCTTATTGGGTTCAACACAATGTCTTATACCAATACAGATGTGCAGAATAAAGAAGTGCGTATCGAGATGGGCTTCTTGATATAAAGTTTTATAAGCTTCCACAGAACAGCGATGATTGGTGAGGCCATGAACAGATAGGTTCATGGCTTTTTTGTGCGCGCCGTTTGTGGGTTGTACCAGACCCGTTTGGCTGTGTTGCCCGCCCTGTTCAGGCACTTCTTCGGCCCTCCGTAATGGATGATTGCGGCCGATGTAGGTAGCTAAACTCATAGTATGTTTTCCTATTAGTTGTTCAAGTATTTCGTCATCCTTCTTCCGGATTCTTCGGCCCTTCTAAATCAAGTTGATAAAAAGCGAGGTCGAGCCAGCGTTCGAACTTATATCCGGCGTTTCGGATTGTACCTGAATGGGTGAAGCCTAGATTTTTGTGGAGCAGGATGCTCTGTTCATTGGTCGCATCGATGCCGGCCACAAGAGTTTTGTATTCGTCCGCTCTCGCTAGACGAATCAGCTCTTGAAGAAGCGCACGACCAATGCCTCGCTTCCGGAAGTCGGAGCTGACATACACCGAGTGTTCAATCGAATATTTATATGCTGGCCACGCCCGGAAAGGACCAAATGTGGCAAAGCCCGCGACATTTCCTTCGACTTCATAGACAATGACAGGATACCCGTCGGTTTGTTTTTGAACAAACCAGACTTTGCGGTCCTCGAGTGTTTGCGCGTGGTAGGAATAGACGGCAGTGGTGTTGACAATGGCATCGTTGTAAATAGTTAAGATAGCTTCTAAGTCAGACGGGGTGGCTTGTCGGATCATTGGGTTCTTCCTTTCATGGTGGGTGTTCCAGGATCAAATTTGAATAGTCCTAGTGTAGCAGAAATCGCTGAAAAAGAAGATGTTTTTTGTGGAATGGGGAAGAGGGAGGTGGATTCGCGGAATGATGGTGATGGTTTAAAGAGTAATCGTCGAGATTCTGGTATTTCTGTTCGTGATTCGTACATTAAATTGGCTGATTCGTACATTAAATTGGCTGATTCGTACATTAATTTCAGTGATTCGTACATTAATTTAAGTCATTAGAACATTCCTCGTATTATGGAAACCATTTGTCTAAAACTAAACATCCACCCAGCCCCCACCCCACCCTGACACAACAAAAAAAGCACCCCAGAGGGATGCTTTTCGAATCATAAAATTAAAGTTTTACGATGTTTGTAGCTTGTGGTCCGCGTTGACCTTCTTCGATGTTGAATTCAACTTTTTGACCTTCGTCTAAAGATTTGAATCCTTCACCTTGGATTGCTGAGAAGTGAGCGAATACGTCTGCTCCGCCTTCAACTTCGATGAATCCGAAACCTTTTTCTGCGTTAAACCATTTTACTGTACCTTGTGTCATATAAATGACCTCCATTATAAATTATTAATAAGATCATTTTTCTGCAATAAAAAAATTCACGTATTACAAAAAGTACGGAAATAATACACAGATACTTTTTGTAATAGGTGAATTAAATGTGTTGTACTTCATGAACTTATTAAACCTAGTATACAACACAAAATCTGGTTTGTCTACTAAAACAAAAACAACCCCACAAAAGTGAGGCTGCTCTAGGTACGAAACTTAATTGCCGAACTTTATTTTCATTGCTTTCGCCATATGTTTTGGAATATCTGTGTTGTCCAAAAGACCTGTGAACAAGTCAGATTGAGGGCCATATGCGTAGATTGGAAGATCCGTCCCGGTGTGTGCACCTGTTGTCCAGCCGATCAACGCGCGGTCGCTGACAACTGTGTTGATAGCACGTGCAGGATTTTCGGCAGAAGCAATGGCTTCAATTTCTTCAGCGGTTAAATCAAACCCTGTGTGCGCTTCTACGACTTCCTCCACATTGTTACGCGTTTCATTTAACTGAGCAGCCATAAAGTCACCAGTAGCTGTAACGTCATGAAGTACTTCCGTTTTTACATCGTACACACTGTTCGAACCAACGGACATGCCGCCTGTTTCATGATCCCCTGCAACGACGACAAGTGTATTGCCATCTTTTTTCGCAAATTCAAGAGCAGCAGCAACAGCTTCATCGAATGCTTGGGAGTCTGTCATCGCCCAAGCTGCATCATGTGCATGACCCGCCCAGTCAATTTGTGAGCCTTCTATCATTAAGAAGAAACCGTCTTTGTCTTTTTTCAATGCTTGGATTGCGACATCCGTCATCTCGGCCAGACTTGGCTGATGCGTTTCACCGCGCTCCAGTTCAGGAGCCATTGCGTCGTCTGCAAATAAACCGAGTAGTTTTCCACTCTTCGCTTTTAGTAACTCTTCACGAGAGGTCACATACTCATAGCCATCATTCTGAGCAGCTTCCACTAAGTTTCCGGCAGGTTGTTTACCACCTTCTTCTAGTGAAACGAAGTAGTCACGGCCTCCTCCGAGGAGCACGTCCACATCGTTCTCAAAATATTGCGGGGCAATCGACGATTCATCGCCGCGTGATGCGACACTTGCGCCGAACACAGCTGGCGTCGCGTGTGTGATTGTAGAAGTGGCAACTAGTCCTGTAGATTTCTTCGCAGCTTCTGCCGCATCTAAGATAGAGTCGACTTCTTTGCCATCGGGTGTAACACCGACCATCCCGTTATTCGTTTTTACACCTGTTGCCATCGCCGTCCCAGCAGCAGCTGAGTCCGTCACTTCTGTATCTGCTGAATAGGTTTTGATTAGACCTTTTACATACGGATCAAAAGAAGAGTCTTCGCCTTTGAACCAACGGTAGTTCGTTGCATAGGCGGCACTGTAGCCGTCAGGAATCATATAAATTACATTTTTGACTTTCCCATTATGAGCGTTATCATTCCGTGCTTCTGCGTGATCCATTGTCACATTGACACTGATCCCGGATACGACAAGTCCTCCCACCAAAGCGGCTGTTACAAGCTGTTTTTTCATACACATTTCCTCCTTTTGTTTGGTACACGGCAACGATATCAACTGAATGTAAAGGAAATGTGACGTCAATGTAAAAGCTTACGTAACACAGGGAAAATCGGTTTTTAGTCATAGGAAACCTGAAAACCATTTAATTTTTTGTAGCTATTTGGACCGTTCCGTTTGCAGTCATTTTGACGGATGTTCCGTTATCGAGTTCGACTTCGAGGGGAAAGACTCTAGATGGTTTGTCAGAAAAATACCAATTTGAAAGTGGAAGATACTGCTGCAACTTACGTTCATTTAAGCACAAAATATGAGATAATAAAGTATACTTAAATTAAGCAAATTCATTTTATTGAATTGGAGGGAAAATGTTTGACTAGACTATCTTTAGACTCAAAAGAATATCGTTTAGTAGAAAAGAGCCTTTCGTTAGAAGAGTTTAAAATCAATAAACAAATTGCTTTGAGAGCTATAGAAGCAGTTAATACGAATCAAAGGTTAACTTCCAATTTGATTAAGGCTGTAATTAGAGATGGAAAAGTATAATTTTGGTTCTGATGAATCTTATTTGCTACTTTATTGAGATAAGCAACATCAGACTCAACAGAACTTAAAAGGATTTTTTTAAATACACTTCATCTACAGACCTGAATTGATTTCGATCGATTTCGGTCTTTATTTAATTTTAAGTACAAGGGGAGATTTTGCATGCAGACGATTTATTTAGCAGGGGGATGCCTATGGGGCGTGCAGGCATTTGTGAAGACGTTGCCAGGGATTGTCTCGACTGAAGCGGGAAGAGCAAATGGAACTTCTCAAACGTTAGACGGGGAATATGACGGATATGCGGAATGTGTAAAAACGACTTTTCATCCAGATGTGGTATCTGTCGACGAGTTGATGGGCTATCTTTTTGAAATCATCGATCCATACAGTATCAACAAACAAGGAGAAGACGTCGGGGAGAAGTATCGAACTGGGGTGTATAGTATAGACCCAAAACATGTAGAGCAGGCCAAGGCGTTCATCAAGAAACGTGAAGATGAGGACCGAATTGCTGTAGAAGTTCTGCCGCTTACCAATTATGTACGAAGTGCAGAAGAACACCAAGACCGTCTTGCTCGCTGTCCGGATGATTACTGCCATATCCCACAGCAATTGCTTACAAAATACAAATCAAACGTGCTTACATGAGACGAGCCTCGTTTCTGTATTTAGAAAGGAAGCTTTTTTTATTGGATAGCTTGTTCATTTCTAGGAAATCAAAATAATGCTTTTTAAAGAATTTTTAATAAAACTAATAAAAAACTATCCGCGTCGTACCAACAAAGCAACCGCTTACATAGTCAGACTACTAAAAAAATTAGTAAAATTACTATTGACGAGAAAACTTTGATGCTTTAGACTGTGAAACAGTTAGCAAGACGAACTAAATTCAAAACTACATATCACCAATTCTTATCACGAGAGACAGAGGGACAGGCCCTGTGAAGTCTCGGCAAAGCGCAAAAGCGTCAGTGCCAAATCCTGCAAGTGTCCATCACTTGAGAGATAAGAATGAGAGGCGTTTTTTCATGGCTTTCATTTCTTATGTTCTTAAGAGATGAAGGTCTTTTTTTATGCACTCTAGTCAGAAAGTAGGGAAGTCCACCATGATTACATTCCAAAACGTATCCAAGACATTCAAAGTCGGAAAGCGTGATGTGCACGCAGTTCAGAATGTCACACTCGATGTCCAAAAAGGCGACATCTTCGGCATCATCGGGTTTAGCGGAGCCGGAAAGAGTACGCTTCTTCGCTTAGTGAACCTTCTTGAAAAGCCAACAAGTGGTGTTATCAAAATCAATGACACCGACATCACATCGCTTAAAGCCAAACAACTTCGCTTGCAACGCCGACGTATCGGGATGATCTTCCAGAACTTTAATTTGTTCACTTCCCGCACTGTCGCAGGAAACGTAGCCTACCCGCTGAAGCTTGAGGGAACGCCGAAAGCGGAAATCACGCGGCGCACCAAAGAGTTGCTGGAATTCGTTGGCCTCTCAGATAAAGTAGATAACTACCCCGAGCAACTTTCGGGAGGACAGAAGCAGCGTGTTGGGATCGCTAGGGCTCTTGCGACGAACCCAGAGATTCTGATTTGTGACGAAGCCACTTCAGCACTTGATCCGGAAACGACGGAAGATATCTTGAAGCTTTTAAAGCGCGTCAATCAAGAGTTTGGCATCACCGTTCTCCTCATCACACACGAGATGAACGTCATCTCCACCATTTGTAACCGCGTTGCCATTATGGAGAATGGGCACGTCATCGAGCACGGCGAAGTATTCGATGTCTTCACAAACCCGTCACACCCGACAACAAAGCGTTTCATTCAATCGGTGAATAAAGACTTGCCCTCTCAAAGTCTATTGAAAGAATGGCACGCTGCTGGTGACCAGCATATCTACCAAGTCACCTTTACGGGAAGTGCCACGAGTCAGCCGCTGTTATCGAAGATCACCCAACAGCACAATGTGCATTTCAATGTTGTGTACGGAGCGGTTCGCGAGATTCAAAATCAGCTACTGGGCAATTTGGTAGTGTCCTTTAAAGGGGAGGTAGAAGACATTAAGAATGCCATTCAAGAACTTCAACAAGTCGTCGACATCAAGGAGGTGATTATCCATGAAAGTTGAGTGGAGTACATTTTACCAACGCATCATAGAAGCGACCGGCGAGACGATTATGATGGTCATCCTGACCCTCATCCTAGGCTCGATTTTAGGCGTTTTAGTCGGACTCGCACTATTCGTTTCCCGCCAGGGCAATATTTTAGAGAACCGCTTTTTATATGGCCTTCTCAACTTGCTGATAAACGTCATCCGACCGATTCCGTTCATCGTGTTCTTGGTTTTCTTAATGCCTGTAACGCGAATCGTGATGGGAACAACGATTGGGGTTGGAGCTGCCGTGTTCCCAATGGCCATCATGGCAACGTTCAGTGTGGCACGGATTGTTGAACAAAACTTGATGAGCATTGACCCTGGTGTAATTGAAGCAGCCAAAGCTATGGGAGCCAGCCCGTTCCAAATCGTCTTTACCGTTTTGATTCCGGAAGCGCTCGGACCTCTGATTCTAGGTCTGACGTTTGTGACAGTCAGCTTAATCGATTTCTCAGCAGTTGCTGGGTATGTCGGTGGTGGCGGTCTCGGTCATATTGCGATTACATACGGTTATCAGCGCTTCGATACGAGCGTCATGGTCGTGACAGTAATTATCTTGATTATTCTTGTGCAACTCGCCCAATGGCTTGGCAATACATTATCAAAAAAAATTATGAGACGATAGGAGACTACATTCATGAAACGACTTAAACTCGCAGCTCTTGCTGCAACTGCTGCTCTAACACTTGCAGCATGTAACTCAGCCGATGGTAACTCAGCAGCCGATGGTTCAGAAGAAACGATTAAAATTGGGGTAAATGGTGCAGACAGCCCGCAATGGCCAGTTATTGTGGAACTTGCGAAAGAAGAAGGTATTAATTTGGAAGTGGTGGAATTCACGGATTACATCATGCCAAATAAAGCACTTGCAGCTGGAGATATTGATTTGAACGCTTTCCAGACAATTTCATTCTTCTCGAACTTTGTTGCAGAGTCTGGTGAAGACCTAGCTCCTGTCGGTACAACAGTATTTGCGCCGCTTGGTGTGTATTCCGATAAAATCGAGTCACTAGATGAACTGCAAAAAGGTGATCAAGTGGCGATTCCAAATGATGCATCCACACTTCCACGCGCACTAAACCTTTTACAAGAAGCAGGTGTGATTGAACTGGCTGACGATTTTGGCATCACTGGGGACTTAGACAAAATCACGTCGAACCCATTAGAGCTTGAATTTGTCGCAATGGAACCACAACAGACGGCACGTGTTCTTCCGGACGTGGCCATTGCCCTCATCAACAATGGGGTGGCCGTGCAAGCAGGTCTGACGCCTGCTGAAGATGCCGTCGTTTACGAAGATACAGAATCTGAGTCGATTGAACCGTATATCAACATCATCGCATCTCGTGCAGATGAAGCGGACAATGAGAACTACTTGAAGATTGTTGAACTGTATCAGCACCCAGAGGTAGAAGAAGCAATTAATAAAGAATTCAAAGGTAGCATGTTCATCATCCGCAAGTCAGCAGAAGAGACTGCGGAGATGTTTGAGAAAATGAAGACGTTCTATAAATAAGGGCACCCACCCACTGCAGCTTTAAGACCCCCTATGCTGCAGTGGGGTTTTTTATGGACGTTGTAAAGAAAGAAGTTCGATTACTTGTAAGAGCTGAGCGACAGGCGTATTCTTCCTATAGTAGAAACTCACAAGGAGGTAGTTTATGAAAGCTTTATTGCTACATGACCTCCAAGCTATACGCACATCACACCGTTTACGCGCGTCATCCCGTATCGTGAAGTGGCGTTTGCTGCCAACCATCTGTTCGACGACGTCCTGTAAGTCATACGAATGGAAATTAGGAGTTGGCTCAAGAATCGAAGAGTGGGCCAGTACCCAACAAAGTCATTTGATAAAAATGAACGAATGATTTCCCCGTCCTGTTTTTTACATCCCTCGTGCCACCCCTGAAAATACGCATCTAGTTGTTTCTTCAATTTTTCCAAAATTCCCACACATCCTCTAAATATTTTATTTCTAGTAGTTTACACTAGTTCAGGGGGTGCCTCATGACATTATTTGCAAACCGAAATTTCCTTCTTCTTTACTTCATTACCATTCTCTCGACATTTGGAACCGTCGTCTACACGTTTGTATTGCCTCTTATTATCTATGAATTGTCTCAATCAGCGCTTGCGATGAGTACGATGCGTATTATGGACTTTCTTCCGAATGTTCTACTCGGAGTGCTTGCCGGTGTGTTTGTCGACCGCATCAACCGTAATGTGATGATTCGCTATGGGGGACTGATTAAATTCATCTTGTCCTGTCTCATGACCTTTATTATTTTCTCTGGAGACGTAGAGCTCTGGCATTTATACATACTCGGATTTTTCATATCCACGGTGGGATATACCGTTGGCAACGCGAGTCATGCCATCATCCCGCAACTCTTTCACCGTGAGCAGATGACAGATATTCAAGCAAAATTTTCATTTGTGAATACACTCATCACCATTATTGGACCTTCTATAGCCGGGGCATTGCTTCTTCTTGTGGCGTATGAACAACTCCTGTTTGTCTATACATTGTCGTTGTTTTGTGTCTGGGTGATGAGCACCTTTTTAGATGCCACAGCCACACCGGAACGACCGAAACCGCAATCCATTGCTCAAGATATCAAGGAGGGGCTTCGCGAACTATTCGGCAATGCTCAACTTCTCATCCCGACAATCGCCATCTTGTTCATCAACTTGGCGACCAGTCTGATTATTGGGGTGTTGGTCTTTTACGTCATTGATGTATTGGGAGAGTCTCAAGAGCAGCTTGGACTCATGTATTCGATCGGAGCTGTCGGGGGACTGCTAGGTGCACAACTCATCAAGCCGCTCCGAAAAAAATGGAACCGCGGGACGATCTTCATTGCGCTTCATTTGATCGATGCATGTGCGCTTGTCTTGTTCTTCTTCGCAGACTCGTGGTGGCAGCTCGGTCTATTGCTTGCTGTCCGGACCTGTACGACCGTCATGACCAATATTATCTATCTTGCCATCCGTCAGGAATCCACACCGAACCATTTGCTCGGTCGCGTTGCGGGAACGTCTTCGATGTTCATGAAACTTGCGCTGCCGATTGGATTATTTATCGGAGGCATCTGGGCGGAAGTTTTACCAATTCCCTACCTGTTTCTCATTTCAGCCGGAATCGTCATCGCTATTTTTGTATTTATGCTACGAAGCAACTTTCATGAAGTCGTATAAAAATGGTCGGCATGGTCCTTCTTGGATATGTCGACCTTTTTGTGCACAAATCCAGTCCTACCAACGACGACAAGAATCTTATCAGGCGTTTTTGATAGATGGTACAGAGATTATTCCATAGGACATCGCCACGGAGGACATTCAAATTTTTCTCCAGAACGAAACGACGAAGTCCTTACCATACACATTTTCTGAAATCATTATGCAGTAACAAAGCAGCTCTCCGCGGAGGGCTGCTTTTGTTATATAATGAAAAGTAGATGGAATGTTCGAAAAATAGGTAAGGAGGGACATACATGAGCACAAAACAAGTAACGGAAGAAGAGAAGCAAGAGTTACTAGAAACATTAGAGAATCGCTTTAAGAAGAACATGCAGCGCCATGAAGGAATAACGTGGGAAGCAGTTGCCGTCAGGCTTCAAGAAAATCCGGAAGCTGTCTGGAGTCTTCATGAAATGGAACGGACGGGAGGCGAGCCGGATGTTGTCGGATATGATTCACGGACCGACAGCTATCACTTCTATGATTGTGTCAAAGAAAGTCCGAAAGGCCGCCGCAGTTGCTGCTACGATCAAGAGGCTCGCGAAGGGCGCAAAAAGTTTCCGCCGGAGACCTCGGCAGTCGAAATGGCACAGGAGACGGGTGTGCAACTCCTGAATGAAGAACAGTATCGCTACCTACAAACGCTCGGAGAATTCGATTTGAAAACGTCTAGCTGGATCGTTGCACCGGATGACATCCGTGCTCTTGGCGGGGCACTATTTGGGGATCGCCGATATAATACCGTATTTACCTATCACAACGGAGCGGATTCCTATTATGCTTCCCGCGGATGGCGCGGGATATTAGTCGTGTAATTCAAGAACCGGTTTGAACTAGGTCGGTCAAAACAGGACTCAACATCCCCTGACAGACCAGTTCTCATTTTATTAAAAGAAGGTGACCTTGTGAAAAAATCACAACAACTCGAGCAGTATTTAGCTGCATACGGAAGCTCGCTCAGCAGCGCAGAAGTTTTTCATATTGTCCACGAGATCTTTGGCTTTGACCTCGACCGTGTGCCGCTTCTTATAGAAGGGCATGAATCGCAAAGAAGTGCGTGTGATGAGTACCTTGAGCAGTTAGATGGAAGCTATACGAGGCAGAATATCTGCCGAATTGTGAATCAATTGTATGGTGTGAATCTAGAAGCACTGTGTGCACTGGAAGGCGCGCAGCTTTCCTTGTTTGCGAAAGGCAAGTGGGTCCTTACATCCGCGGATGATTTCTTTGTCGTGTTTTCTGGAGACGGCGACCGCGTGGCGAGAGTCTTTACCACGCCGTACTACACAGAGCAAAACGGAAGCTCGTCAGCACCTGAAGGGCTGCGAAATGCGCTAGTAAACATGGGGTACATAAGTGACGCAACTGGAAGCCAGTTTGTCTATCAGACGGCTGACGATAGACCCGTACCGGATGCCTTTAAGGGACAAACCATTGGCGCGCTTCGCCAAGCGATTGCAGCTATCCCGACCCCCGTTCATTAAAAAAGTCATCAAGAGCGAGGAGAAATCCTGCTTTTGATGACTTTTCTTTGTTATTTACCGAACGACGACAAGAATTTCACGCGGTCACCCATTGGTGGTGTGCTGTTGTCTTGTAAGAACACTTCTAGCACCGTCGGACCTTGGTGAGCAAGTAACTCGTTGACGTTTTCTTCTGTCAGGTCGTCCATGCTGTCGACACGCACTGTTTTGAGTCCCATTGCAGCCGCCATCGCACTGATGTTGACAGGCTCCTGCTCAAACGACGCATGAGTCCGCTTGAACTGAAGGTTGTGCCCGTGATACACCATACCAAGACGAGCATTGTTCATCACGACGAACAAGATCGGCAAATTGTGTTCTTTTGCCGTCAAAAGTTCCATACCGTGCATGAAGAAGCAGCCATCTCCTGTGAAACAGACGACCGGACGTTCCGGATTAGCAAGCTTCGAACCGATCGCTGAACCGATTCCACTTCCCATCGCCCCGAAATGGACGTTGATTTCATAGCTCTCTGAATCGACAACGCTCATGTGGTGAATGACATACGACATGAATTCTCCAATATCCACTGTGTAGCGAGTGGACGTCGGCAACATCTGCTGCAAGGAAAGAAGCACGTTCTTTGTCGTGTACTCTCGTGATTCAAGCGTTGTCGCAGCAACTTCTTGGGCCGCAGCATAACTTTGTGCATACCCCGTACCTTTAAGAGCACGGACTTCTTCCACAAGCTGAGGGATACTAAGTGAAATATCACCAAGAAGCGCAATGTCGACTTCGTATTTCCGGTTGAAAACAGACGCGTCAAAATCAAGCTGGATCGTGTACCGATTCTTCGTGATGTTGGCATTGTAGTTATTTGTTGCCGTCTCTCCAAGACTTGACCCGATGATCAAGGCAACCTCATGCTCATCAGACGCAACAAGTTCAGAGGCTGCTTCGTGTCCGGCAAATCCGTAAACCCCGACGAGTTGCGGATGTGCTTCCGGAATATAGCCTTTTGCTTGAGGTGTCGTCACTATTGGCCAGTCCAGAAGTTCTGCGAGTTCTACAATAGAATCGACTGCGGAACGTATCCCTTGACCCGCCAAGATATACCCCGTCTTCCGCTCAATCAATTCTTCTGCCACGCGGCGGACATCCATCGCGTTTGGTTCAACGAGTGCACGTTTCGCAGGTGCTGGAAGGGTAGCGTCAGGCACTTGTTGGTGCTGGACATCAATCGGAATGGCGATGTGTACCGGTCCTGGTACTCCGGAGAGGGCGATTTGCGTTGCTTTTACAATTTCATCGCGCACGTTGTTGACGTCTTTGACCGTCATGCTGTATTTCGTGACCGGACGGAAAATCGGTTCAGCATCTAGTTCTTGAGAGGCATTCAGACCAATCGTGTTGACCGGGACTGCACCAGTGATAAAAAGGACAGGTAAATGTTCGCGCATCGCGTTGGCTGCACCGGTCACCAGGTTCGTACCCCCAGGTCCGCTGCAAGCAATACAGACACTTAAATGATTCGAATACTTGGCGTAGGCCGCTGCCATGTACCCTGCGGCCCCTTCATGTTTCGTGACAATCGGTGTGATGTCCTCCATTTGCGTCAACTCGTCAAAAAACGCATTGACCGAGCCTGCTGGAATACCGAAAATGTGCTGAATACCATTATTTTTCAAGTGATCAAGTACAAGACGTGCTGCTTTCATTGTGATTTCTCCTTATTTACGCGTATTGGTTGAAGATTTCGTCCGCTTCTTTCGGCGTACTAAAGTAATAGCCCTGCATTAGCGTACAGTTTTGAGCCAGTAGATTGTCGGCTTGTTCTTTCGTTTCTACACCTTCTGCAATGACTTCAAGATTCAGGTTTTGACCCAGTGTAATGATCGTATTGGTGATGGCAGACCGGTCATCTAACATCTGATCAATAAAGGATTTATCTATTTTTAGTTTGGAAATCGGCAGGTTTTGCAGGTACCCAAGAGACGAGTATCCCGTACCAAAATCATCGATGGCGAGTTTGATGCCGAGTGCTTTCAATTCTTTCATCGTCTGCATCGTCAGGTCTTTGTTCTTCACAATCAGATTCTCTGTCAGCTCAAGTTCCAGGTACGAAGGGGCAAGTTCTGTTTCTTTGAGGATCTGCTGGATAATTTCAAATAGGTTTTTCTGCTCGAACTGATGTACCGACAGGTTGACCGACATCGTGCCAAGCGCAAACCCTCTTTCATGCCAGTCTTTCATCTGCGTGCATGCCTTGCGCAAAATCCATTCCCCAATCGTGACAATCAAGCCGGTCTCTTCTGCAAGAGGAATAAATTGGTCCGGTGGAATCAACCCCTGTTCCGGATGATCCCAGCGAAGAAGGGCCTCTACCCCAGTGATCTTACCGTCTTTATAGTTGAATTGGGGCTGATAATGAATCAAAAATTCATCGCGCTCGATGGCTTTATATAAGTCATTTTCGAGTTTGATGGATTCAAATGAGCGAATATCCATTTCTTCACTAAAGAAGTGGAAGCTCGTACCCGGACGTTCTTTTGCGATATACATCGCGGTATCCGCATTTTTAATAAGAATCTCTGCTGTTTCCCCGTTTTCCGGGAACAGGCTAATTCCAATGCTGGTCTTCATGTACATCTCATGTTCGAGTACTTCAAATGAATGGGTAAAGGTTTCATCAATACAAGTGACCACTTTTAGAATATCGTTCGTCCCTCGGATGCTCGGAAGGAATATGGTAAACTCATCGCCACCTTGGCGAGAAACGGTGGCCCCTTCCGGAACACAAGTCATCAGACGCTGAGCGACTTCTTTAAGCAATGCATCTCCATAACTGTGACCCAGCGAGTCATTGACCACTTTAAACCGGTCGAGATCGAGATATAGGACAGCCGCTAGTTCTTCGTTCTTCTTCGCATACTTTAAGCCCTGCGTCAGTCGGTCCATTAAAAGGATGCGGTTCGGTAGATCGGTCAGACTGTCAAAGTACGCGTAGTATTTGATTTTCTCTTCGAGCAGTTTGCGCTGCGTAATATCCTTGAAGGTGACTACTTCTCCGACGATCTGGTCCTTTTCTTTAATAAAGGAAGTCACATATTCGACAGGGAAAGTAGTCCTGTCTTTCCGGTAGAACAATTTGTAATCCTCAAAATAACTATCAGAAGAAGTGACATCTGCCAGCACCTCTTCGGAATTGCCCTGCATGATGACGTGAACAGAGTTCCCAATCAATTCGTTTTCCGATAGATAGCCGAGCATTTCCGCCCCAGCCGGATTACAGAACGTAATGTTGCGGTGAAGGTCAAGGCCGAAAATGCCTTCTCCTGCCGAGTTCAGAATCAATTCTTTTTCACGACTCAAATGTTTCAGTTCCGCTACGACTTCCTCAAGTTCCTTATTCTTCTCGAGGACTTCGGATGTACGCTCTTCGATGATCATTTCTTGCCGTTCCATGTACATCAAGTGGGAAAGGGCGGACGCTGTCGTATCGATGATGGACTGAGCGAGCTGAAGCTGTGTCTCATTAAAGAGTGGCGCATTGTCTTCGAGTGTCACGACAGAAATCTGGCCAAGGACTTCCCCCATCGTCACAAGTGGAAAAATGACCATGCTTTTAATGCCGAACTGACTGCATAGGTCATGGTTCGGGCGGTCGTCTTCAAAGACGTCCGGACAGTAGATGTACTTTTTCGTCCGGATGACTTCTTGGACTAATGGATCTTGCGTCTCGTCGAAGTTATTGACTTCATGGGTTTCCAACCATTTTTCCTCGGTCCACTCGCTGTTTTTACTAAGCTTTGCGGGCTTAATACGCTTGGCGACGATCGGATCCAGTAGATGGACGCCGATGTTCGGGTTGTCGAGCACTTTTTGCAGGTAGAAGAAACAGCTATCAAAACACTCCTGAAGGGTAGTGTACATCGAGATGTCACGGGACACGTCGAGGAGCAGCTGTTTTTCAGTAAGGAGCAGTTCTTTGTTTTTCAAGTTGGTGGTGTTCTGAATAGCGACGGCCGCCATGTTCACGTAGGCTTCCACGGCTTGAATCTCGTCTTGAGTTAAGTTCATTGGAATCCCGTAATCAAATAGGAAGACCAGTCCAAAGAGTTCTTCTTCAAAGGAAATAGGAATGACGAGGAGAGATTTGATCTGGAATGCTTCCACGGCACGAGGATCCGGTCGCGAATCTTTCGATGTATCCGGTATGTAGATGGTCTTTTTGGTTTCAATGACCTCTTTTGCAAGCAGATCGTATTCGGTATCGACGACGTGCATGTCGAGTGTGCGGCCATTGATGACTTCCGGTTTGCCTACGTAGCCGCGGAATGAACCGTCTTCTTGAGGTAAATAGATACCGACAGAATCGCATTGGACGATTTCTTCGGAGATGGCGAGTGTGACTTGTTCCATGACCTCGCGCAAATCTAGTTTCATGTTGATCATCTGAGTGATGTGGGCGAGACGGGAATATCTCGAGTGGTCGGGTGACATGACATGTCTCCTCCTTTTTATGGAAATTTTATGGTATATCTGAGATTATTTTTGGGTTGGTGGAGGAAAGGGTAATCTTATATATTCATAGTAACAGGTATCTAGAGAAAAATTGAAACAATTTGTGAAAAAGATTAGGTAGTTTGTTATAAATGGTAGGGTGGGATTTTTTAAACCCCAGGGGTTTTTCCAATATCCAAGTAAACTTGTTTATGGAATAACCCCTGGGGTTGCACTACTTTTTACGAGACTTTTTATTCGGATTACGGCGTGCTGTTGAAATAAGGTTTTGATAATTAAGTTTGTCTGAGGTGAAACTAAAAGGTAAGTGAGAGTAAAGAAGAGCGGTGTTTAAATAGGGTGGAGTAGTTAGTTCATAAAAATAGTATTTGTATGAACTGAATTCATAAAGTTCAGCACTGAGCACAATGGGGGTTAGCGTGTGCACTGGATTGCAATGGATGTATACACTCGTAGTAATGAGCGATTGGGCTGAATTCCTCGTCTCTGCAAAAAAACGAGCGTCGTACAAAGTTCCTTTGTGACCGTGGCGCCTCTTGTACCAAAGACTGTATCTTAGATTAATGGAACCTACCACCATCGATAAGGGTACTTCCACGGACTTAATCAAAAGATGATAGTGATTGGACATTATGCAGTAAGCCAGCAACGTAAATTTGTACTTTAAATGGACTTTACTTAAGATGCGAAGAAACGCAGCTTTGTTTTCATAGTTTGCAAAGATCGCAAGTTCGTTGTGTCCATGAATCGTGACGTGATAAAAATTGTCTTTCAGTAAAACACGTGGTTTGGTCATAATGAATGAGTGCTTCCTTTCTACCACTCCCACATCGTCTGTTTCATCATAATTTATTTTCAACTTTAAGGGAAATTTCAACCCCAGGGTTATTCCAATATCCAAGTAAACTTGTTTATGGAATAACCCCTGGGGTTGCACTTTTATTTACACGTCTTGTCGCCAACTAATCCGAGCTTAACAGACATTTCCGTGAGCAATTTTTGATAGGTCATATATTCTGCTTCTGTAAGACCGAGCAGCTCCACGAGTTGTTCTGGGATAGAGGCAGCTTTCTCTTCAAGCAGACGACCCGCTGGTGTCAACTGCACGATCAATTGACGTTCGTCTGCCGGGTTCCTCGCTTTTTCAATGTAGCCGGTCGAAATAAGTTTATTAATCAAGGGAGTTAGGGTACCTGAATCAAGACGCAGTCTTTTGCCGATTTCTTTTAGTGCAAGCTGATCGGTTTCCCATAAAACAAGCATGACCAGGTATTGCGGGTACGTCAGGTGCAAGGGTTCGAGGAGCGGTCGGTACCGTTTCGTAATTTCTTTTGAAATCGCATAAAACGGAAAACACAATTGATTGGAGACGTGAAGTACTTCCATGAAAATGACCTCCTTAGGCATATTCGTTGCATCTCTATTTTTATTGTGTAAAATTAAATTGTATACAACTTAATTATAGCATATTTTTAGAGGAGGAACTATCATGCAAAAACTATTTACATCTTCAGCAACAGTGGTCGGAGGACGTCAGGGTCGCGTTGTTTCAGAAAGCGGGACGTACGATTTAAACTTAGGGATGCCTATGCCAGGGGTCGATATGACAGGGAAGACGACTCCGGAAGAGCTATTTGCTGGTGCATATTCAGCGTGCTTTGATTCCGCATTAAGTATTGTCGCCATGCAAAAGAAAGCAGGAGTTACAGGCTCTGAGATCACGTCCCATGTGTCTTTAAATAAAGGAGAGTCCTATGAAATCTCCGTTGAAATGATCGTGACGATTCAAGGTGTGGATCAAGAGACGGGGGAAATGCTGGTTGAAGAAGCGCATAAAATTTGTCCATTCTCAAATGCCATCCGTAACAACGTAAATGTTGATTTCACAGTGAAAACTGCGTAATTAAAACGTGAAGCCCAGAACTCATTCCGTCATCCAAGTATACTTGGAAGTGGAATAAGTTCTGGGCTTTTCTCTTTTTGTTTCGCTTGATCAAACGCTTTTCAATATCTTCCGGGTTACACACTTCTAGTATGCGGAAATCTTCTTTATATTATAGTCCATCCCATTTTCTTCGAACTTCGCATGTAAGTACCACATCTCATCAATATGCAGGACATCCATCACGGGTAGCGAAATAATAGGAGAACCCCTTAATCACTAAAACCAACAACTAACACCCCATATTCAGCAACTTATACATAAACACACAATAAAACGTATGTCTTCCTACATACTGTAGAAGAAGAAAGGGAGGCCCCATGAAAATCAAAATTGATATTGACCCTACCCATGCGGACACCCCAGTGGTGACCATTCAGGCAAACGATTGGAATGAAGAAGTAGAGGCGATTGTGCGCCATTTAAAAGAACTTGAGAAAGCAGAAGCTGCACCGAAGCGACTCGTGGCGGTGGAAGGAGAGGGTTCGGTCATCTTGCAGCCAAACGAGATTGATTTTGTGTATTCGGCGAACCGTAAAGTCTATGCGCAGACGCAAACTAAATCTCTTGAGCTCAAGTTAAAACTCTACGAACTGGAAGAGTTTTTAGCGAACCACAGTTTTATTCGCTTTTCCAAATCAGTCATTGGCAACATGGACCGTATCGTCCGTTTCGAACTGTCCTTTAACGGGAATTTGTGTGTTTTTTTCAAATCGGGCAACAAAGAATACGTGACGCGCAGTTATGTGCAGCACTTGCGGAAACAGTTAGTTGAAGGAGGTGGAGGACGTGGTGAGTAAACTGGTGATACGAATTTTTGGAGGATTTGGCGTTGGAGCAGTCGTGACTCTTCTTGCCTTGGTCCTATTCAATGACAATGGGGATACCGTTTCTGCCCACCTGATTGCGCTTAACTTACTCGGCAGCATGTTGATCGGCGGGTATTTCAGTGTGTCGGCTTTGCTTTTCGAAATCGAAGAATGGAGTATGTTGAAGCAGACGCTGATTCACTATACCCTGTCGCTTATCGTATTGTTTCCGGTATTTACACTACTGACAGGATGGGTACCGCTGAACCCACATTCACTGTTGATCGGACTGCTCTTTTTTACAGGAACCTACGTCATCAACTGGCTCGGCTGGTTTACGTATTTTAAACAAATGGAAAAACGAATGAATGCCTCTTTAAAACAAAGAAACTAACGGAAGGAGGAAACAGCATGATTCAAATCCAAGATGTCCGGAAGACCTATGGAAAACGACAAGCTCTCGAATCGGTGCGTCTCGACATTCCAAGAGGGAGCTGTTTCGGGTTAGTCGGACCGAACGGAGCGGGGAAGTCAACGCTCATGAAGATTTTAGTTGGTGTGGTGGAAGACTATGAAGGAGAGGTCCTCGTTCACGGCGCGCCGTTCAAGCATAATGTACTCGCTATCAAGCGTCGAATCGGTTATGTACCACAAGATATCTGTCTAGAAGAAACGTTGACGGCACGTGACAATTTGCTTTTCTTCGGTAGGTTGTATGGCTTAAAAGGAGCAAAGCTTCGGCAGCGCATGCAACAAGTGTTGGCATTGATTGGATTGGAAGACCGGGAGAAAACACTGGTCAAAACATTCTCCGGAGGTATGAAGCGTAGGTTGAACATTGGCTGTGCCTTGCTGCATGACCCGGACATCATTGTGTTGGATGAACCGACAGTCGGTGTCGATCCCCAGTCACGCCGCGCCATCTTTAAACTGATTCACGACTTGAAAGCACAGGACAAAACCATCTTATATTCCAGCCACTATATGGAAGAAGTCGAGCAATTGTGTGACACCATTGGCTTCATTGATCAAGGAAATGTTGTAGAGTGCGGCACAATGCAAGAGGTTCTGACGAAACATCGTCACGCTGCAATTTACTTGGAAGGTCAACAGGTGACGCGCGAAAGGTTGAATGGATACGAGGGGGTCACCGTGCGTGATAAAGGATTTGTGATTGAAAGTGCAGAACCTTTGCGTCTCCTCGAACGTTTGGCAAATCAGTTCGCAGCCGAAGCCATCGTGCCGGAACGCCTTGAACTCAGCCAAGCGAAGCTCGAAGATATTTTCTTTAAACTGACCGGAAGTCCTCTACGTGACACGAGACAGGAGGGGATTCAATGAGCGCTGTTGCCTTATTGGAACTGAAAAAGAAGACACAAGACAAGGGATTATGGTTTTGGACGTTCCTGTTGCCGATCATTTTTATCGTTGGCTTCCTTTCCTTGTTTGGAGAGAGTATGGGCGCAGACCCGGAACAGCTCGTCGTCCAAATTGTACCGGGTTACACCGTCATGTTCTCATTCTATATCATGATTTCCATCGTCATTGCGTTTATTAAAGACCGCGATAGCGGAATGACGGCCCGCATGGCAAGTACGCCGTTGTCTCGCATGCAGTACTTCCTCGGCAAGTGGCTACCGTTTGTTGCCGTCGTCTTACTGCAAATCATTGTTCTCTTCGGGTTTGGGGTCGTCGCCTACGACTTGCCTCTAGGAGACCCAGTGGCTCTTGCTGTCCTCTCGATCGGTCTCGCGTTTGTCGCAACCGGATGCGGGATGGCGATGGCGGTGCTCGCGAAGACGGAAAACATGGGAATCGCCCTCACACAAGTCATTGCCCTCGGTGGCGCGATGCTCGGTGGTCTGTGGATGCCCGTCGAATTCATGCCGGGAGTGATGCAGAACATTGCCCATTTCTTGCCGCACTACTGGGCGCTTGAAGGATACAAGACCGTGCTGCTTGAACAAGGGACACTCCTAGATGTATGGTCCTCACTTGCAGTGTTGGTTGCCTTTGGTGCTGCATGCATCATACTTGCGCTCGTCCTTTACCCACGCTACTTGCGCCAGGCTAAAAGTTAAAACTAAACCCCAGGGGTTATTCCAAATACCAAGTTAACTTGATATTGGAACAACCCCTGGGGTTTCACTTTTTACAAGGCGTTTCCTGAACCGCCATCAATATTGACGGAAGTACCCGTTACATAAGAAGCGGCATCTGAAACGAGGAATGTGATGACATTCGAAGCTTCGTGTGTATCTCCGATGCGTCCGAGTGGAATCCCTTTTCCGGTTTCTGCAGAGAACTCGTCCCACGTCAGGTCTGGGCGTTTGTTCTGCCACATCTTCTCGATTTGATCACTGCGAATCAGGCCGATACATACCGCATTGACACGGATGTTATGCTTTCCAAGGTCTTTGCTCATCGCTTGCGTCAAAGCCAGTCCTGCAGAGCGGCTCACGGAAGAAGGGAGGCTGTTTGCAGGTGGTGTCTTGGCGACAACTGCCGCCAAGTTGACGATTGAACCACCACCTTGTTCTTTCATATGAGGAATCGCGTAGCGAGAGGTATGGATCGTCCCGCCGAGCTTCAGGTCAAGGTCTTTTTGCCACGCTTCGCCGTCGACGTCTTCAAACGAGTTGGCCGCTGCCGTCCCCGCATTGTTCACCAAAATATGTAGTTTTCCAAAGTGCGCTACCGTTTCCTCTACAATTCGCTTACATTCACTTTCCTTTGAGACGTCTGCAGAAATCGCGAGAACTTCTTTTCCTGTCTCTTGGCGAATCTGTTCTTTCGCTTCATTAAGCGCATCCTGATTACGTGCCACAATTGCTACCGATGCTCCTTCACGTGAAAGATCCATCGCTGTTTGGAATCCAATTCCTTTGCTACCGCCTGTGATCAATGCCACTTTGTTTTCAAGTCCTAAGTTCATGTCCAACCTCCTGAAATTGTTTGATTACTTAGATAATACTATAGCAGACTGAAAGTTATGAGGACATAAAAAATGCCTGAAGTCTGGAAAAGACCTCAGGCATCGACGTGACAAACAAGCGTCCTCGTGCTAAAATTAGAAAGATACGCTTGATTAATTAAATGAATATATTTTTCCTTATATTAATCATACTATATTCATTTGGCAAGTGTCAAGCATTTTTACTTCAGAAAAGGGGCGATTCGATGGAGCAGCAAATGCAGCACGAACAACAACGATTACAAGAGGTGCAAGAAGCCATAGCCAAAGAACGCTTTTTACTCGACGGGGACGCGACACGTTTAAAAGATGAAGTGGTGCGCATCCGTCGGCATTTCTGGGACGAAGTACGCGTCAACACCGATTCATTTGACGATTATCTCGAGACGATCATTGGGCTTCGCCAAGAAGCGCAGGAACTGGCAGTCAATCAGACCCTTCACGGCCAAGCGGCGAAACGTCTGCGCGTCCTCGACCGGATGCAAGGCAGACCGTATTTCGGGCGAATTGATTTCCGGGAGTCCGGTTCGGACCAAACAGCTGTCGTCTATATAGGCATTGGCACATTGCGGGACGATTCAGGTGAAGACTTTCTCGTCTACGACTGGCGCGCACCGATCTCAAGTGTCTACTATGACTACCAACCTGGAGAGGCCCATTACCAGACGCCAGGTGGGAAAGTCGACGGGACGCTCGAGAAGAAATGGCAATATGTGATCAAGAACGGGGAACTTGAATCCGTCTTTGATACCGGCTTGACGATTGGCGACGAAGTCCTTCAGCAAGTGCTCGGGCACGGGCCGAACGAACAAATGGGTTCGATTGTTGCGACCATCCAGCAGGAACAAAACCAAGTCGTTCGCCATGACGGCGGAAAAGTCCTGGTTGTGCATGGGGCCGCGGGAAGCGGGAAGACGTCAGTGGCCATGCAGCGCATCGCGTATTTGCTTTACCATTACCGCGACACACTAACGAGCGACCAGATCCTGCTATTTTCTCCCAACGCCTTATTCGCGCATTATGTAGCTAACGTACTTCCGGAACTCGGGGAAGAAAATATGCGCCAAGTGACATTCCAACAATATGTGAATGAACATCTCCATCCAGAACTGACGTCGGAGACTCCATTTGAACAGCTGGAGTACGTGTATACGCAACAACAAGCAGGCGGGTACCGAGCACGCCTGCAGGGCATTGAGTGGAAAGCGACGACTTCCTTCATGAAACGCATCACCGCCTACTTGAATGAGTTGAAAGCGCAGGGAATGGTGTTTCGTCCGATTCGCTTCCGGGGGGACGTCTTGATCACCGCAGAAGACATCGCAAACCATTTTTATACGGAAGCCTCTTTTCGGTCTCAGTCGATTGCCAATCGTCTGGAATGGCTCGCGGAAGAATTGGTCAAGTCAGTGAAACAGAAACTGACCGGCGAGTGGAAGGCCGATTGGGTGCAGGAGAAGATGGACTTGTTAACTGACGAGCAGTATCACAAAGCCCATCAGACACTCGCGAAACGAGCAGGCTTCACCCGCAGTGAGGCGGCGGATTTTGACATGACGCCAAAAGCGCTCGCGCAGTTCATCGTCCGGCAACAACTGACGGCAGTAGCGAAAGCGATTCGAAAGTTCGCTTTCGTCGATACCGTCGCCCTCTACCGTCAACTGTTTGAACAATCCACTG
Source organism: Chryseomicrobium palamuruense (assembly GCF_042649045.1). Lineage (NCBI taxonomy): Bacteria > Bacillati > Bacillota > Bacilli > Caryophanales > Caryophanaceae > Chryseomicrobium > Chryseomicrobium palamuruense. The sequence goes on along the minus strand of NZ_JBHSEF010000023.1, from coordinate 290,628 downwards.
CAGACGGCCCAGAAGAGTGGAAGGAAATCTGCGCCATGACGTTAGAGACGTTGGACCGCGGCCACCTCTTTTATGAAGATGCGACGCCGTACATCTACATCAAGCAGCATATCCTCGGAATCGATGCGAACCGAGCGATTCGCCAAGTCGTCATTGATGAGGCACAAGACTATTCCGCGTTCCAGTTTGAGATGATCAAACAGCTCTATCCAAACGCCCAGCTCACGATTCTTGGAGACTTCAATCAGGCTATTTTTGCTCATGCCCGTACGACGGAAGACTTTGAAGGCGTGACAACACTTTACGGTCCGGAAGAGACTCGTGTGTACTATTTGGCACGAAGCTATCGTTCGACCCGCCAAATCGTTGAATTCACCCGCAAGCTTGTGCCAAACGGTGATCAGATCATTCCGTTCGACCGGTCCGGAAGCGAGCCCCAACTCGTTCAAGTAGAGAACGTGAAAGACTTGCATACCCAAATTACGCACCAAGTGGAACGCTATCAAGCCCAGGGTTACACGACCATCGCCATCATTTGCTTGTCTGCAGGAGAAAGCTCTGCAGCTTTTGAGGCTATCGGAGAGGCATGTGGAGCTCAGCTTATAACGACGACGTCGACCGCGGCAGAACCTGGTGTCGTCATCATCCCGTCGTATCTTGCGAAAGGAATGGAATACGAGGCGGTCATTGTCTACAATGCCAGTGCTGACGTGTATTCGGATGAATTCCACAGACGTACGTTTTACACGGTGTGTACACGTGCGATGCATGAACTCACCTTGTTTTCCGTGGGAGAGCCGACCCACTTGCTTGCGAATAACGGAATCTAGGCGATGGGGTGCTCTTAAGAAGATACCTTCTAAAGGTTGCCGGACGTACGGATTCGTGGCACAGTGAAGAGAATAGGTCGATTGCTTAAAGTAGGAAACGGGAAAGGGGACCTCAATATGAATTCATTAAAAGACAAAGCCATTGCCTTCTTGCAAGGAGCAGCAACAGGGAATGTAGAAGAAGTGTATAAAACTTACGTCGCAGAAGGGTTTCGTCACCATAACCCGTATTACAAAGGAGACGCGACGTCTCTTAAAGAAGGCATGAAAGAAGCGTCCGCGATGAATCCGACAAAGAGCCTAGAAGTACAGCTTGCCGTAGAGGAAGGCAATCACGTATCTGTCTATTCTCATGTGAAGCCAGATGAAAACCATTCAGGCTACGCGGTTGTGCATTTCTTTCGATTCAAAGATGGCCGGATTGCTGAACTATGGGACGTTGGACAGGCTGTTCCAGAAGGCGATGAGATGGTGAATGAGGAAGGCATGTTTTAGATTGATTCGTATGTTGTGGTAACATAAGGAAAAATGAGGCATCCTAGTCTACACACGTAGCAAGAGGATGTAGAAACGTATCAAACCAATATCGACATAGCCATAGAAAGGGTTTTGCCCATGTTGTTGTACAATTGAGTTTCTCTCTTTTTCAAAATCACATGAAAAGGAGAGATTATCTATGCACTATCAAAATACAGTAGACGACATCACACCTGCCCAGCTCACGGAATTCTTTGACGGCTGGCCCAACCCGCCTAGCCCGGAAACGCACTTGAAACTCTTAAAGAACAGTAGCCATGTGGTGGTAGCCATCGAACCGGAAACAAATCGCGTAATTGGTTTTATCACGGCAGTCAGTGACGGGGTATTGTCCGCCTACATTCCGTTCTTGGAAGTGGTTCCGTCCTACAAAGGACAAGGGATTGGTACCGAACTTGTGAAGCGAATGTTCGCAGAGCTTCGTCATCTCTACATGATCGACCTTGCGTGTGACGATGACCTGGTCGCGTACTACGAAAAGTTCGGCATGGTTCGCGGAAACAGCATGATTTTCCGCAATTACGACCGCCAAGCGGGAGAATAAGAATAGATAAGCGCCGAATCGTCAATGATTCGGTGCTTTTTTATACGGTCGGGAATGAAGTAGTTCCCATATTCAACTAGGGGCACCAAACGAGGAACCGAGGGAATAAAAGACGGTGCTTCTTTGTCGTGTGGAGGCCTATGAGTCTACCCTAATCCTATTCACAGACCATTATTGAACACCCGTTCAACAAAAAGTATACTAGGGGAAAGAAATGTCGCAATCATCAAAAAATAAGGGTTTGTCTGCTGATGAATACAATGAGTGGGCAGAAGAGGGAACAGCTTGTGAAAATTTTAAATGTTCCGCGAGCTAATGAACAAGACTAACCCGTGTTCCCCGTGGAACTTAGGAACAGGTCATAAGAAAGAGGGGATCATCGTGTCACAACGAATTCAGGAACCGTTTTATATCCATCTAGGAGAGCCTGTGCCAGATGGTGTTCCTGTTATCACACGTACAGGTGTCCGCGCCATTATGGAATCCGGGGAAGAGCTATTGATGATGAAGTCTATCCGTGGGGACTATAAGTTTCCGGGAGGGGGGATGGAAGCTGGGGAAGATGAACGCACGGCACTCAAGCGGGAAGTGCTTGAAGAAACCGGCTATGTCGATGCAACCATCGGGGAGCTTGCCGGAACGGTCATCCAGTCTCATCCGGACCGGGTTCAAAAAGGGGCTTGGTACTGCCAGACTTCGCCGTATTATTATGTATCGCTTCCCACACAGAAACAGCAACCCATAGCATTGACGGAAGAAGAGATTGATCAAGGGTTTCATGCCGTCTGGATCCGCCCGGAAGAGGCGATCGCTATCAATGAGACGATTCCGCTCGACCCAAACATGAATTTTTATATTGAACGCGAAAACCGGGTCATGGCGGAAATCATTAAACAACGAACGATACACGTTCTAAAGGAGAAATAGATGTTACTCGATACGCATTTAAAAGCCATTGAACACTTACAAAAAGAAGTCGAAGACCATGACGGATTGGAGATAAAACTAAACTGGGAGATGCTCCGGGAGAGGGAGTCAGACCGGATGGATTTCTTTCATTACGAAGGAGACGAACTGGTGGCGTTCCTTGGTCTCTATGGATTTGGTTCGACGGTGGAAGTGACGGGAATGGTGAAACCGTCTGAACGATGGAAAGGGCACTTCACGAAAGTGTTTCAGGACGGAATGGCAACCGTTCACGAACTCGGATTTACGAAGATTCTCTTAAATGCTCCGGCAAGTTCAGAAGCAGCGAAACAGTTCCTTAAGAAACAGGGAGCTGACTATGCCTTTTCAGAACATCAGATGAAGTGGCGCTCACGAGAACTGGAAGAAGCAAGCGGCTTTTTACTCCGGCCTGCCGAAACGAAAGATAATGAACTGCGCATCCAGCTCGATGTCGAAGCCTTCGGTCTGACACGAGAAGACTCCATCGCAACAGAAGGTCGTATTACAGCAGAACCTGATACGGATCTATGGATGATTGAAGTAGAAGAGGTACCTGTAGGGAAGTTGCGTGTGAAGCGGGAGGACGGACAGGCGTGGATCTATGGCTTCGCCATTTTACCCGAGTATCAGGGAAAAGGCATCGGACGCAAGGTGCTGCAGCGCATCGTCAAAGAACAAAGTGCAGCTGGCTATTCCGTTCACCTCGAAGTCGAAGCGACGAACGCCCATGCCCTTCGCCTTTATGAATCGGTCGGATTTGAAGTGCACCATGCGCAGGATTATTACACCTACACAGCTTAACCACACAGATCAAAGGATTGAACTCTCTGAAAATGAAAAAGGTAATTGACAACACCGTCAAAAAAACTATATAGTAACGGAAAGCAATTTGAGATGCGAAGAGAAGGACATGAATGTTTCTGACCAGGTTTCCAGAGAAGGAAGTATAAGCTGAGAGCTTCCTAACGCTGCGGAGAGATTTACCACCTTTGAGTAGTACTTGTGAATGTAGAGTAATAAGTACCGTAGGCGCTGCGATAAAGCGGAACAGAGCCGTCATTGCGACGGGAAGCTGGGTGGAACCACGGGTAAAAGACACACTCGTCCCTTATTGGGATGCGTGTGTCTTTTTGTATGGAATCGAATAAAGAAGACGAAGATGAGGACAAGAATGGTTCTGACCAGGTTTCAGAGAGGGAAGCGAATGCTGCGAGCTTCCTAACACTGACGAACCATTTACCACCTCTGAGGTGTACTTGTGAAGGTATAGTAATGAGTACCGTAGACGCTGCGATAAAGCGGAACAGAGCCGTCATGATGACGGGAAGCTGGGTGGAACCACGGGTAAAAGACACACTCGTCCCTTATTGGGATGCGTGTGTCTATTTTAATTACTCGAGGAGTGGGAAAGATGATCAACCAACAAGAAATCGAAGTAAACTTGCCAAACGGAGAGCACAAATCGTTTGCACTTGGCAGTACAATCAAAGAAATTGCAGGAGCCATCAGTCCGGGCCTGAAGAAACGAAGCGTCGTAGCGAAATTGAATGGCGTCCTCGTCGATCTTGAGAAACCTGTCGTAGAAGATGCAGACCTGATCCTTTACGATCTAGATTCAGCAGAAGGTCTTCACGTCATGCGGCATTCCGCTGCGCACATCCTCGCGCAGGCCATCCAACGCCTGTATCCGGACGCTTCGTTCGGTGTCGGTCCGGTCATTGAACACGGTTTTTATTATGACGTGGATGTAGAAGTTTCTTTGACAGAAAAAGACCTCGAACGACTTGAAAAAGAGATGAACAAGATCGTTTCAGAGAATCTCGCATTTCGCCGGGAGGAGATCTCACGAGAAGAAGCCAACCGTCGATTTGCTAAGGACCCGCTGAAACAGGAATTGATTCAGGGCCTTCCGGAAGAAATGGTTCTCTCCGTGTATCATCAAGGTGAATTCATGGATTTATGCCGAGGACCCCATGTGCCTTCCACACATTTCTTGAAAGCCTTCAAGCTGACGCACGTGTCCGGTGCTTACTGGCGAGGCGATAGTCAAAATCAAATGTTGCAGCGAATCTACGGGGTGGCGTTTGCGTCGAAGCGGCAGCTGAAAGAGTACGAGCAGTTTGTGGAAGAGGCGCACAGACGGAACCACCGCAAGATCGGCAAGGAACTTGAGTTATTTATGTTCTCTGAAGAGGCGCCAGGTATGCCGTTCTATTTACCGAACGGCCAAATTATCCGTAATGAACTGGAAGCCTTCCTGCGCGACTTACAGACAAGCTATGATTACAAAGAAGTGCGTACGCCGACAATGATGAATCAACGTCTGTGGGAACAGTCCGGCCACTGGGACCATTACAAGGAGAACATGTACTTCTCTCAGGTTGATGAGCAGACGTTTGCGTTGAAGCCGATGAACTGTCCGGGGCATATGCTGATTTACAAGAACGGGCTACACTCGTATCGCGACTTACCCATTCGCATGGCGGAATTTGGGCAGGTCCATCGTCATGAGTTTAGTGGGGCACTGAACGGCATGCTGCGCGTCCGCTCATTCTGTCAGGACGATGCCCATATTTTTGTGACGCCAAATCAGATCGAGGACGAGATCACACTCGCCTTACAGATCATCGATCACGTCTACCGAATCTTTGGCTTTACGTATGAGATTGAGCTGTCGACACGTCCGGAATCGTATATGGGTGAACGGGCACTTTGGGATCAGGCGGAAGCGGCTCTCGAGAACGTACTGAAACGGATGAACTTCCCGTACCGGGTAAACGAAGGAGACGGAGCGTTTTACGGACCGAAAATTGATATCCATATCAATGATGCGATAAAGCGGAGCCACCAGTGCGCCACAATCCAGCTCGACTTCCAGTTGCCACAGAAGTTTGATCTGACGTATATCAACGAAGACAATGACAAAGCGCGTCCCGTCGTCATCCACCGTGCTGTCTTTGGTTCGATTGACCGTTTCTTCGGCATTTTGATCGAGCACTTTGCGGGTGTGTTTCCGGTCTGGCTCGCACCCGTACAAGTACAGGTGATTGCGGTCTCTTCTAGCATTCACGGTAGCTACGCACAGTCTGTTCAGCAGCGACTCAGAGATGCAGGAATTCGGGCAGAGGTCGACCTTCGGGAAGAAAAACTCGGGTACAAGATGCGTGAAGCTCAACTGAAAAAGATTCCGTACATTGTAGTGGTCGGGGATGAGGAAGCGAATGCCGGAACAGTCCATGTTCGCCGACACGGCGAAAAGAACTCTGTATCGATTGAGCTGGAAGGATTTATGGACAAGGTGGTTGCGGAGATTGAGGAGAAGCAACTATAAAGGAGATATTTATACAATTTAAACTCCACTCATTTATGGATATCTTATCCCGGAGATTGATAGTTGAACTCACTTCTTTGTACAAATGCAATCATCAAATAAGTAAATATAGTCATTTTTGATTAAATGACTATGTTTATTCTATTTAAATAGGGTCATAACTAGATAAACGATATCATTTATTATAAAATGACCTTATTAAAGGTGGTGTTTAGATGAGGGGATTTAATTATAAAAAGTTGACGAAGCTTCTATTGCCCATGGAGACAGTCCAACTGCTATCCAAGTTAAATGAGTACAAAGGAAAACAGGACTTATACAAAAAACAAGCGCCGCAGCTCTTAAATGCCTTAAAAGATGTAGCCATCATTCAATCCACCAAGGCGTCTAATGCTATTGAGGGAATTGTCATCACAGATCGCCGATTTCAGACCATTATGAAAGACAAAACAGTTTTGCTTGACCGCTCTGAAGGAGAAATCGCAGGGTATAAAGATGTTCTCGAACTCATTCACTCCTCCTATGAAGCTATTCCAGCCCGTTCATCCGTCATCTTACAGTTGCATAAAGAAATGTATAAATACATTGCGGCAGAAGGTGGAAGATGGAAACAAAGTGACAATGTCATTAGTGAAACACTACCGGACGGAACCTCTCGCATTCGGTTTGAGCCATTATCCTCATTTGAAACACCCCATGCGATGGAAAAGGTATGTGAGGAATTTCAAGTGCGTAAATCAAAACAAGATGTCGATCCTCTTATTTTGACGAGCGTTTTCATTCTCGATTTCCTATCGATTCATCCATTTCATGATGGGAACGGCCGAATGGCAAGGTTACTGACACTGCTGCTGCTTTATACATTCGGTTATGAAGTGGGGCGTTTTATCAGTTTAGAAAAAGTCATTGAAGATACAAAAGAAGGCTATTATGAATCCTTACGTCAGTCGTCTATCGGTTGGCATTCGGACCAGAATGACATCATCCCGTGGATCAACTACTTGCTCAGTACATTTGTAGCCGCTTATAAACAATTGGAAGACCGCGTGGGCATCCTCGAAACGCAAACAGGTGGGAAGAGTCACCGTATTCATTCCTACATTGAATCGAAAATTGGCTATTTCACCAAGAGTGACATCAAAGAAGCCTGCCCTGACATTAGTGAGGCCACAATCAACCGTGTCTTGAAAGAACTGAGAGCAGAAGGTCAGATAGAAGCGGTCACTCGTGGAAGAAGTGCAAGGTGGCGAAAACTGTAACATCATAGACCAAAACGCCAAACTTCTCTAGCGGAAGTTTGGCTTTTCTGTTCCTAAATGAGAGAAGCCTACCATTTCTACACTGGACCAAGGCGGGCGACAGCCGGCCGCAGGTCCCGCCCCCACCAGGGGACAGACAGCGACACCATTCTGGATTGGGATCAGACTCAATTGGAGGCGAAGCCGAACAATTGTGGCTGGTTCAAAGCCACGGGAGAATTGTGGCGATGCCTGTCCCCTAAGAATGAAAAGTGTACCCTGCTCATAATTTACATCAACCCGGCTATTACACTTTTAGACTAATTCCTCATAAACTTCCTGATACTCCTCATAATCAAGAACCTCAATCACGCTGGACCAATGCAAAGCTGTACTCACGAACTCCTTTACATCGAGTCCAGGCATTTCATATGTATCGTCCGTATTGACGGTACCGACGGCATCTTCGATATACGTTACCTGATAACCTCGGTCAAATGCAGCAATTGCCGTGAACTGAGGGCAAAACTCTGCATTGAAGCCTGTGATGAACACATGATCCACGTTTGCTTCTTCAAGGACGACAGGTAAATTGGTTTGGTAAAACGAACTCGGAGTCTGTTTTTCAATTACCACGTCCGCATATGCACGAACAGACTCATGCAACTCTGCTCCTTTGGACGCTTGGAACAAAGAATTTTCCGGTTCATCTACCACGTGTTTCATAAAAATTACGGGTAGTTTTGCTTGCTTAAATTCCTCAATCAATTTATCAATGATTGATAATTCCTGTGCAAAATCGCCCATCTTCACAATTCCATTTTGAACGTCAATGACAAGTAAAGCCTTCATATGTATTCAATCTCCCCTTGAACGTCAATTATCTTCATCCCCGATTATACCAAAAATATACATTGTATAGTTTCTTATACAAATCAAAAAGAGAAGGCTCACGTTGGGCCTTCTCTTCCTGTATCTATTTAAGAGGAAGAGTGGCCTCTATGGCCTACGTCCTCTTTATTCCTTTTCCTATCGTCTGAATCATCGCTGCGGGAGTGGTCGTTCTGGCTTGAGGAAGGCATGCGCTCTTCTTTTTCGCCCATCTCTTCATAAAACACTTGAGCGACATTGTAAGAAGTGGTTTCGCCTGCTTTTCTTACCTCGTGGGTATCGTGCGTCCGATATGCCATCATTCCAGCCTCCTTTTGTGAAACCTGTTGTCACACCTTATCAATTCCCTCTCTACTACAGAAAAAAACTGCGTCTACTGATTTGTTAGAAGACTGTCATCTATGTCACCCAATAGTAAAATATGGCAAGAAGAATCTATGATACACTTATTTTGTCTGAATAATTAAATAATAAATGATTAAAATACGTCCGGTGCATTATTTTAAAAAGACCCAAGGAGATGAGTAGATGACCACTCTATATCAGGAAGTAGACCAGGTACTCACTAATTATGCGGCAGCCGTGTACGAACAAGACGTGGAGCAATTTCTTTCCGCCTACCATGACGACGTGCACATTTATGACTGCTGGGGGAACTGGGAAATCAAAGGGCTCGCTGGATGGAGAGACAGTGTCACCGCATGGTTCACACAACTCCGTGACGACCAACATGTGGTCAAAGTCCATTTCCATAGCGTGACAACGGAAGAAAATGACCACCTGGCGTATATTTACTGCGCCGTCACCTTTACAGGATACGAGAAAGAGAGCGAAAAAGCACTGCGTCATATGACCAACCGGTTCACATTTGGTTTAACGAAAAAAGACGGGTCTTGGCTCATCACCCATGAACATTCCTCGTTGCCAATCGACCCGGAGACGGGGAAAGGGATGTTTGATTCGAAGCCTTAACGAAGCAGCACGCCTACAATAAAAGGCACTTGTTGGTCTACATCACCAGAGAGTGCCTTCACTTATATCCCCAAAAATCGTTCACCCGCTAGAAAAGGGGCAACAAACCGTTCGCACACACGCGGAATCGACTGGCGCAACCCGTCATGTTCTTCTGGATTCTTTGTTAAGAAGGTAAAGTTCCGCAGTACTTGCCACAAGTAGAACGCTTCCAGAAGTTCCACATCTATTTGAACGTCGCGCTTCTCAGCATAAGAGCACACAAAGTGTTTGCGATCGTCGGGCATCATATGGAGAAGGGGCTCTGCCAAATCAAACAGATAGTAGCCAAACCCACAGCACGAGAAGTCGATCGCGTGCAACCGGTCCTCATGGAGTAAATAATTCCCGTCATGCATGTCAGAATGAATCAACCCCCAGTTCTCTCGAGAAACCGGATGTTTCCCTACAATTTTTGTGATACATTCGGAAGCAGCCGTCATCAATTTTTCTTCCTCTGCACTCATTAGAGAAGAAGAGGCAAGGTCAGCCATCAAACTCTGAACTTGATCAACGGAATACACCGGACGAGTGAATCCCCCCGGTGGCTCCCAACGCATCGCATGCATATGAAGGGACAGAAGCAAATTGGACAATCGCTCAAGATGCCACTCCGTAAGCGTCTCCACGTGTTGACCCGCTACCCAGTGCTGCAGCGTATAAATGACGCCATCTTGCTCCGTAAAGAGTTTACCCGCTAGGTTCTGAACAGGGCGCTGCACACGAAGGTCTGTCTCTAGATCTAAAGCACGTAACCATTCCAGCTCACTCTGTACCTCTCGGGCCTGAGACTGGACATTATGCATCTTTAACAAATAATTAAAACTCCCTGAAACGATCTGGTACGCCGTGCTATCACTGGTCCCAAGAAACGTCACTTCATCTACTGTAACCCCATAATAAGTGGTCACGAGTTCCAGCACCCATTCATTCGTAAGTGTCGTCATTTACTCACATCCCTATTTCATCTCTTACTTCTTAAAGCGATTCCCCGTATTCAAATACACCAGTGTAAAAATAATCAATCCCGTCATCAGTGCAATCCCGACCCACAACAACGCCGGTATCGCGAGCCACTCACTCAGCGACAGCAGCACCATACTCAAACTGATCCCGTACAAGATCTTCCCCATGAATTTACATAGCGCCACCTCGTCATACTTCGCCTTCTCTTCCTTCGGCATCGTATTGTACCCTGCAATCAAAAACGCCCCTTTTCCGCGCGACAAGAAAAACGCCAGCACTAGAAATGGAATCACAAGTAATAAATTAATCGCAGCACCTGTCATTCAAACCCCTCCTCAATCCGTACATTCGACCACACCGACGGCCAGTCCTTCTTTCGCATCCGCTCCCGAAACACCTCACGAAGTCGAGCACTCCCTGTATAATAAGGCGACGGTCGCACCACCATCTCGAGCACGTCCGTCACACCCCAAGGCGCACATAACACAAGCTCACCCGACTCCGACAATTTCACCCCAAGTGCCGTCACCGTCTCTGGAAAATGCGCCATGCCGTCCGCAGACGAAGTGAACGATTCAAGCCCATTCACCATATGCATGCGCGCCTGATTCTTTACCGATCAGGGCACCCAAGGCATCCACTCACGCAGCGTTGTCTCATGAACTTTTTCCGTTTCTTCCCGGGTATCTGTTGGATCATAGTAAATCACATCCACATCCGGAAGCGCGCACCGCTGCCCGAACCCTTGCTGGACATCCCACACCTTGGACCGCACAAATCCCGCACACCCCCAACTGTCCGGCAACTCCAGTTTCATAGCCGTCCGAATCACTGCCATCATCTCGGCATCCGTTTTGATGGTATCCAAAATTTCCTGCTTTGTCTGTAGCATTCTGCTCAGCCTGTTCTCTTATGTCTATAGGTGGGTTACGTTTTGGGGTGGGGATGGGTTTCAAGAAAGAATGAAAACCACCCTTAAAGACCAAAAAGCCAAACTTCATGGCGGAAGTTCAGCTCTCTAATCTTAATAATGTTAATTTCATTGATTCGTATATAATCGAGAGATATTTTACGATTTAGATGTACACTATGCTTTCCACCCGATTTCAAATCCATTCACATCCGCATATTGATACAAGTCTCTTACAATCTGAAAGTGATATCCTTCAAAAGCTAATCGAACATGGATATCCTCAGATTGTTTTAGCAACACGTTTCTTGAGTGCAATTTATTAAGAAAGTTCTTATCCGGTAATTTGCTGCCCTTTTTTGAATTTAAGCTCTGAGATGTTAATACAAGATTCCATAAATCGTCTGAATGAATAAATGACCATGGAATAAAATGATCAACAGCAATACTGCGTTTTGACGAATGCAAATGAGTCTCTGTGTAGAAGCACTTTGCTCCGGTTAGCTGAATCAGCTCTTTTTGAAACTGCAACAGGGAGGACCGTTTCGTGATATTTTCGATACTTTCTATCAGAATCTGATGATCAACGAGCGGGTTTTGAATTTGAATATATTTTGTTAATTCATAGGTCGTAAGTTTGAAAATAGTTGTCTGGTATTTTCTTAAAAAGTGCAGGCTTGCATCTGAAAATCGAATAAGGCCTTCTTTTTTTGAAAACGAATAGAGTATCTTATTGGTATCCTCGAATAAGGCACCGACCACATACTTTTTAAGAATTTTGTTCGTAATTTCTTTTTCAAGAGCTGCTTGAGTTAATGGATTGATTACATCGTAGCTCACTTTAGAAGGAATGCCATATGTATTCTTGAAATTCGTTAAGATAGAGACAATTTGCGATCTATGTCCTTGTTGGTATTCATACTCGATAACGAGATTCCAGTATAACTTTGCCATTGAGTGTGCTAATTGTGAGTAGTTCAATTTTAGTTCAGCATCATTCTGATAAAGGTTTTCTAAAATCGCCCGGAGGAATCCGAATTTATAACTCGTCGTTTTAGATGATTGATTAGATAAAGCCTTTGTCACTGCCGCAAAATACTCATCGTCTGATGCGCTCTTATAGCTCATCCTTCCTTCACTTAATTGCCATCCGGCAGCCATACTTTCACCTCGCTTTTTCATATACCTTGGATAAATGTTTGCTAATCATGAACCTCAATCAAGTAAATCCCTTTATCAAACCCACCACGTTTTTCTTTCTTCTTCACAGGTACTTCCTCTAACTGTGCATAGGTGACGTTATGTAGTGGTAATGCTGCGTGAATCAGTTCAAGAATGTCAGCAAGCTCTTCAAGCGCATTTTGATTGTTCTGAGTTGCTTGGTACTCTTGAACTTCCTTCGTCAACTTTGCTTTGATTTCTTCCTCATGACGTATCTTGGACAGTATTTCCATATCGTACGTTTTTCCGTCTTTTTCGATGATTTCTAGAATTCGGTCTCGGATGAGTTTGTTGTAGATGGGCATAGGAGGACCTCATTTTTAATTTGAATAAATCTTAAGGCCTTTAAAATTTTGATTTATTTCTCTTATTGAATCAATACTCTCGAAATAAATTTTATAAGTTCCTGAGCTATCATCAATTTCTTTAATTTCACCTTTACCGAATATCGGATGTTTAACAAAAGAATTTATTTCATATAGGTTAGATTCTGAATTCTTAACCATAATAGTTTCTGGCTGAGGTGAATTATTCGTGTAAGTTTTGATTGATTCTTCAAGTAAATCTTTATCAATTTCTCCTATACGAGTAAAAATATTTTGCTTGATTTCAAATATAAATCTAGATGGTATCTTTCTTGCTCCTTGAAAAGTATAGCCTTCTGATTCTGTCATATGAAATTCTTTTTCAGCTCGCGTTACAGCCACATACGTCAAACGCCGTTCTTCTTCCAGCTTATTTAGGTCCTTTAAAGCCCTAAAGTTTGGAAGAAGCCCATCATTAAATCCTACTAAAAATACGTAAGGAAATTCCAAGCCTTTTGCTGAATGAATAGTCATTAATTTGACAGCGTCTTTTTCTTGACGCTCAGTATCTGTATATAAGCTGACTTGTTCAAGATAATCCTCTAATGTGAGTGGCTCCCCATATTCATGTTCTAGATTTTGAATCGAGAATAATAGTTCGGCAATATTGTCTATTCTGTCTTGGTCTCCTTCAGTCCTTAATAAAATATCATATCCGCTTTGATCTAATATATCCCTTAGGATTTCTGAAACCTTCATTTTGGAATACTCTTTTTTAAACTTTTCAATGACAGCAATGTAAGACTCGATATCAGTTCCCGAAAATGCATTTCGATCACTTATTAATAACGTATTGTATAACGTATTATCATTCCCATCAGCAATTTCTTTCAGTTTTTTCAATTTTACTTTTCCAAATTTTCTTTTGGGCATATTTACAGTCCTCAAAAATGATAAGTCATCAGAGTAAATAACCATTTTCAAATATGCTAAAGCATCTTTAATTTCTCTTCTTTCAAAAAAACTAACTCCGCTTAACACAACATACGGAACATCTTCTTGTAGAAGGCCTTGCTCTATAAATCTAGAAACATTATTTGCACGATATAGTATACAAAAATCCTTAAAGTTTGCACTTTTAGTGGTTATATAAGAGTTTATGGTAGAAATCACATACTTCGTTTCTTCAAACTCATTCTTTCCATGGAAATGGACTGTTTGAATACCATTTGGATTTTCAGTAAATAGATCCTTGTCTATGCGTAATTTATTATTTTTAATTATCTTGTTACTTAGATCCAGTATTTCAGGAGTAGAGCGGTAATTTTGATTAAGTATTATAGTTTTGACATTCTGATGATTTTTATCAAAATTAATCAAATATTGAGGTTTAGCGCCTCTCCAGGTGTAGATTGTCTGATCGGGGTCACCAACAACAAACAAGTTATTATTTTTTTGTGCTAAGCGGGATACAAAAGCGTATTGTTGATCACTACAGTCTTGAAATTCATCGACTTGTATATAATGAAGACGACTTTGCCACTTTTTAAGAGTATCTAAATGATTATCGAATAAATACATAACAAAATTTAAGATGTCTTGGAAATCGAGAGCAAAATATTTTCTTTGTTTATATAAATATTTCCTGATTACAATGTCCAAGGTGGTCATTGAATCATCGAATGTAATCCCCTTTGTCGGATCAACTAACCAAGATATGTATTTTGGATTCAGCTTAAATAAACTTATCTTTCTAAGTAACTCTTTAAACTTCATAAATTTGATAGTTAAATTTAATTCTTCATATATTTCACGAAGGATAGTCTTTTGGTCTTCAGTGTCAATAATTGAGAAGTTTTTGGGATAATTGATGTGGTGAATATCTTCTTTAAGTATTTTCACTCCGAATCCGTGGAAAGTACTTATATAAATACCTTCAGATTGCTCATGTAATAATCGCTTGATACGTTTTCTCATTTCATTGGCAGCTTTATTGGTAAAAGTAACGCAAAGAATATTTTGTGTTGAGATGCCTAGTCCTTCAACGAGGTAAGCATAACGATTAGTTAAAACTTTTGTTTTTCCTGAACCAGCACCAGCCAAAACACGAATATATCCTTCAGTTGAACTAACCGCATCAATTTGCGGAGGATTTAAATTCTCAAAGTATTTTTCCATGAATTTCTCCTAAATATTTGGATTGTGATACATTTTATGAATCTATAAAATCAATTAATAGTTTACTTCTTGAAGGGTGTTGCAACTTTCTCAGAGCTTTCGCTTCAATTTGACGAATGCGCTCACGAGTGACTCCAAATATTTTGCCTACTTCTTCAAGAGTTTTGGATTCTCCGCCATCGAGTCCAAAACGACTAATGATGACCTCACGTTCACGACCTTTTAAATCGCTCATCACTTTCGCTAACTCTTCTGATAATGCATTGTGGTCGATTGTACGTTCAACATCAAAATATTGTATGATAGCGTGACTAAGAAGGATATTGTCAGCTGAGTCCAGGTTGATAAAGTCCATTAATTCGGAGTCCTCTGATTCACCAATTACTTGATTTAGAGAAACATCATGTAAAAAGTTATTCTCGATTGTTTTAAGTTTATAATATTGCTCTCTAGATATTTCTTGAGATTCAAGTTGTTCATATAAATCTTCTGTTTCGGGGGTCATTAGAAATTCACGTTCAATCCTGCGCATTTTATTAATTTTTTCAAACATATGAACGGGAATACGGATAATATTTGATTTATCAGCGA
The DNA here is from genome assembly GCF_042649045.1 of Chryseomicrobium palamuruense. Lineage (NCBI taxonomy): Bacteria > Bacillati > Bacillota > Bacilli > Caryophanales > Caryophanaceae > Chryseomicrobium > Chryseomicrobium palamuruense. The sequence goes on along the minus strand of NZ_JBHSEF010000023.1, from coordinate 275,127 downwards.
TTGCTCGAGTAATTGATTGTCTAATCCAATGGGTGGCATAAGTTGAAAAGTGAAAACCTCTTGAAATATCGAACCGATCTATGGCTTTCAACAATCCTAAATTACCTTCATTCACTAAGTCATCGTGAGTTAGGGATTTTCCAGCAATCCCTTGATATCTGATGGCAATTTTGTTCACAAGATTTTGATTATTCTCCACTAACTTTTCTACAATCTCCTCGTGTCTTTCAGGAGATTCAATTAAATATTCAAATAGTTCACCATTTTGGTGGTATGAAGTAAATAAACTTACATCTTCAACTTTCTTTAAAAATTCTTCTGACTCTAAAAATTGATTGAGATCAAAATCACTCTCCTGCTTCTCCTCAACATCTTCAACAATTGTCACAGCTATTTCTTTCAGAGGTTTGTAACTAGTATAAATTTCACCAATTTTTTCAATATTATTTGATTTATCAGAAAATTCATAGGAAAAAAAGGAGTACCCTTTACTAATCAAATAAGTCTCTAAATAATTTTTATCAATGGGCTCAGTTACCTCTAAAATTTGCATCAATTTTAGTGAAATCTCTGGAATATTAACCATTTGAGATTTATTTGGATAGTCAGAGTCCAATAATTTAATTATCTTATTGATTAATTCCATAAACTCACCTCATCTATATGTGAAATTTTTCCTTAGAGTAAGTATAATGGAATTCAAGGGGAGGTTCAATTATGCATCCAAATTTACTAGTTACTGAAGAAAATCTATTAAATCTAATTGACGACTCGAATTCAACTAACACACTGTTTGTATTAACTGGTTTTACTCCGGAAGATGTAGCTGGCTTAGATGATTACAAATTATTAGATTATGCGTACCCAATTAAGCTTGAAAAAATCATGCCCAAAAACCCTGAAAGTCTACAAAAAGTAGTCAGCTTTATAGCTGACCCCAAGCAAAGATTTTGTTGGGTTACTATTGAAGAATATTTGTCACAAATACATAATTCGTTGAACAGCTTTTTAGATGTGAAGTTTATTTATAACAACTTGTATTTCCGTACGTTTCCTCTTCACTATACAATTTCAAATTTGGAAGAGTTGATTCAAGATTATTCCAATGACGATCAAGATGTAAGAAGTGGAAACTTTACTGGTATATCGGCTATATATAGCTCGATTGTTCAGCTCGACAAAGTTTACGTATCATATAGTTTAGAAGAAGAATTTTTAGAAGAGTGGATTCCGTTTTTAACCGTTTCCGAACAACAAAGCATTGTTAAAGAAGTGGGAGAAGCATCCTATGATTCATCAATTGAGATTTCTGAAGATGAACAGCCTTTTCTTGAATTGATAAATTTTGTTTTGGAAGGTACCAAAGGACATAATATTGAACTTATTCACTCGAATAACATGGATTTACTCCTAAACAATTATGCGGAGAGAATTGAACTATTAAGATTCTTATTTCCTCAAAAGAATTTTAAGGTGTCTAAGAAGAGCATTAATCTAAAAAATGTAGATGAATCACTTTATACACAATATTTAATGAAGTATTGGGGATATAATCGATTCAGAGAATTAGAGATTTATAAAGATCCGGATAATTCTAATGAAGTTATCAAGGTGAGTCAGGCTCAAATTATTGACGATATTGTAGAAGAAGTAGAGAAAGCTAGAAACAATCAACCCTTCCGAGATGTGTTTGTGACCTCGCCAACAGGAGCGGGTAAATCGGTTATGTTCCAATTACCTTCACTTATGCTTTTTGAAAAATATAAGCTTTTGACAATTGTTATATCGCCTCTAATAGGGCTGATGAAAGATCAGGTAGATAATCTTCAGGAACGAGGAATAAACAATACGGCAACTATCAACTCAAATATAACTCCGATGGAAAAGATGGAGATACAACAAAAGATTCAAAACAATGAATTGGCAATCCTATATATTTCTCCCGAAACGCTACTTAGCCGCTCCGACATCAAAATGTTAATTGGGGATACAACGAAAGTGGGATTATTCATTGTGGATGAAGCCCACATCGTCACAACATGGGGGAAAGCATTCCGTTCAGATTATTGGTATTTAGGCACCTACTTACAAAAAATGCGTAAAGAAATGAAATTTCCGATTGCTACTTTTACTGCCACAGCTATATACGGTGGAGAAGAAGATATGTATAAAGAAACTCGGGACAGCCTGGGGTTAATCAAACCTAAAGTTTATCTGGGTAAAGTTCGTCGAGAAGATTTAGCTGTAAGAATTCAAGCGACTGATAAAGAAATGAAAGATGGGCAGTATCAACGTACCAAGTTTTTGATTACAGCTGAAAGATTGAAGAGTTTAGTTAAAAACGAGGAAAAAGTATTAGTGTATTTCCCGACTATACCGCTGATTCATAACTTTAAAATTTATCTCGAAGAAAATCATCCGCGACTAGCAGGAAAGGTCGGCGTTTATTACGGCAGGCTCAGTAAAGAAGAGAAAGAGAAAAATACCGAGCTATTTAAAAATGGTGAACTAAAAGTGATGCTCGCAACAAAAGCATTTGGTATGGGAATCGATATCTCTGACATACATCACGTTTATCATTATGCTCCGACAGGTAATGTCTGTGATTATGTTCAAGAGATAGGACGTGCAGCTCGAGATCCTCGAATTGACGGGAAAGCTCACTTTGATTACTTGAAAAATGATTTTTCTCATATTAAAAAATTGCATGGTATGTCCATCATTCGAAAAAATCAACTCCAGATGGTAGCACAAAAAATATTTAGTGTATACAAAGAGAAGAAGTATTCGCGTAACTTACTTGTAAGTGTTGATGACTTTGCATATATCTTCGCTGAAAACAATGTGAACGACATGGATGGGGATGTAGAAGGAAAATTAAAAACGGGTCTTCTGCTAATCGAAAAAGATTTTGTGAATCGCATTGGGTACTCACCATTTGTTGCTAGACCCAGAGGAATATTCTCGAGAGAATATTTTCAAGTGACAGAAACAGCTGAAAAGAAGCTTGATTTAGTAAAGAACTCGAGAATAGCTAAGAAAGTAAAAGAAATGCCCCATGGAAATAAATACACGGCTATTTATGAGTTGAACTTAAAAGAGATATGGGAAAAAGATTATCGCAAGTTGTCTTTCCCTGAATTTAAATATCATTTTCATAAGAAAGACAATCGCATTAAACTGGATTACTTGCAAGAAATAGACCCTGTATTGCTTGTACAATTCACACCTAAAAATCAGTCTCTTGACTTTAGTATCAATCAGACTGTAACGAGACTAAATAAGATTGCGAAGTTCTTTTCGGGTCAGATCTTGACTCAAAAGTTTTTCCAATTAGAACACTTTGCTGAATTTTTGACGAGAGAAATGAAAATCAACTCGTACGAATCACAAAATGTGGCGCATACCATTTTGCAGGCAATGTCGCGTTACGATCGTTTAGGGCAGAATTCTAATGCGCGCAATATTCTCTACAAAGAGGATACAAAAGGTTATCAGATTAGACCGTCGTTTGATGATTTCTTCTCGTTTGTAAATAAACAGGTTAACTTTTATTTTGGTGGAAGTTCTCTGCACCAAGATTTGGATAAACAATATTATATCTATTTATCTAAGTCTAGTAGAGATACAACTGAAAAGATGTCTATCATATTCGGACTTCTTGAATCACTGGGAGGATTAAGTTATCAGATTCAAGGTGGTAATAACCCTGAGATATACATTCGGATCAACTCCACCCTTCAACTAGAAAGTATGATCAAACATCCTGAGCGATATCAAAACAAAATTTTAAACTCTGTTCACTACCGACATAAATTAAGTGTGGCTATGCTATCGCATATTTTTGAATCTCAAATGCCAACTGAAGAATTTTGGGATGTGATTGAGGAGTATTTTTTAGGCAAAGTACCTGATCAAGTAATCGAAGCAGTGAAGAATAGTAAAGCTGAATTCAAGCGTTAAGACAAGCTCATCGGAGAAGCAATTTAATTACCATGTATTGAAAAAATAAATGGCGTTGTAGACTTTTTATAAAAGAGTCTATTACGCTGTTTTCCTTATTGATCATCTAAGAAAACGTTAAGAGTGGATATGATAGGCATAGCGCGTCGCTAAATCATATATGTAAATTTATCCGAACTAGGGGTGTAGCGAGATGAATTATAAAACTACGTGTAGAGAAGAATTGTTAACAACGATGAAGGAATTTGTGAAACGAACAGGAAGAAATGAGTTTACTGTTCTAGAAGTGCTAGATGAGATGCATAAAAGAGAGAGCATCTATAAAGAATCTACTATCCGAACGCATCTAACTAGTAAATGTAGGGTAGGGGCTCCTACACATCACACTGTTACTTTTGAGGACTATGTGAGAGTGGGGAAAGGGAAATATGCGTTTCACTCCACACATTTATAAAAGTCATTGTACATTATAAAAAAATTGTTCTTGAGGAGAACCTTATGAAAATAAAAGAAACGTTAACAGAAGCAAAAATCACAGACTTATTAAACTGGACATATGAAAAATCGATTAATGGTTTGCCTGGTACTGATTCAGCATATGAATTAGCTGAGAATTTTCTTGCGAAGCATGATACAACTGATAAAGCTATTGATAGTTTAATTAGATGGCAAAATACAAAGTCTGGGACAAGTGGGTTTCTAACAGGTCTAGGTGGATTACTCACATTGCCAGTCACTATACCAGCAAATATCGCGTCGGTTATGTACGTACAAATGAGGATGATTGCGGCTATTGCGCATATGAAAGGTTATGATCTGAAAGACGATCAAGTCAAAACCTTCGTTTTTGTTTGTTTAACCGGCAAATCCGCAACAGACATTTTGAAGCAAGCAGGAATGAAGGCTGGCCAGTTAGCTGCTAGGCAGGCTATCAAGAAAATTCCGGGTGAAGCTCTAAAAGTAATCAATAAAAGAGTAGGATTTAGACTAGTAACGAAGTTCGGCGAAAAAGGTATCGTTAATTTAGGAAAGGCAGTCCCATTGGTTGGTGGCGTAATAGGAGGCACGGTGGATAGCATAGGAACAAATGTAATTGGTAAAACAGCAAAAAAAGTTTTTGTGTGATGTTAATACTAATCGTATAGGAAGTGACCCAATGCCTAAAATTCCATTAACAATTCTCAAAGAACTTGGTACCAAAGGAATCGACTATGCCAAGAAGAATCCGGAGACAGTAAAGACAGCGTTGGCCGCTGCGCCTTTGATGCTCAAGGGACTGAAAGAATTAAATGATAAAAAGCACGAATGGCACTTAAACAAGATGAAGAAGAAAACGGAGCTCGGGAAAGTAGAGTACCGGGACATACGCTATATGCGGTATCAAGATCATATCCTTCCTAACTTGGATGCATATACCTATATGAAATTGGATGAGTGTATCTCTGAAGTGGAGAGTTTTATAATCCGGCTGTCGGATGAGATGACGGTGATTAAGAGACCAAAGCTGATGCCGCGTATTGCCAAATGGCAGAAGGTGAAGGCGCAGTTAGAGAGTCACCGAGATGTGAGGTTCTATACAGAGTTGATGCGAATCAATGAAGACGCAACGTATGAGAGTGACTTCTTATCGAAGAATGTGCAAGAGCACTTTAGAGAGCTCCCGACACTCGATGGCCGAAAAGAATTTGTACTTCAGTTTACAAATAAGGATGAAGAAAAAGTGGCAATGGATTTTTTGAAGTATAACTGATTAAGTCCAATCATCGATAGTGCGGGACAGGCATCGCGACAATTTTAGAGTGGCTATGTCCCAGCCACATAAATGTACCATCTCGAAGGTGTTTTATACTGTCTCATTAAATTAGGTTAGTCTACTTTTTAATGTGGATTTTTAGGTTCTACAATCTATCAATCTCGCCATTGTATAAACTATATTATGTACACATAACAAACTAGTACAACATTTTAAGAATAGTCTAAAATGATTTAATTAGAAAATTATAATAATTTATTAGTTGGAAATTCACTCTGTATAAAATAAAATGAGAATATGAAAGAACGTAAGTTCGGGGGGTGTGGGAAATGATTAAGGATGTGGAGAACTTCTTTACTCAACGGTTCAATGAATATACTACATTGCCATTTTTATTTGTGGGTGCTGGATTATCACGAAGATATTTAGATTCCAATAGTTGGATTGGGTTGCTGAAAGAATATGCAGCAATAACAAAAATGAATGAATTTGGATTCGAATTATATGTAGAGGATTTAAAAGATATGGATCTTAAAGTTGGCCTCAATCCAAAATTAGCAACAATGATTGAGTCAGATTTTAATAAATTATGGTTAACAGATGAAAAATTCAAAAAAGAGCGAGCAGATTATGGAAGTTTAGTGAAAAGCGGTGTGTCTCCTTTTAAGCTTTCAATAGCTAATAGTCTTAAAAACAAAGAGTCATTGGATTCAGCAGAAATTCAAGATGAAATCGCGTTATTGAGAGAGTTAAAGAACAATCATGTTGGGGGTATTATTACTACAAACTACGATACTTTCATCGAAAATATCTTTGATGATTATAATGTTTACATTGGTCAGAATGAACTAATTTTTTCCACGTTATACGGTATCTCAGAAATTTATAAAATTCATGGTTGTGTTAGTTCACCAGCATCAATTGTTATCAATGAAGAGGACTATATAGGTTACTTGGAGAAAAACGCATATTTAGCAGCCAAAATTTTAACGGTCTTTTTAGAACATCCTGTCGTTTTTCTTGGCTATTCAATTAATGATTCCAATATTGAAGCAATACTAAGGTCTATCGTTGAATGTTTAAACCCTGATCATTTAGAGGTTTTAAAAGAAAGATTAATATTTATCGAATGGAATGATACGGATAAGGAGGATGCGATTACGACCTATCAAAAGAGTTTTTCTAATGGGAAATATCTTGAGATGACTCATGTACTTTTGAAAGATTTTTCAATTTTGTATAGAGGGATGAAGAGTGTAAAGGCTTCTTATAGTGCTCCATTACTTAGAAAACTGAAAGAAGAAATCTATGAATTAGTTTTAACATCAGAGCCTAGCAATAGTTTAAGAGTAATTAACATAAATGATGATGATAAGTTTGAAGATATTGAAGTAGTTATGGGAATAGGAGTGATTAAAAGCTTCGCTGAAAAGGGATATGAAGGAATTGCTGTTAAAGAAATTTATGAAGATATATTATATGATAATAAAGCTTTTGATCCTGATCAAATAATAAATAAAGCACTACCTATGCTACTTAAAAGACATAGTAACAGCATTCCATTTTATAAATACATTAAAACTTATGAGGGTAATTTGCCAATTGAAATTGAAAAAGAAGTAAAACACAAAATAGATGAATTTTTAAACAGAACACTGCTTCAAAGCAAGAGTAAATTTAATCTAGCTGATAGTAGTGTCAAATACATCGTAGAAACTTTCCCATCTGAAAAAGCATTAGAATACTTGTGTTATTTAGAAGAAGAACAAATAGAGGTAAATTTATTAAATAGCTATTTGAGAAGCCTATGGGACGATAATCCTGAAATACTGAGTGATAAAAGAATGGCAACTAAGTTTAGACGTATAGTAAAAATTATGGATTGGTTAAAACATAAATAACAAAACCTCTAGAATAGTGGTAAGGGATAGACACTTACGACTTACTCCAGAGGTTCTTTTAATGCCGAAAAGTGGCAAGGAGTATACACTCGCGACTTTTCTTTGCACTGTAAATATTTACGCAAACTAAATTTAACATATACATCAAAACGGGTCAATAATTTTATTTATAACTAAAATTGAAGTGAAAATACAAATTAGAGAGAAAGGAAATAACACTATAAGTCGAATTAGAGTAGAAAGCTTCACTTCCAAAGGGAGTGAGGCTTTTGGGTTTTGAGGAAGGGTCTGTGTATCTCGAGAAAACATCGATTCCACGGGACAGGCATCGCCACAATTCTAGAGCGGCTTTTTCCCAGCCACAATTGTTCGGCATGGCCTCCAATTGAGTCTGGCAAAAAACCAGAATGGTGTCGCTATCTGTCCCGGGATGGGGGTGGGGTCTGCGGCGGGCTAGCGCCCGCCTTAACCATAGGGAACCGAGTATAGTGAACAGGACAAAGTTGAATAAAAATAGAAAGCTGCACTTCCCCGATGATACTCTCAGCGAGAAAATGCAGCTTTTTAACATTGGTATTTTAATTATAGGCATTATACTCTTTACACTACGCCCTTACTCCACCGGCTCAACCGCCTGCTCGAGTAGTAACTCTAATTCATCTTTGTAGAATGCCAGCTGTTCTGGAGACCATGAGAACGTGTCGCTCAAATAGTGCAGAACAGCTTCTTTCTTCGCTCGTACCCAATCGATGTGGAAGAACAGCGCTCCGGTTCGGCGGACGAAGAAGTCTGCGGGCGTGACAATCATTTCTTCATGAATGGCATATGATAGCACCGCAGAAGTGAACGGGTCCAACGAATGAGTAGGCGCTTCTTGATAGTATTTAAAAACGTTTTGTACATTCGAACCGTAGCGACGGATAAGAAGTTCGGCCTCTTTTTCAGGGATTCCTAGTTCACGGGCTTGTTCCATCTTTTGTTTTTTGAAATACGGAAATCCTTTCGATCCGCCTACGTCTCCGCCTGAGAGGGGGAGGTGCTTGGTTTGCGTGCGCACGGCCTCTTTCTGTTGAATCGAAAGGACACGGTCAACAATTTGTTCGGCCATCTTCCGGTACCCTGTCAATTTACCTCCTGCAATCGAAAGCAGACCACTCTCAGATTCAAATACTTCATCTTTTCGAGAAATCTCAGATGGCGACTTTCCGTCTTCGTGAATGAGGGGGCGGAGGCCTGACCAGCTCGATTCCATGTCTTCGAGTGAAATGTGTAATTCGGGAAATTGATAGTTGATGGCTGAGAGCACGTAGTTAACGTCGTCTGTCGTCAGTGTCGGATGGACCACGTCTCCTTCGTAAACTGTATCGGTTGTCCCGACGTACGTTTTGCCATCTCGTGGAATAGCAAAAATCATACGGCCGTCTTGTGTATCAAAATAAATGGCTTGTTGCAAAGGAAACGTCGCGTGGTCGAACACTAAGTGAACGCCCTTAGTTAGTAGCAGCGACTTTTCAGTTCGTGACCCGTCCTCTTCGCGCAGTATGTCTACCCAAGGACCGGCTGCATTGACGACAGTCGTGGCATAGGATTTGAATTTCTCGTGCGTCAGCCGGTCTTCCAACTGAACGCCGACAATCTTTCCTTCCTCATACACGAACGAAGTCACTTTCATATAGTTCAAGGCGAGAGCGCCTAGTTCGACGGCTTTTTTTAACACTTCAATCGTCAAGCGCGCATCATCTGTTTTGTATTCCACATAATAGCCGGCACCTTTTAGATTTTCTTTTTTAAGGAGAGGTTCTTTTGTGAGTGCTTCCTCTACGGAGAGCATTTTTCGGCGTTCCGCTTTTTTCACGCCTGCTAAAAAGTCGTAGACTCGCAGTCCTACGTTCGTGCTTAGAGGGCCGAAAGTTCCTCCTTTATAGAACGGCAGCATCATCCATTCAGGTGTAGTTATGTGCGGTCCATTTTCATAGACAATTTCGCGTTCTTTTCCCACTTCAGCCACGATTCCGATTTCAAATTGCTTGAGGTAACGTAACCCGCCATGCACAAGTTTTGTAGAGCGACTGGATGTTCCTGCCGCAAAATCCTGCATTTCAACTAACGCAACTTTCAATCCTCGACTGATGGCGTCCAGTGCAATGCCGGCACCTGTAATGCCTCCGCCAATGACAAGTAAATCAAAGGATTCGGATTGCAATTGTTGTATGTGTTTCTCTCTGTCTACATTTGAAAATCCCATGGATTTCACTCCTTTTTGGACAACGAAAAAAGAGACCACAAATCACCTTGCATCTATTGCTAGATGAAAGGGAAGTGGTCTCTCCGATTCTCAGTCCGTTGTATTAACTTGTTTCTAGTATAGCATGAATTGGGGGGAACACCTAAGATGGTGGCTTTACCCCACGTGATGTTTATACGAACGAGTGGCGGCCACCGCTTGCTTCCACCCTGAGTAAAGCTCCTCTCGCTTTGTCTCATCCCATGTTTGATTAAATGTCTGATCTAATCTCCACTGTTCCGCGATTTCGGCTTTATCTTTCCAGAAGCCGACAGCCAGTCCCGCTAAAAAGGCTGCACCAAGTGCCGTTGTCTCGTTTCCTTGCGGACGTTCAACAGACACGCCTAAGATGTCACTTTGGAATTGCAAGAGAAAGTCATTTTTCACAGCTCCCCCGTCTACGCGAAGCGTCTTTAGGTCAATTGTAGAATCTGTGATCATCGCTTCTAATACGTCCCGCGTTTGATAGGCAAGTGACTCTAACGTGGCCCGAATAAAATGTTCTTTCGTCGACCCGCGCGTCAATCCAAAAATGGCACCTCTCGCATCGCTGTCCCAGTAAGGTGTTCCCAGCCCAACAAATGCCGGAACAAGATACATACCTTCTGTTGACTCCACGCGAGTGGCATAACTTTCACTATCCTTCGCGTGATCAATCATTCGAAGCCCGTCTCGTAACCACTGGACGGCAGAACCTGCTACGAAGACACTGCCTTCTAAAGCGTACTCCACCTTCCCGTCCACTGCCCACGCAATGGTTGTAAGAAGTCCATGAGTAGACCGTACGCGTTCCTCGCCTGTATTCATCAGCATGAAGCTTCCCGTCCCATATGTGGTTTTGGCCATGCCTTTTTCAAAGCAAGCTTGCCCGAAAAGTGCCGCTTGCTGGTCTCCTGCCATTCCGGCAATGGGAATTTCGTGGCCGAAGAAGTGATAGTCTTTTGTATAGGCATAGATTTCAGAAGACGACCGAACGTCCGGGAGCATCTGTTTGGGAATGTCTAGAATCGCTAATAGCTCGTCATCCCACGTCAAGTCTGAAATGTGAAAGAGCATCGTACGAGACGCATTGGAGTAATCCGTCACATGTGCTTTTCCTCCAGACAATTTGTAGACAAGCCATGTATCGATGGTTCCGAACAAAAGGTCTCCGTCTTCTGCTTTTTTTCGTGCTCCGGGTACATGGTCTAACAGCCATTTAATTTTGGTTGCTGAAAAATAGGGGTCGATGAGCAGTCCTGTTTTTGTCCGAACGAGTTCTTCGTGACCTGCATTCCGTAGTTGCTGACAGATTTCCTCCGTTTGTCTCGATTGCCAGACGATCGCACGGTGGATGGGTTGTCCAGTATGTTTGTCCCATACCACCGTCGTCTCTCGTTGGTTTGTAATGCCGATGCCAGCAATTTGATGAGGCTGGATATTCGCCTTTCGTAAGACTTCCGCCAAGCATGCCACGACCGAATTCCAAATTTCGAGCGCGTCATGTTCAACCCACCCTGGCTGGGGGAAATGTTGTTTGAATTCCTGTTGGGCAGATTCCACCATCTCCCCGTTTTGATTGACGAGGACTGCCCGAGAGCTTGTCGTTCCCTGATCGAGTGCTAACATAAAACGTTCCATATCTGTCCCTCCTGATGTTGAAAAGCGAAAGAGTGAGGGGCTATATGCTCCTCACTCTCCATTCACGTTAAATTACGGTGTAAAGAGCTGTGTTTGCTAAAGTAATGAGTGTCAGTAAGATTGTATTCAAGAATGCTCCTACATACACATTTCCTGTTCTGCGGTAGAAATAGCGGTTGAAAATCGCAGCTATTGTAAGAGCTGGAACCAATCCGATGACAATGATGGATGATAGAGACTCTGCTGGATACCCTGCAGTTCCTGTGATGAACAAGAGACCATAATGGTACGCTAGGTACAGAAGTAACCCGCCAATAAAGTGAAGAATGGAGATGCCATACCCTTTCCACCCGTTGTAACGTTCAGACGCGGTATTGATGTTCACGGACAGACCCACAATAAAGTAATAGATGAAGAAGAGTGGGGCATAACGGAACAGTGCCCAAACGTGTTGGTCTTCAAATGTTTTTACAGCAAGTGTCCAGAGACGGAAGTCCACCTTAAAGACGGCATCCACTAAATAAAGAATTCCGTAGCCGATCAGTATAGCAACGACGGCAGTAGCAAATGCCGCAACGATAGTTTTTATTCCAGCTTTTAGACCATAATCAGCAAACCTTGCGCCTCTTTGCTGTCTTGAAACAAAGTGATACCCAATTAAAATAAGTAACGTGACAATCGCAACATTGATTGCCCAGTATGCTATCGGATTGACTGTCGGCGCGCCAAACCATTCGGTTGTGGCAAGGAAGCGATCTTGTTCGCGTAAATAGATGTACTGCACGATGCTCACAAGTAACACTAGGCCTGCTCCGAGCTTTACATTTTTCGCAGCGCCTTTGACGAAGCCAGCGATAAGAATGATGGCAGATAAAGCAATCGTAATCATGCTGATCTGACGAAGTAACCGCATCAACGTATCGTCCCCACTATAAAGAGCTGTAAAGAATAGTGCCGGATACAATGCGCCTACTATTAGCAATACCCATCCAGTTACTTTCTCTCCAGGTGTTTGAGGTCCAGCTAGATCGGACGGACGTTTCGTCATCACCCAATTAAAGAATGGGAGTTGTGTAAGAAGACGAATGACCGGGATAAACAATAGGAAGAATCCAATGAGTGCGACGAAAGAAAACCACTCTTTCCACATCCAACTCTGTCCGTCTTCTCCAATTGTCACGACGTCCCCGTACTCTTCAAAGGCCATGTCATAAAAATCAATGGCATAGGCGGTCGAGGTCTGAGAGAAGTGATTCCAAGGGTGCGTCTCGTTCGGCTGGTAAATGACACGCATTCCACCATCTACTTCATAGACTTCGCCCGCTTGTGCGCTCTCAAGTCCTCCTAAAAAGCCAAGACCTTCCGGAGTAGAGACGTAATCTTTCTTTACGACAGATTGACCGGCCGCTGCGGCTTCCGCATTAAAGAAGAATTCGTCATATATTCCTGCAATCTTCCCTGATGGACGCGGACCATATGAATCATTGATTTGCTCATCTGTGTACCCAAGTGTTTTGACCCATTGATAATCGGAACCCATCGTAAGGGAACTGTGTATCTTGCGTATTCCTGAAGTTTGGAAATCCACTTCATCGAGCATGACGGCATGAGTGGAAGAGAACCCTCCCATAGAGTGACCGGAAACTGCAATGATTCCGTTTCCAGCTTCGTCTTTCAACACATAGTCTTGCTCATACATATACTGAACTGCGTCATAAATGGCTTGTGGCCAGAAAGAAAAAAATGGAATCGGTTTCTCTTGTGTGTTTGTTGAGTGGCCATGGTCATACTGATCGAGTGCGAGAACGACATAACCTCGCTTTGCCATTTCAATGGCTTGGGCGTCTTGCATTTCACCTGAATTTAAATACCCATGTGTAGCGATGAGCGTGGGTCTTGCTTGCTCATCTGCACCATCTGGTTTATACAGTAAGCCAGAAAGCTCACCGCGCTCGGTCTCAAAATAAATGCGTGATACGTCTACATCGCCCCCTGCATTGTTGAACATGGAAGCTACTAAACTTCCAATAAGAATTAAAGCCAGTGCGATACCTAGTAAAATAAATGATTTTTTATTATTCCTCACGATAAATCCCCCTTATGTAAATGTATGCGATAATAAATTTCTGAATTCCTTTCTTGATGAGAACAAAAAAAGACACACAAAACCACTTTGGATAGTTCCAAAGTACTCTGTGTGTCTCAAGATCTCATCACATTTGATTAACTTAGAACCAAGTATATAGGCAGATGAAAGCGGTGTCAATAATTGATTGAAAATTTACACGATGCCTACCATAAATTTGTGTTGGACGTCGTTACAACCGATGCACCGAAAGCTAAAGCTCGGTCTACATCTTCCCTTGTCCGAATCAAACCACCAGCAATGACGGGAATGCCCGTCTTTTGTTTTACTTCTTGAAGAATTTCTGGAATGACCCCAGGCAGAACTTCAATATAATCGGGTTGTATCTTTTGGCAAGCCTTTAGATTGTGGTCGAGTGCGACACTGTCTAAAGCAAATAGACGCTGTATACCCACGATTTTTCTTTTCTTTGCAAAGGTAATGACACTAGATCGCGTCGAAATGATGCCATCTACTTTTACATTATGAATGAGATACTCCAGTCCATACTCATCTACCTTTAACCCTTGTACTAAATCAGCATGTATGAAGACTTCTTTTCCTTTTAGTTTTGCGTGTTTCACGACACTTTCCAATTGGGAGAGGCGAGTTTCTAATAAGATGATTTTTTGATGATCTGTGTTTAAGACTTTGTCAAAATCTTTCATATTACGTATTGCTGGTATCACTTCACTACACATATTCTTCCTCCGCTAAGCTCGACTTTGTTTTATATTCTGCGGAAGTCGAAATAAAATTGCAAGTTTCGACTTAGTTATCTTGTAATAGAAAGTAAAGTCCTCGCGGAAAGATAAAAATATGTGAAGGTGTACTACCTGTTGAAAATAGATCTTACACGAAAAAACAACCCCCCGCTGCATCCTTCCCCAAACGAAAAGATGTGGATACCTTTCTAGTGAAATTTCTATCCACATGTGGATAAGATGACTTCGGTAGGGGGATTGCTTATTGTGGATAAGTCGTAAATGAATGGTGTGCTTTGATGAGAGAGACAAGGGGGAAAGATTATGAGTAAAGAAAGAAAGATTACACTCGGGTTACTGTTTAATAAACAAAAGGCAGGGGAATAGACATCGGCCTCTGCACACTTCAGGGGAAAAATAACGAACGAAAGCCGTACTTCCATAAAAATTGGAGGTACGGCTTTTCACAGGTTTAGGCGCAAGTCAGTACTCGAGTTGCTTCGAAAATAGCTGAGTAATTTCTTTCGGCGGTACCGGTTTACTGAAGTAGTACCCTTGCGCATAATCACAAAGATGATGTCTTAAGAATTCTTCTTGCTGCTGAGTTTCTACACCTTCTGCTGTGACGCTCATTCCTAAATCATGTGCCAGCTGAATTATGGTTTTTACAAGGGAAGCATCTTTTGGATCTGAACCAATCGCGCCAGTGAAATGCTGATCAATCTTGAGCGTGCAAACAGGAAGCAGCCTTAGATAGCGTAAGGATGAAAATCCGGTTCCAAAATCATCAATAGACAGATGCACTCCCAGTCTTTTAAGGTCATTCATCGTTTCAATCGCACCTTTAGATTCCTGAAGCAGCCTTTCCGTCAACACAAATTCAAGTAGATGGGGTGCCAAGCGTGTAGAATGCAGGACCTTCTCGACTTCCTCATAAAAATTAGGTTGAGAGAATTGGAGTGCTGAGATATTTACGGCTACCCGAAGTTCAGGTAGTCCCGTCTCTTGCCAAGCTTTATTTTGTTCACAGGCGGCTTGTAAAACATATTTTCCAATTTGAAGAATAGACCCCGTTGTTTCAGCGATTGGGATAAACTCTCCAGGAGAAATCATGCCAAGTTGAGGGTGGTTCCATCGTAATAAGGCTTCAACTCCAACGATTCTGCCTGACGCAAGGCTAACCTGAGGTTGATAATAAATCGAGAACTCTTGATTTTCTAAAGCTCGATGAAGGTCATTCGCAATTCTGGATTGTCTGGAGACGACTTCTCTCATATCGTTTGTAAACAAGCGAAAATGGTTTTTGCCGAACTCCTTTACCTGATAGAGTGCGATATCTGCATGCTTGATTAAGGTGTCTACATCGTCTCCATGGTCAGGATACACACTGATTCCAATAGACGGTGTCACATACAAGTTTTCTTTTTCAAGAAGAAAAGGTGTGTGGAAGCATTTTAAAATATTCGCTGCAAACTTTATGGCCTTATCACTATCTGCACCAGGCAGAAGAAAGACAAACTCATCACCACCTAAACGGGCCAGGGTGGCGACTTTGCCTATTTTCAGGCGTAGGCGTTCGGTCACTTCTACTAACAGTTGGTCCCCCACGGGGTGCCCGAATCGATCATTGATATGTTTAAAATGATCAATATCCATGTAAAGAAGGGCAAGGCTCTCTTGGTTTGCTTTTGCATTTTGGAGAGTGGGCAACAATCGTTCGGTAAAGTATCGTCGATTAGGTAAATCGGTTAATGAGTCCGTGAGGCTCAAGTGGCGAATCTGATCTTCTGATTGTTTTCGAGTCGTAATATCCCGGATGAATTTGCTGAAATAGAAAGTCTCACCTTCTTGCCATGAACCAAGGCTCATCTCCATAGGGAAGACACTTCCATCCTTTCGAAGACCCGTCAGTTCATGTGTCTTCCCATAAAGACTTCCTGGAGCATGCGGTAGATACTGCCTCCTAATTTGGTCAAATTGCTCACCTGACTCAGCAGGGATCAAGAGGGACGAGTGCTTGCCGATCATTTCTTTCTTGGCATACCCGAAGATGGTTTCTGCCCCCCGGTTCCAATGCGTGATGAGTCCTTCATCCGTTGTCACGATAATCGCCTCTTTGGCAGACTCGATAACGGATTCAAATTTATCGTTCGACGCTCTTTTTTGAGCAAAGATTCTTCGTTCATAGCGTAAATTGAGATATGTAAAACCTAAGATGACAAGCATTCCAAAGGCTACCGCATAACCGAGTAAAGAGTTAGTAACGGAAGGTACATGAGGATGCATCGCATGAGAGTCAGAGACATATGTGGCAGCTGCCATTCCCGTATAGTGCATCCCAGAAATGGCGGCCCCTAGAATGACTGCACTTCCCAGTTTCCGCCAGTGAAATCCGGCTTGATGCTGCGAGCGGAACAAAAGAAAGAGGGCTGCGAGTGAAGCTGTATAGGCGACTAAAACGGATAGGGCCACTAGAAAAGGATCGTAGACAATCCGTAGAGACATGTTCATCGCTTCCATGCCGATATAGTGCATGGAAACAATTCCAGCGGCGATGAACAATGCCCCAACCAGGAAACGAACAAGAGAATAGCTCGGGCGATGAATGATCGAAAAGGCAATCCCCGAGGCGATAAGAGCAGGTAAGATGGAAATTATCACGAGTGGGACTTCGTAAGAGACTTCGGTTGGTAAGTGGAAAGCGAGCATGGCCATAAAGTGCATTGACCAAATTCCGAGGCCTAAAACGATGGCCCCAGCTCCAATCCATCGATGGCGTGACTTTGCTGTTGAGAGCGCTAATCGACTACTTATATCCAGCGCAATGAATGATGAGAAAATTGCCACACTAATAGAAAGTAGAATGAGGGGCCAATCATAGAAATGGGTTAACGTGTTCATCATTACCAGCTCGTTTCATCGGTCTTTGTTTTACAACTATACCAAATTTCAGAAGAAAAAAGTGGATACTTTTCTTTTTTTCTAGACTATTTGACGTATAAAAACCCTAATTTCCTCCTTTTTTATGTGGAATAAAGAAAAAAGCCGACGCGATGTCGGCCTCTACTAAGTATTTGGTTGGTAATCTGCCAACATCTCTTCGATTTGTTTGTCAGGTTGTGGGCGTGCATAGTAATAACCTTGCATCGTATCACATCCCAGTTCCTTCAATATGTGAGCCTGTTCAGAAGTCTCCACACCCTCTGCGACAATCTTTGTCCGGAGGTTGTGACCAAGTGAAATGATGGCGCCCACAATCGCTTCCCCGTTCTCTTCATGTAAGTCGGCAATGAAAGCCTGATCGATTTTTAAATGATGAATCGGGAAGTAACGCAGTTGCTTAAAAGAACTGTACCCTGTTCCAAAGTCATCCATGGCAATTTGAACACCAAGGTCGCGAAGGGCATATAAAATGTGTGCAGCCATTTCCTCTTGCATCGCAATCGATTCCGTGATTTCAAGCGTCAGATACTCAGGCGCAAGCTCGGTCTCCTCCAGTATCTGCCGGACTTGCTCGACTAGGTCCTGTTGATAGAACTGTCGAAGGGAAAGATTCACGGACACGGGCACGAACATGCCAAACTTCTCTTGCCAGTATTTATTCGTCCGGCAGGCTTCCCGCAACACCCACTCTCCGATTGGAAGGATCAATCCATTTTCTTCGGCAAGCGGAATGAAGTCTGCGGGTGACACGTTGCCAAGTTGAGGGCATTCCCACCTGAGCAAGGCTTCGAATCCGCATAGGTTTTCTTTTCGTGCACAGTACTGCGGCTGATAGTGCAGTGAAAATTCATTGAACTCCAGCGCTTTATGGAGGTATGAATTAATTTGTAAGGTGTTCTTCGTCGTCTCCCCGATTTGGTGACTATAAAACTGATAGTTGTTTCGGCCGATGCGCTTCGCGTGATACATCGCAAGATCCGAAGAGTTCATGATCCCTTTCACATCTTGTGCATCTTTTGGGTATAAGCCGATCCCGATGCTCGCTGTCAAAACGGTTTCCAACCCGTTCAAATAAAGAGGTCTTCGCAGTTCAGCCACGATGAGTTCAGCCACGTGTTTGACAGTAGCTTCTGAAACTTTTCGCAAGATGACCGTAAATTCATCCCCCGCATACCGGAAGACAGCACCCTTTTCACCCACGACACTTAGTAGACGGTCTGCTGCTTCCTGAAGAACCGTGTCCCCTGCTGCATGACCTAAATGGTCATTGATAAATTTGAAGCGGTCCAGGTCAACGAGAAGGACGGCAGATACTTCCTCTTCCGCATGTGGTTCTCCAGTCAGAAGCGTCAGCTCATCTTGGAATAGACGTTGATTACCAAGAGAAGTCAGGACGTCATGGTAAGCCATGTAATTGGCTAAGTCTTCGTTTTTCCGGCTCTCCGTAATATCTTTGCAGAGGCAGTGAATCGCCGTCAGCTTTCCCTCGATTTTTACAGGGATCAACATAACATGGAGTTGATGCTGTTTTTGGTCGTGTCCGATGATTATCGTTTCATACTGACGTGGTTGACCATCCAGTACCATTTGAAAATTTTGATACGCCTCTATTCTTCGGTCGGGTGGGATTACTTTTAAAAATGACTTGCCTAGTAAGTCTTCTTGTGCAAAATTAATCATCCGAGTGGCTGCGTCGTTAATTCGGAGGAAGCGACCCTCTAAATCAAATGTTAGGACTGGATTGATGTTGTAATCAAAAAGTGCCCGGTAATATTGTTCATTTTCTTTTAATAGGTTTTCCAGGACGCGCTTCTCTGTGATGTCCTGTGCAATCCCGATGAGACCTGAGATTTTCTCTTCAATGATAATCGGGATGGCAGTAATATCCACATCGAGCACCACGCCATCTTGTCTTTTCACTTTTGCAGAAAAGCGAGCGGTGTTTCCGCGGAGGACTTCATGAAAATGCTCTCTCAACCAGTTTAAATCCTCGCTCACAAGAAGTTCTAATGCATTCTTTTGGAGAATTTCGTCTGGTCCGTAGCCCAAAGCGAGAAGTCCGTTGTTGTTTATACTCGCAATTTGTCCGTTCATATGAATTGTAAATGCGATATCGGGGTTATAGGTAAAGAGAGAACTGAACTCTTGTTCAGACTGTTTCAGTTGCTGCCGGGTTTCGTAGTGTTCCGTGATATTGATGATGGTGACCACCATCACAGTTTCGCCTGATCCCAGTCGAACAGGATGAGGTTCCACTTTAAGGGTAGCTCCCGATAAGTTTTTCTTCAGAGGACTTTCTTTCAAATCAAACGCAATCTTCTGCGTCTCACTTCTTAATTCTTCAATGTCTTTGTCGAGTGGGATTTCAAATAATTCCTTCCAAGAATAGCTCATTAATTGCTCTTTTGTCATATGAAGAAGTTCCGTCGTTTTTTGATTGACGTATAGGAGTTGCTCCGGGCGCGTATGGTTGGGCATAGCAAAGAGACAGACAGGTTCTGGAAAGTTTTCAAGGATGCGCGTAAAATCTTCCACGTCATACATGGAGGCGAGATGGTCGTCCACTAAGTTGTATATTTTCATAGGTCACCTTCTTACTATAAACTTGTAAAAATATGCTAATATTCATATTTTTTGATGATACTTGTTTTACCTAGTATAAGTCAAAAAAAAGCCAGTGAATATGCCTATTTCAAAAGAATACACGCTTTTCTGACAATTTCGCATGCCGTAATAAATGGTTGCTTGTATTTTTTAACCCCAGGGGTTATTTCGTTGTCAAGTTAACTTGGCTTTTAGAATAACCCCTGGGGTTGGATATATGTTTGAAACTTTTTTCCAAAATAAGCGTACTAGAGGAAGAAGATAGAATGAAGGAGTGAGGATGTGGAGGAAAATCACGTAGTGATGGACATCATCGATTTGAAGAAGACGATAGGCAAGAAAGAAATCATCAAAGGCATCAGCTTTCAGATTCAGCGAGGAGAAGTGTTTGGTTTTCTAGGGCCGAACGGGGCAGGAAAGACCACCACCATCCGAATGATGGTCGGTCTCATGGGGATCACAGCAGGAGACGTCCGCATTGAAGGTAAGAGCATTAAGTCCGATTATCAGGCAGCTGTTCAGCACGTAGGGGCAATTGTAGAGAATCCGGAAATGTATCCGTTCCTCAGTGGCTGGAAGAATTTGCAGCAGTTTGCGCGCATGGTAGACGGCGTGACGGATGAACGAATTCGAGAAGTAGTGGCACTTGTGGGGCTAGAGAAGGCGATTCATGAGAAGGCCGGACGTTACTCGCTCGGGATGCGTCAACGGTTAGGTATCGCGCAAGCCCTTTTACATAACCCGTCTATTTTGATTTTAGACGAACCGACAAATGGTCTGGACCCTTCCGGCATCCGAGAGATTCGAATGTACTTACGGAAACTGGCGGCAGAAGAAAATGTCGCGGTCATAGTATCGAGTCATATGTTAAGTGAAATCGAGCTGATGTGTGACCGCATCGGAATCATCAAAAACGGCAAGATGGTGGCGATTGAACCCGTACAGGCAAAATCGGAAGATACGTCTGTTGTGATTGTCCGTCTCGAAGCGGAGCCAATTGAAGGGGCCCTGCAGATTGTCAAAGGGCACGTCATGGACGATGTGGTCGTGGAAGAGAATGTTCTGACGTTCTCGATGACACGAGAAACCATTCCGGCCGTTGTCAAAGCACTGGCGATGAAAGATGTGGCAATCTATAGCATCCATCAACAGCACACATCCCTCGAAGACAAGTTCTTCGATTTGATTGGAGAGAATACCATTGGCTAATTTTTTGAAGCTCGTCTGGAACGAGCAGATCAAGTTATTCGCGAAGAAGTCGACGTGGGTAATGGTGGGAATGCTTGTGGTACTCGTGATTGGGGCGGGTCTCCTGACGTATTTCTTTAGCGGAGATGTTGTCAATAAAGAATACGGAGATAATTGGCGAGAAGAGTTGACCGCAGAGAATGAGAAATATCAGGCGGAGATGTCGGAAGAAGAGTTCGGTGGCATGTATTACCAACTCGACGTCGAGCGCAATACCTATCATTTAGAAGAAAACATCCGCCCGCTGTCTTATGACGCATGGCAATTTACATTTGACAACACGCTCTTCATGACACTGATCAGTTTGTTTGCGATCATCACGGCAGCGAGCATTGTCTCGAATGAGTTTAAATGGGGAACAATTAAGCTATTATTGATTCGTCCGATTTCCCGCTGGAAGATCTTGCTTTCAAAATATGTTTCCGTATTTGTGTTTGTCGCATTACTTGTCGTCGTCCTGTTAATCTCGTCCATGCTCGTTGGAGGAATTTTATTCGGCCTGAACGGTCTGTCTCCAAACATGGTCATGCAGACGATGAACGGTTTTGCGGAACAAAACATTCCGCAAGCGATCTTGCGTGATTACGGCTTTGGACTTGTGTCCCTCATCGTCATGACGACATTTGCGTTCATGGTCTCTACACTCTTCCGGAGTAGTGCTATGGCTATCGGCTTGTCGATTTTCTTACTCATGGCTGGTGGTGCGATCGTGGGGTTCTTGTCTCGCTACGAGTGGGCAAAATTCATTTTATTTGCGAATACGAACTTGGCCCAGTACTTTAACGGCAATACGCCGATGATTGAAGGCATGACACTTGTCTTCTCGGTCACCGTACTCATCGTTTACCTCGTCATCTTTATTGCCGTCGCATTTGGCACGTTCCAGAAGCGTGATGTGGCATAGGGCAAATATTTAACCCCAGTAACCCCAGGGGTTGTACCGCAACCAAGTTAACTTGGCTTATGGAATAACCCCTGGGGTTGCGTTGTTTTAAATTAGACATCTCTTTCATTTTCGCCTATAGTAAAACTCCTATGAATGACCGGATGGAGGGTACAGATATGGAATTATGGGATGTGTATACGAAAACGCGAGAGAAGACGGGGCGCACACATGTGCGTGGAAGTGTAGACCGAATGATAGAAGGTGATTATCACATTGTCATTGACGTATGGACCTTCCTACCTGACGGACGACTACTCTTGAGCCAGCGAGATCCTCTAAAACCAAGTGGCTTGTTATGGGAAGGCACAGGTGGTTCTATCCTTACTGGAGAAACCAGTTTGATGGGAGCCGTTCGAGAAGTAGAAGAAGAGATTGGTTTACAACTGAACCCTGATGACTTGGTATTGGCGGGGGAAATCATCCGCAATGATTACTTACTTGACGTCTATGTTACGCGGTTTCCTCAAATGATTTTTATTGAAGAGCTCTCTTTCCAGGAAGGTGAAGTCGTTGACGCCAAGCTGGTGACAAAAGAAGAGTTCTTCGAAATGGGGAGAGCAGGTCTTCTGACGAAGAATATGCTGCCCAGGTATGAGTTGTTTCAAGAATTGATGGACTCGTATTTTCAACCAATTCCAACCAAATAAAGCTTTCAGAGATGCTCAGTTTTGGGCATCTCTTTCTTTTATGATTTCCCGCTCGATCAACTCCAACGAAATCTCAAACGCTCGTATCCGTCGTTCAGCTAATGTGATTTGAGATTTGTAACGCTGTGGATTCTCTTTTTGCTGGAGAGTGGTGACTGTTTCTCTGAGCTTATGTACGAGTGATTTGATTTGCTTTTTTGATTCTTCGAGTTCTTCTAAAGTGAAAGTACTCAAGGTAGTTTCTCCTCTCAAATAATTTCAAACAATAGTCTTCCTAAAAAATAAAGTAGAACCATTTTGACTTACGATTTCAAACCCTAACTTTTCAAGCATCTTTTGGGCACGAAGATTTTCTAAGTTCGTCTCCGCTGTCACGTGGTGAATCCTAAAACGTTTAGATGCATACGTTATCGCAAGCTGAGCTGCTTTTGTACCTATTCCTTGCTGCCATAAAGAGGATTCTCCGATGGCAATTCCGAGTTCAGTCGAGGTGTCTGTTTGATCAGCGAGGTCGATATAACCAATGAGACGCCCACTATATTCGATACCTAATCGTAAAAATGTAGGAGAATCATTTTCCACACATCGCTCCCACCAAGCAAGTAGCTCGTTTGCATCCCGGTTGGTTGTCCACTCATTTGCCTGACAAAAGAGATGGTCTTGGCTCCACTTCGCCACTTCCGGAAAGTCATTCATCGTAAGAGGGCGAAGACTGATTTCTAGTCCTGCAACATTTTCCATTTTTTCACGTCTCCTTTTCCGTAAGTATAGCATGTGGAGTATACTCGTATAAGGCAGACAAAGGGGGTAGTCGATGTTTTATCGTCGGAAGTTTTATCATGTACGAAATGAGATCGTGGAAGCATTCAACGAGCTGTTCAACACCATTAATTTACCGAATCAACTCAAACATGGGGCACGTCTTGTGGGCCGTTGGATGGTGCCAGTAAATGAAGATGTCACCGAAGTTTTTGCGATTTGGGAATATGAGAGTTACGAAGCGTACATAGAAATTGAAGAAGCGGCTCGTGCAGATGAGGCGCATGTCGCACGCGTGAATGACTGGTACACGAAACAGGGAGGAAAGGCGTTCGTGCATGACACCTACTTTGTTGACGTGCGGAATGAGAAGTTGATCAATACAGTGAATGCCTGATCAACCCCATAGAAAAGACGTAGGAATTATCCCTACGTCTTTTATTTATGAAAATGAAGCCACCATATCCTCGCTCTTCTCCCATAATAGCTTCGCAATCGTCCCGTCATCGAACGCATTCACACACATCGGCTTGCCTTTCGAGTACACGCCACCTGGTTCCCAGTCCACGCCCGGTGTGCCTTCAACTAACTTCACGAAAGCCTCTGCACTTTTCTCCGGAGAAATCGTGATCAAGTATTTGAGTGGTGTATGGTACATGAACTTCATGAAGTGGTTGGTTTCAGAAGCAAAGCTCGTGCGTACCACGCCTGGATGAAACGCAACTGCAGAGATTCCTTGGTCCCCGTAACGAGCTTGCAGTTCGCGCGTGAAGTAGATGTTCGCAAGTTTGCCGTTCCCGTAGGCATTCGTTGCGGAATAATTTTTCTCATTGTTCAGGTCGGTTATATCAAATGTCTTTCCAAATAAATTGGATGCTTCACTTGACGTCTGAATGACTTTCGCCCGGTTCGCTAGGAGTTTAGGCAATAGTAGTTTCGTGAGCAGAAAAGGACCTAAATGATTCACCTGGAACGTTTTCTCAAAACCGTCCGCCGTCACTTCCCGATTGCCCATAATGCCGCCCGCATTGTTGGCGAGAACGTCGATTCGCGGGTACTGCTCCAGCTCTTCAGCAAGTCTGCGAACATCGTTAAGTCGTGTAAAATCCACTAAATGATAAGGCGCCTTTAATTCAGCCGCGAGTTTTTGAGTCTTCTCTTTGGAGCGTCCGACAAGAACGACCTGATATCCTTTTTTGGTCAGCTGTCTTGCGGCCGCTGCGCCGATGCCGTCACTTGCTCCTGTCAGTACAATGGTTTGTGTCATGTCATTTCCTCCTCTATGTCTCTTCTTTACCCGAAATAACTGCCTTTGATTGCCTCTAAGAAGGCCAGTTCTAGTTCCCCTTCATGCTTCATTACACCATACGTGCTGACTTGCGGCAGGTCAAACAACGGAAAAGGCACACTTGTCAGCCGTCCCTCCAACAATTCCCTCCGTACGATGGAATGAGGGAGGAAGGACACGCCGAGTCCTTCTTGAATGAGCCGTTTGGTCACAGAAGCCTGCGACACCTTCATGGACCGAACGCCGGACACTTGATGTGTGAGCCTCGTCAATAGTTCATCCCAAATCACGGGATGATGATGGGTGAACAGAGGAGCTGACTGCAAGATTTCTAGAGCGTCAAGCGCAGGGCCGGATTCATCGTCGTACGGGTCCGGCGCTTTCACAAGATGAATCGCTTCTGTAAATAAGGTGTGCTGAATCAATTTATTATCGGTAGGGGCCAAGGCGGAAATGCCGAAATCGACTTCCTGGTGAGAAACCAGATCTTGAATCACAAGAGATTCCTCGATGCGGATTTGCAGCTCAATGGTCGGATGGGCTTGAGTGAACCGGCGAATGACGCTTGGTAAAATGGTTTCCGCGAGTAAGGGTGAGATAGCCAGTATCCATTTACGCGTATATCCCTGAGCTAAGGCGCGCACGTCCTGGACAGACTGCGTGAGCTCTTCTAGCAGATGTTTGCTTCGCGCGTAAAACAATTGCCCTTCTGGTGTCAGGTGAACTCGGTTCTGTTGGCGAACAAAGAGAGCTACACCAAGCGACTGTTCTAAGCGGTGAATGTGTACCGTCACATTCGGCTGAGACATATGCAAAATCTCGGATGCCTTGCGGAAATTCAATGTCTCGGCACATATACAAAACGTTTTCATCCACGGAATCTCCACGGAATGCCCTCCTTTCAATTAATAAATGTAATTGACTTAATTATAATCATTTAATTTTTGTAATCATAGGAAAGAGGTATAGTACAAGTAAGTAAAGGAGGGTGTTTAGATGTATACAAGAGGACTAAAAGGTGTGGTCGCAGTCGAGACACGGATTTCATCTGTAGACGGAGAGAACGGCGTTCTTCGCTACCGCGGAAAGACGATTGAAGAGGTAGTTCACGGAGGAACTTTTGAGTCGGTCGCTGCTTTCTTGTGGGGTGTCGAGAAGGAAGACGTAGAATTCTCATTAAGGGAAGGACGACAGCTTGGTACGGCACGAATCGATTTTCTCCGTCAGGTACCGAGAGAGGTATCCCTTATGGACCAAGTGCGGACGGTCATGTCTACACTGGGGACGCCTACGTTTTTGCAAAAGTCACTTGCTGAACAGGCCATGTTGCTCACAGGTGCTATACCGGTCATAACAGCAGCAGCCTACCGCATGACAAAAGGGAGAGCGCCGGTAGCTCCTGACCCTGAGCTTCCGTACGTAGCGAACTACCTTTACATGATTACTGGCAAGAAACCTACGGAAACATCGGCGAAAGCTCTAGAGACTTACTTGATCACAACGATGGAACACGGAATGAACGCATCAACGTTTGCGGCGCGTGTCACGGTTTCCAGTGAATCTGATCTTCCGTCAGGACTGGTATCAGCTTTAGGGACGATGAAAGGACCGCTTCATGGAGGAGCCCCTTCCGGCGTGTTGGCACTGCTAGACGAGATTCAAGAGGTGGGATCAGTAGAAGCAGTGATTCAAAAGAAGCTAGAAACAGGAGAACGTATCATGGGATTTGGTCATCGTGTTTACAAAACTGAAGACCCGCGCTCACTGGTGTTGCGGTATGCGTGTGAACGTCTGGGTGCTGAAGAAGCATGGCTTGCGTTGGCCGTAAAGGCAGAAGCAGAAATTATCCGCTTACTAGATCAGTACAAACCGGGTCGTCGTTTATATACGAACGTCGAGTACTACGCGGCAGCCATCATGAAATCAATCGATATGTCACCAGAGCTCTTTACACCAACATTCAGCGTGGCACGGACTGTAGGATGGACGGCGCATATGGTGGAACAGTTAAAGGAAAATATGATCTTCCGTCCAGAGTCTGTATATATAGAAGACTGACGATACTGGTAAGTTCATTAAAAATGCCGCTTCGCAAAATTGCGAGGCGGCATGTTCCATTACATCTCTAAATCAGTAAACGCAAACGGCAATAATTCCTTTAAAGCCAGTGTGTGAATCTCGTTTTTATCGTTTGTTAAGTGAACCGGTAGGTCTGGTTCGAAAAATTCAGCCATGACTTGGCGACAGATGCTGCAGGGCGGCAAGAAGTCTTCCGTGTTTCCGTTCACGGCGATTTCAACGAAGTCCCCTTTTTTGTAGCCTTCTGTGATCGCAGTGAAAATCGCTGTACGCTCGGCACAGTTCGTTGCACCAAACGATACATTTTCCACATTGACGCCTGTAAACACACGGCCGTCTTTCATAAGTATCGCCGCACCTACTGGAAACTTGGAGTATGGTGAGTACGAACGTACTTTGATCTCGCGAGCGCGTTCAACAAGTTGTTCTCTATTCATACAATCATTCCTCTCAAGAAAAATGAACTGGTTGGAGTTCCCTATATGCCTAATTGTAGGCAGGAACATAATCGTACACTGTTTTGTAAGCGTGTGCAAGCAGAATAATTCTCGAAATTCCTTGGCAGGACAGTTCTAAAAATCCATTCTCAGAACAGGTCTTACCTAAACAACCCCTGCAACTCCTCAATTCCATATCGGTGCACAAATTTGGCGAGAGGTTCACGTTTTTTACCTTCTTCGGCATATAGGTCAATGACACGGTCAATGGCTTGGTAAAGTTGATCTGGCTGCGCTTTTTCAAGGACCAGCGTGCCGAGCTGTGCGTCAATGCCTTTCGCTTTTCCGCCTACATAAAGATTGTACGTATCTTTGATTTTCATAATACCTATATCGTTCGCAAGTGGCTCCCCGCACCCCACAGCACATCCTGTATAGGCTGCGCGTACAGTGAAGGGTACCGGTCGTCCCGCAATCCGGGCATTGATTTCTTTGGCAACAGGCATTCCTTCTTCTTCCGACCCTTTGCAGAAATTGCATGTCCGCAAGCTTTTCACAAAATTTCCGACGGGATAGACAGAGAGCCCTGCTTCTTTGAAGGCTTGTAATGCTTTCTCTTCCTGATCTTCACGTAGTTCAACATAGAGTTGTTGAAACGTAGTAAGTTCAAGTTCTTGGTTCTCCTCTAAATACTCCGCAATGGTCAATAATTGCCGTGCGTTCAATTTAGAACCGAACGAAATTCCGCCATTGATTGCAAATTTTTTCTTCATACCCGTCCCACTTTCTTTTATATCCGACTATAATCTATGGTATTATACTGATAGGGGGTATGTAAAGACGTGTCTATTGATTCATTTTTTGTGAAGATACCGGACATTTCTTTCAGATAGAATGTATACCCTATATACTTTGAAGACAAAATCAATAAAGGAAGGATGCCATGTGTGATGATCGAAGATGTATTTCTCAACTGGATAGAGCAACCTAGCCTATCCACCGCGGTCATTGGATTTTTCCTTTTGATTATCTTGTCCTTTGTCCCGTTTGTTCCGATGCCCGTGATATTTGCTGCGATGGGCTATACATTTGGCTTTTGGGTCGCTTTCCCTTTGAACCTAATCGCTTCCGTCACAGGGGCGTTTGTCGTCTTTTGGCTTGTTCGCAAAGTCTTTACGGTACAAGGAATGAATTATTTGCATCGTCACCCAAAGGCGAAGCGATTCTTGAAGCTCGTAGAAAAGCGAGGATTTTTCTTTATTCTACTGGGGCGATTAATTCCTGTCGTGCCATCGGTAGGTGTTAACATCGTCAGTAGCCTTGCAAATGTCACATCCTTCACGTTTGTATGGGCTACTTGTTTGGGCAAGTTGCCCCTTATTTTCATCTATACATATGCTGGTCATCAAGTATCGGCTTACACGTGGCAAAGTATAAGTCTATTGGTGATTTACACAGGCCTAATCTTGTTTGCCGCCCACTTCTTACAAACCAAGTGGGTCACGACACAACCAGAATCACATAAATGAGGAGTTCCCGCCATGAATCTGCAAGAACTGTTAAGAGATTTCACCACCCAATCGATTCCAAATTGCGAAATCACAGGACTTGAGACCACTTCATCCCGCATCAAAGATGGGTTTCTGTTCTTTGCCATAGAAGGGCATCATGCGGATGGGCATGCTTACATCGCACAAGCCGTTGAGGCTGGAGCAGTCGCAGTTATTGGCACCCGTACGGAGGTCGAGACAACTGTTCCCTACCTTGTCGTCGAGGATATTCGCTATGTACTTGCCCATGTAGCGAAACGCTTTTATCAGAATCCGTCCGCAAGTAAGTGCATGATTGGCATTACAGGGACAAATGGCAAGACCACTACGTCCTTTATGCTGAAAGAGATGCTGGAAGCTTCCGGTCTACGTTGTTCATTATTTGGTACCGTCAAATACGAAATCAATGGGGAAGAGTTTGCATCACTGAACACGACGCCTGACAGCCTTCAGCTTCAACAGTACATCCATAAAAGTCAAGATGACGTAGTGATTATGGAAGTGTCCTCTCACGGCATCGACCAACGGCGGATTGAAGGACTTGAATTTGACTATGCGCTCTTCACGAATCTTGATCACGACCATCTGGATTATCATGAGACGATGGAAGCGTATTTTGAAGTGAAGGCTCGTCTGTTCACCCAATTAAAGCCAAGTGGGAAAGCGGTCATTAATACGCAGAACTCATGGGGAGCCCAGCTTGCTGAGCGACTGGAGGCACAGGGAATTGAGATAGTAAACGTTCCACATGCCAACCTTTTAGAAGAGAGAGCAAAAACCACTTTCCCAACAATAAAAGGCATGCATAACCGCTTCAATGCCGCTATGGCATGGGTCGTTGCGGAAGACATGATGTGTACGCGACAGCTCCTTATTCAAGGCCTTCATTCGTTTAAAGGGGTACCTGGAAGATTTCAGCTCTATCCGCTTACGACAGGTGCTACAGTTGTCATTGATTATGCGCATACGGCGGAAGCATTCGAATTTCTGTTGCAGACTGCGAAAGAAGAGGGTGCGCGTCGTATTTTCCACGTCTTTGGTTTCCGGGGGAATAGGGACCGGACGAAACGTCAAAAGATGTTGGATGTGTCGACGCGCTTGAGTGATGTAGTGATTTTGACCGTGGATGATTTAAATGGCCTATCTGTTGAGGAGCTTTTAGCGGAGTATGACGAGCTTGATTATAGCGGCACGGTCATCCCTGATCGAACGGAAGCCATTCACGCGGCGCTCCATCATGCCTCTTCTGGCGACTGGATCATTATCACCGGTCGAGGGGTGGAGCCTTACAAAGAAATCTATCGTCATGGCACGACAACCGATGACGAAATGGTCCTTCTTTATCAGCAGGCTTGCCATGCACCACAGTAGGAAATTAGTTGCAATTTAAATCCTACGTAGACATCTGCATAATTTTTTCATATTTATTGGGTACTCTGTGAAAGAAGTAAGCTAGAGTTCAGGAGGAATGAATATGAAAAAATTAGCAGCAATGACGTTAACGGCTACCCTATTGTTAGCTGCTTGTGGCGATACAGATGACGACATTATGATGGATGGAGAAAACATGGGTGATCACGGTGAGATGGATCATGGAGATATGGACCACGGGAACATGGACCACTCTACGGACGGTTCGATACCAGAAGGTCTTGAGGAAGCACAGGATCCAACGTTTGCTGTAGGCGATA
Source organism: Chryseomicrobium palamuruense (assembly GCF_042649045.1). Taxonomy (NCBI): domain Bacteria; kingdom Bacillati; phylum Bacillota; class Bacilli; order Caryophanales; family Caryophanaceae; genus Chryseomicrobium; species Chryseomicrobium palamuruense. The sequence continues at coordinate 244,585 of NZ_JBHSEF010000023.1, read as the reverse complement.
CAGCCATGATCACGAATGCGCATATGGAAGGCATGGAAGGTGTGGAAGCAGAGGTAGTTGGCGCTTTCGCAACAACCGTCTATACCGTATCGTATACACCGACGACAGGTGGCGATCCAGTAGAGGACCATAAGTGGGTCGTTCACGAGGAAGTGGAAGATGTAGGACAAGCACCTCTTGAGCCCGGAACGGAAGTGATTCTCGATGCCGATCATATGGAAGGTATGGACGGAGCAACAGCAACTATTGATTCCGCAGAAGAAACAACCGTGTATATGGTAAACTATACAGATAAAGTGACAGGGGACGAGGTCACCAATCACAAATGGGTGACGGAGAGCGAACTTTCAACTGTCGAATAAGCGTGAAGAGTCTTCCGAAGGGAAGGCTCTTTTTTGAACAGGTGCAAAGGGGGAAGCACATGAAAAAGTTGTCAACCAAATTGGCAGCAGTATTTCTTCTGGCCATTGTCGTGCTAGAAGGGTTATTAATGATGTATTTGCACCCTAGTATAGGCAATGCACGCGTGCAAGAGGAGTATACCCGTCTGATGGAAGCTGGGGCGAAGCACCGGGATGTCTTAGTCGACCACACTACAGAAGAAACCATCCGCCATATTTTACTAATGGAATCAGGCGAAGGTCAGGGTGTGGCGATTGTGAATGCAGAAAACCAACTGGTGGCGCATTCCGAACAGCAGTCCATTCAGTGGGACAGCTTGACTGAACGCTTAGATGTATCCGCGTATTCGCAAGATACCCTTGTGCAAGGGGACTGGAAGCGAGAACCCTATCTCATCAGTGTACATCCTTTTCAAGAAGGGGAAGGTGCCATTGTCCAGTTACAGAGTACCGCGGGAATTCACGCTCTTATGGACCGGCTTAATTTTCATTTCTTGTTGGCGGGAATCGGAAGTGTGCTCATCTTAGCGTTGATCTATGTATTTTTAACACGGTATTTAACGCTGCCGCTTCAACGAATGAAACAGGCAACAGAAAAATTGAGTGTTGGCCAATTTGATGTGACCCTACCTGCTGGGCGTGACGATGAGATTGGGCAACTGTCCACATCGATTCAAAAACTCTCGAAAGATTTGCAGGTCATCAAGAAAACTCGAACCGATTTTCTCTCGTCCGTGTCCCATGAACTTCGAACACCTCTGACGTATGTAAGAGGATACTCTCGTGTCGTGCAGAGGGTTGAAACCAGTGAGGAAGAACGAGTCCGCTATCTGCAGATCATCGAAGAAGAAGCAGATCGTCTGACGTTGCTTGTCGAGGACTTGTTTGAGCTCGCGCAGCTCGACGATCCGGGATTCCGAATCGTAAAAGAACACGTAGATGTGGCAGAATTGCTTCAGCATATTCATGAGCGCGTTTCGCCATCCTTTAAAGAAAAAGGGCAACAGTTAGACCTGACGTGTGAAAGTCCTCTCGTCGTGGAAGCAGATCCGGTCCGCTTAGAACAGGTGGTCGTTAACCTATTAGATAATGCGATGCACTATTCGCCGACTGGCACAACGACACAGATCCGGGCGTACGCTAAGAAACACACGGTCGTGATTCAGATTGTAGACGAAGGAGTGGGCGTTAGCAAAGAAGAACAGGAAGCGATTTTTGACCGCTTGTATCGCACAGAGAAGTCGCGTTCACGCAAACATGGCGGTTCTGGACTTGGCCTCTCGATTGTCAAAGAACTTGTCGAAGCGCACGGAGGAACGATTCATGTGCAAAGTGAGCCTGGAAAAGGCAGTACATTTACAGTAACCCTGAGTAAATGAGGTGAAAACGATGAAGAAGATTTTAGTGGTCGATGACGAGGAGCGTATGGTGGAACTGATAGCGCTCTTCTTAAAGCCGCATGGTTTCAATGTCAGATCGGCATACACCGGCGAAGAAGCACTGAAGTTGCTAAAAACGGAAGTCGTTCATTTAGTGATTTTAGACATCATGATGCCAGGAATGAACGGATGGGAAACATGTCAAGAGATTCGTACGTTTTCGGACGTACCTATCTTGATGTTGACCGCCCGAGAAGGCAAGCAGGAAGTGGTGAAAGGGTTACAGCTCGGTGCCGATGATTACGTCACCAAACCTTTTGATGAGAATGAACTGGTGGCCCGTGTCGAAGCTCTTCTTCGCCGGGCTCCTGAACCGGAAGGTGGAGGCATACATGTCGATGGCTTCACATTAGATACCGAAGCGTATTCCTTAAAGTGGCCAGGGCATGAAGTAAGTTTGACAATGAAAGAGTTTTGTATCGTGGAAGCCTTGATGAAGCACCCGAAACGTACCTATGAACGAGAGCAGTTATTGTCCCTTGCTTGGGAGTACAATACGTACACTGACCCGCGCACGGTTGATTCACACATCCGGAACCTGCGTGACAAACTGAGAAAAGCTCATTTTCCAGTGGATCAATACATACTGACGGTATGGGGAATCGGGTATAAATGGAAATAAGAGCAGCTCCGCTTTTTGCAGACCTGCTCTTTTCGGAATGTTTATTCTTGTGACTGCAATTCTTCGATCAACCTCTTCATCTCATCAATCTCTTTTCTTTGGGCTTCGATAATTTCATTGGCTCGCTCACTTGTGAGAATTGCAATGGAGTGGTGAGGAATCACGGCTTTCATCCAACTCGTTTCTACCACTGTTGTTTGGCTACGTACTAAGTAGAGGGAGAGCGCAATGACTACGACGCTTCCACCAAGAATAGCAAGGTTTAGGGCTTTTTTCTTATACATATTGAGCATGAAAAAGTAACATAATTCCACCCAACATGATGGCCATATAGACGCGGGTTTCGCTAAATATCACGTGCCCGAGTTCATACGTATTGAAATACATAAGAGCGTACATAACGACCGTTGATGTAAGAATCATCAAGCCAAATTTTACATAAGGATCCATTTGATCTTCCTAGTCAAAAAAAGACCACCCGAGCCACTGGGCTCGGGTGGTCTTACTATTAGTACACCTTATCACCATTAAAGATGGAATTTTTCACAATGACATAGTCTACATGCTTTAAGGCTTCAAGAGAGTCGCCACCTGCGTACGAAATGGAAGACTGTAAGTCCTGCTCCATTTCCGTAAGCGTATCTTGAAGTTTTCCTTTATGCTCAACAAACATCTTCTTGCCTTCGACGTTCTTGCGTTCGCCTTTTTGGAACTCGGAAGCGGAACCAAAGTATTCTTTCACAAGTTTGCCTTCTACTTCTTTTGTATCCCCAGGAGATTCTTCATGCCCAGCGAACAGAGAACCGATCATTACCATGGAGGCGCCGAAGCGGACAGATTTTGCAATGTCGCCATGTGTGCGAATGCCGCCATCTGCGATGATTGGCTTGGTCGCTGCTTTTCCGCAGAGACGAAGCGCCGCGAGCTGCCAGCCACCTGTTCCAAAACCAGTTTTGATTTTCGTGATACATACTTTCCCAGGCCCGATGCCCACTTTCGTCGCGTCAGCTCCTGCGTTCTCCAGTTCGCGCACAGCTTCCGGTGTCCCGACATTTCCGGCAATGACGAATGTTTCTGGTAAGTGCGTTTTGATATGCTGAATCATACGAATGACCGCGTTGGAGTGCCCGTGTGCAATATCGATTGTGATGTAGTCCGGCACTAAATTCTCTTCTTTCAACTCTTCGACAAACGTGTATTCTTCTGCCTTAACCCCCACACTGATGGATGCCACAAGTCCTTTTTCCTGCATCTTCTGAATAAACGCTTTGCGTGCTTCCGGCTGGAAACGGTGCATGATGTAGAAATAATTGTTTTCCGCAAGGTACGTCGCGATGTTCTCGTCAATGATCGTCTGCATGTTCGCAGGCACGACCGGAAGTCGGAAGGTATGCTTTCCAAATTGCACAGACGTGTCACATTCTGAGCGACTTTCTACGATACATTTATTAGGTATTAGCTGAATATCTTCATAATCAAATACGTTTTCCATTTCATTCATCCCCTAAAAGCGAATAATTTAGTTAAAAATATAATTAATGTTCGTACATTGAGTAATTTACAGGAAGTGGACAAGAAAGTCAAAGGAGAAATGTAAATATTCCAAAGTTGTGAAAATGGTCTTACTTCAAGCAAGTAAAGTGTGGTAAAACTGAGGTAGAGAAAAGGAGGCTGATGTGGCATGGTGAAAGACGCCGCGCGCGCCGCATTTCCGGCAACTATTCCAATCCTCGCCGGATTTACATTTTTAGGAGCCGCCTATGGAATTTATATGACGTCTCTTGGATTTCATCCAATCTTTCCGATCTTGATGAGCCTTTTTATTTTTGCAGGATCGATTGAATTTATTACGGCCAATCTTCTATTGATGGCATTTGCTCCTTTCCAAGCATTTCTGCTCGCCATCATGGTGAATGCACGGCATTTGTTTTATGGCCTGTCGATGCTAGATAAGTATCATTCTGTCGGGAAAAAGAAATTGTATTTGATTTTTGGTATGTGCGACGAGTCGTTTTCGATCAATTACACAGCGAAACCGGACCCAACCATCGATAAAGGCTGGTTTATGTTTTTCGTCACCCTCTATAACCATATCTACTGGGTGGGCGGCTCTACACTTGGTGCTTTACTCGGACAGTTCATTACGTTTAATACTGATGGGCTATTGTTTGTAATGACGGCCCTGTTTGTGGTGATCTTCTTGGAAAACTGGTTGCAGGAAAAGCGCCATACGAGTGCCCTTATTGGTCTTGTGGTATCCGTACTCGCCTTGATGGTGTTCGGTGCAAATCAATTCGTCATCCCGGCAATGGTCGGTATCCTTCTAATTTTGATCGCTTTCCGCAGACCGCTTGAACGAAGGGAAGTGAAGCCATTATGACACTGACGCAGCAAATCATTACGATTGCCGTCGTGGTTGTGGGAACGATGCTCACCAGATTCTTGCCATTTTGGATTTTTCCAGCGGACAAACCAACTCCGGGCTATGTGCTGTTCCTTGGAAGATTGTTACCGCCAGCCGTTCTCGGACTACTTGTGATTTATAGTGTGAAAGATGTGGAATGGACCGGTGGACTTTATGGGATTCCAGAACTCCTCGGCATTCTATTGATTGTTCTATTACATACGTGGAAACGCAATATGTTGTTGTCGATTGCCGGTGGGACGCTGTTTTACATGGGACTTATACAGTTTATCTTTTAAGGAGTGAAGATCATGGCGGAATATAGTGATTTTACAAAGCTCGATATTCGGATCGGGACGATTGTAGAAGCTGTTCCTTTTCCGGTAGCACGGATACCAGCTATTAAATTGCGCATTGATTTTGGAAAAGAGCTTGGCATTAAGCCCTCTTCTGCTCAAATTACTAAGAGGTATACATGTGAACAGTTGATAGGTCGCCAAGTCACAGCTGTGGTAAATTTTCCACCTAGGCGAATCGCAGGATTTAAGTCAGAAGTGTTTGTACTTGGTGGTGTCCCTGAAGAGGGAGACGTCGTCTTGTTGCAACCGGATCAATCGGTTCCCAATGGGACGCGAATATTATAGGAATAGTGTCTCTCAGTGGTGGGAGATAGTTAAATGGGAATGTCATGAGTCTTGAGCTCATGGCATTTTTTATGTGGTTAGAGAGTTTTGGGGATTGCGAGGCATTTTCGGGTGCGTTGCGAGGCATTTGTAGTGGTATACGAGACAAAGGAAGACAGATTCGAGACATTTGCTAATCACTGACTCACAATCACATGTTTACCAAATAAATTGTAAAATAAACTTTACAATTTGTATGGTTTACTTTACTATTAATGTATAGTTCACTTTACATTAAGGTGAAAGAGGAGAGATGCATGTGATCACAAACCGTGTCAAAGAACTGCGAGCGAAGCACAGCATGACGCAAGGAGATCTCGCCAAACGAATTGGTGTCACGCGCCAAACCATCGTCTCGATGGAAAAAGGGAGCTACACGCCGTCTCTATTGCTCGCAATGAATATTGCGGAAGTGTTTCAAGAACCGATTGAGCAGATTTTTAAGAAAGAAGGGGAAGAGGAATGAAAGTAACACTAACAACGATTTTACGCGTACTGTTATTTGTGGTCATGGCAACTATGGTTTCCTATATGGTGACGCTTCGACAAAAAGTAATGTTAATGGAAAGAGGCTATGAAGATGGGTTTGATGTCGCAATCGGTCCGCTGATTTATGGGACGCTCTTTTTGATAACTGTCTTTACTTTGATTGCCTTAAATCTCGTGCAAATCTGGAAAATAAGAAAAAAGAAAGCCATTCGTATCGAAGACTATTTGCTACCGGAATATGATGTATCCGATGAACGAGCTCGCGACATTACAGGACGGTCTGTGAAATTTGCATTCGTCGCTATTTTAGTTTATTCATTTTTGGCGCTGTCGTCGTACATCTATATCCCCGAATATTTCCTCGACTATATGTGGTATCCAATGGCAGTCACTGCCTCCATTCCGGTTGTCGGACTTTTGGTCTACTATGCATCGTACCAAGTGTTGGTGAGACGCTAACACAAACACCTCCTGCTCAAGATGAGTAAGAGGTGTTTTCATGTTAGTTAATTAGCAGGCGGTACAACTTTAAGGATGAAGAAATTTCCAAATAGTAGTATGATAATAAGCCACATATATTTTTTCACAAATCCCAACTCCTTTGCGCATAAGACGGAAAGGGTTGGAAATAAGTTACACTACCAAATATCAAATTAGTAGGTGGGACACCATGCATATTCAACAGTTAGCAAAGCATTTTAACTTACATATCCGAAGTGTGACTGACGTTCCGGAGTCGTTCAGTTCAACAGTGTATCGATGTGAACTAGTAAGTGGAGAACACATCTACATAAAAGTGCCTTATACAAAACTCAAGTTTCAAAGAGAAGTGGATGCTTACGCACAATTGAAAGGAAAGGTAGCCGTTCCGGACCTGCTTGATGTATGGGAAGGAGACGAACAAACGGTTGGTGCCTTATTGTTATCGGAATTAAAAGGAGAGACGCTCGGGAAGCTAAGCACTGAAAAAGAAGCCTTTCACGTGGGCGTCTATCATGCGCAGCTACATGAGATTCGACCGGAAGAAGGAATGGAGACGAGTATCGACAATGAATTTCCGAATTGGCGAGAATTTGTGGACCGCATGTTTTATAGTTTTGCCGAAGATACGAAGAAACAGATTTCTGCGAAAAAATTAGATGCTGCCTTAATGAAATATGAGACCATGAAAAATGAGATGCCACCTTTGGACGGTCCCGCCTTTTTACATATGGACTTCAGGCCGGCGAATATCCTTGTTCACAATGAAACCGTTACGGGATCCATCGATTTTGAAAGTGTGCGTTTTGGTGTGACGGAAATGGATTTTACAAAGCTCTACCGTGATTATCTGCAAAAAGACTCAGCGCTTTTCAAGGCCTATCAACAAGGTTACAAGAGTATTCGACCACTTATAGATTTACAAGCTGTCTTACCGTTCTACCGCTTTACGGATGCATTCAACAGCATCGGGTGGTGTGAACGCCGAGGTGTGGAAAAAAATCGTGCCTTCTTAGAACAAAATTTAAGTTTGCTAGATGAATTTCTAAAATGAAAAAAGGCCTCTATTCTCAGCGAATAGAGGCTCTCTTACTAAGATTTCGGAAGCTTTTTCTTAACAACAGGGAGTTTACCGATACCCAGTTCTTTGGCTTCCTTACGTAAAGCTTTGATAAAACTGAGCAGCATCATCAACAGAATGATGGAGAATGGGAATGCAGCTAAAATCATCGTGTTTTGCAGGCCTTGTAGACCGCCCGAGTAGATAAGAACAATAGCGATAGCTGACATCATAACTCCCCATACCAGTTTGATTTGTGCAGTGGGGTTTTGGGAGCCATTTGATGTGAGCATTCCAAGTACAAATGTTCCCGAGTCAGCTGATGTAATAAAGAACGTTGCGATGAGGGCAATTGTAAACAACGACGTAATGAGTGGAAGTGGCAGTTCACCAAGTACACCAAACAATGCGGTTTCTGGAGCAAGTGCAGAGATAGAAATATTTCCTGCCATTTCCGTCATGATTCCTGCACTACCAAATGTTGTGAACCATAGGAATCCGATGAGAGATGGAATAAATAATACGGCTACGACAAACTCACGAATGGAACGTCCACGTGAGATGCGGGCAATAAATACCCCGACAAATGGAGACCAAGCAATCCACCATGCCCAGTAGAAAATCGTCCAGCCGTTGATCCAGCTACGCGTGTCTTCATTCAAAGGGGAAATACGCAAACTCATTTGAACTATGTTCTGTAAATACAGTCCGATTGTATCCACAAATAGATTCAAAATGAAGAGCGTAGGACCAAAGATAAAGACAAATAAGAACAAAACGCAGGCCATACCCATGTTTAAATTACTTAAAATCTTAATCCCTTTAGAAATTCCTGTGGTTGCTGAAATTAAGAATAAGATGGTGATGACTAAGATGATTATTCCTTGAACAAGAATGTTGGAAGGGATATCAAATAGATAGGTGAGTCCGCCGTTAATTTGCATGGCGCCAAATCCAAGAGACGTGGCAACACCCATGACCGTTGCGATAACCGAAATAATATCGATTACTTTCCCAGTTGTTCCATCTGCGTGTTTCCCGATGAGGGGGCGAAGTGTCTTGCTCACGAGGCTCAGTTCACCTTTGCGGAATGTGAAGTAAGCAAGAATCATACCGATAATTCCATAAATTGCCCAAGCAGATAAGCCATAATGGAAGAATGTATACCGCATGGCATCTTTTACGCCTTGATCTGTACCTTCCTGTCCAGTTGGTGAAGAAATAATGTAGTGACTTAGCGGTTCGTGTACGCCGTAGAATAATAGACCAATTCCAAGACCTGCACTGAAAAGCATGGCAATCCAAGTAGGACGAGTGAATTCTGGTTTGTCGGTTACTTTTCCGAGTTTGATTCGGCCGACAGGACTAAAGAGTAAGTAAATACATGTTACGAGGAAGAGCGTGACAATCGAGAGGTAGTACCAACCGAATGAATCGGTCATAAATCCTTGTCCTTTTCCGGTCATTTCTTCTAATCTTTCTGGAATAAAGACTCCTAATAAAACAAGGCCGATGAGTACGGCCACTGAAATGTAGAATACACCTGTTGCATTTTTCATTTACGTTCTCCCATCTTTGATTTTTTCGCAGTGGGGCTTACTTCCATGAACAAGCATTATCATTTCCAAGTGGAGACTATGTAGAGAAAAAACAGAGGGAATGCTGAAGTAAATCCATAGTTTTAATACCCGTGCGTGCATCTTGCGTAAACCTTTTTGCTTAGAAATGCTATAAGACTTTCTACTTACCTTATTATGGATTTTATTTAGATAATCTATGCATTTCTGCAGGGGTTAACCTGGGGTGCCTCCGGACATGCCGTCTAGTATATCAAAAATAGAAGGTGATTGGTAGTGTTTTGCCAAAGATTAAAAAAGCGTCTAGTGGATTCAAGACGCTTCTATCTGTTTGATGAGGTGAGGATGATCATGTTTTGGTGAATTGACATCGGTACCGACACGGTGAAAATGTAGACCGCTTGTCAAGGATTGATTGAGTATTTCGCGGAGGTGAGAAACCGAAGTCACTGTTGGATTGAGCCAGTCTTGCATATGCTGTTTAGATACAAACACAGGCATCCGGTGATGGATGGAAGATACCTCGGCAGATGCTTGTTGTGTAAGAATACTGCATGTGAAGACTTTCTTACCTTCTGGAGAAGTCCAGCTTGCCCAGATACCCGCTGCGAGCAAAATCTGGTGCTGCTCAGATAGAACATAAACAGGCGCTTTTTCACCATAGGCTTGTGTCCATTCATAATAGCCGTTCATCGGAATGAGGCAGCGTTTCGTGCGAAAGGAATCTTTGAAGCTCGGTTTTTCGTGAATCGTTTCCGCACGTGCATTCATGAGCTTCGCTGCCATTTGATCATCTCTCGCCCATTCCGGAATAAGCCCCCATTTCAAATAGCCCAAACGATTCTTAGACCCATCGTTGATCACTGCAAGGATGGATTGAGTCGGTGCAATATTATAATGTGGCGCGTATTCATTTTCAGGAATCGCCTGTTCCGCTTCCAGATAGTCCAGCAAATCCGCATAGGTCGCAAAGAGTGTGAAACGTCCGCACATGAAAATCACCTCGGTCCTTATTTGGTTTAGTATAACAAGAATTTATACAGAGGACGTTGCCTTCTTCATTTAGCATTTTGAAGGTAGACAACTAGTTTTGTCGAAGTACCTATAGAGAAAATAGAGAGGCCCAATGAAAGAGTGATGACATTAACGTTTGAAGAACTTAAAATAAATCCATACAATCCTTGTTTAGTGTTAAACAAAACGGTTAAATTGGTAAGAGGTCAAGTCGAGGGGGTTAGAGAGGTGAGAAAATGTCAGCTACTCAAATGATTCAGTATGTAAAAGATGGCCTAAATGATTTTGGTTTCCGATATTATCATCTGTTTCAAGGATTTCGGCCCTTTCCCTATGAAGAATATCTCCTCCATGAAGATAGGGCGACAAGGAAATACGCGTTCATCGCGTTTTGCCTTTACCTTGGAGGTGGGTGGGTACATTCGACCGTCCCGTTCGAAGAAAAACGTTTAGAAGAATTTACCACCCGCTTTGTCAGTAGGCACGAAGCGTTTAGGGAGGAGTTTCCGGTCATCTATCAAGAAGTCCTCTTTTTGCTCGGACGCTTTTATGTGGAACTATCTCCACAATTGACCAAAACGACCAAGTCGGAAATCGAAAGGTTACCAATCGAATCCGTGAAGGAGGCAACGCCTGTCCGAAAGTTATGCTCGGCGTTCGGCGTACCAACTTCCGACACGTTTTAGTTCACATCTACGAGCTCAAATCGTTCACAAACAAGGAGCATGTCGTCTTTGAACGTCATTCCATACTTCTCAAGTTCATTCGTGAAGAATTCTACGTGTACACGGTACCAATACTCGTAAGATAGATCTCCTTCGCCTTCCGCACGAGCGTGTGATTCGGGAACTTCATTCATAGGTTGAATTGTCACATCAGACGTCCTAATGATGGCAACAGGCTCGTCTTTGCTGTTGAGTACCACACTATAGTCGTTCACTTCCGGAAGTGGCTCGTTCTCCAGGTCATAAACGATACGTCCGGAACATGTAGCCGTTTTCAAGCCTTTTACTACCCGTTCTGCTAAATAATCAGGCTGACCACCAAATTTCCAGGCTGTCACTTTAGTTGGTGCTTCTTGTTTTTGGCTTGCCCAATATGTATCCCAGTATGCTTTTGCTTGTGGATTCATTTCATCCCGTCCTTTCCAATTTAGTATGCCATGCATTGAATCTTTTGACTATTTGATTCGTAGAAGTGAGTAAGAGTTACATCGGGAGGGGTAAGAGATATGAGGCAACTATATATTAAGCAAAAGGTATTTAGTTTGAATGGCCAATTCACAGTAAAAGATGAGACACAGCAAGATGCCTACTACATCGAAGGAAGCTTTCTAAAGATACCGAAGACATTTAGCGTTTTTGATACGAAAAGAAATGAAGTGGCGTTGATCACCAAGAAAACGTTCAGCTTCTTGCCGCAATTCTTTGTAGATGTGAATGGCCAACAGGTCTTGACGATTCGCAAAGAATTCTCGTTCTTCAAAGCCAAGTATACGATTGATGCGGCTGGCATTGAAGTGCAAGGCAACTGGTGGGACATGAACTTTGATGTTCTTCAGCACGGGGAGGTCATCGGCAGTGTCACGAAAGAATGGTTTACTTGGGGAGACAGTTATCAAGTCACCGTTCATAGAGAAGCAATGGAAGAAATCATGATTGCGCTTGTCGTCGCCATCGACTGCGTGAAAGCTGACGAAGCGGCTGCTGCTTCGGCGGCTCATTGAGTTCAAGTTCAACCCCAGGGGTTGTTCCACAATCCAAGTATACTTCATATTGAAATGCCAGACGCCCACTTATTGGGGCGCCTGGCTTTTCTGCTTGTTCAGTGCAGTTTATCTTATTCTTTATGCTAGATTTTTAGGATGGATTAGTATTTGTGTGACCCCAGGGGTTTAAGTATTAGAGTTCATTCCAACACGCCATCTTTAACAGGTCACCTACTCTTTACCCCATCAAGTAAGTCCTGCAACACTGCTTTAAGCGATGTCCCTTCTAAATAAAGAGGATGCCACTCACCGAGAGCTTGCTCAGCTGCGTAGATAGAAGTGAGGGCGGTGTTTTTATCGCAATTGATCATGGCCATGTACGTGTCACGCATGTGACGCGTGACAGGTTCTTGGTCGTCGATCAGTTGGAGTTTGTTTTTCATATCTGGCTCGGTCAAAAGGCGGCCGGCATAAAAATAGCCAGTAGCAACAGAAATGTCCGTTAAGTCTTGCAAAATCCCTGCCTGTTTGTCACGAGGTAAGAACGACCGCCCCTCCGCCAGCGCAAGATAGGCTTCCGGATTTGTGTGATAATAATAAGGACCGACTGTTGAAAGAAGAGAAGCGGCAAGAGGCCATCCTTCATACCGCTCAATGACAGCTTTCGCTTTTTCCGCAGTCGCCTTTGACCAATTTCCTCTACCTTGAGGGTCTTCCTGCAATATCTGATAACTGACCAGAATAAGGTCAGCACCCGGTTGTTTCCCCTTTATCATGGAAAGAACACGGCCATCCGTTTGTGCACCTTTGCTTTCCACGTTCCCGAGATTGGATAAGCCCAAGAAGATATTAACAAGCGCAAAGACAAACCAGCCGCTCCAGCCATAGATAAAGCTAAGGGCAAGCAACGGAATAGCAACGACCAAGTTACTAACCGGCCCCCCGTAAATAAAACGAATCATCTTTTTTCGCATGTCTTCTTCCGGTATAGCACGCGGAAACCGGAGCATAGCCCGTCCGATGTAGCCCATTGCCGGAAGCTTTACAAAGAAGCGGTTCTGCCCATTGGTTTTAGCAAAAATAAAGGGTCCGTACGATAAATTCATGATTTCCATCCCACTCAGTTTTCCTGCAATTGCATGACCTGTTTCGTGAAGAATGATTCCCACAATAAAACTTAGTGCTGCTACTCCCATGACAAGCAAAACACTCCAAAGCGTGATTTGAACGTCATGGCGAAAGAAATAGCTCACAATCAGGATGCCCAGTACCCCACCTATAAGAAATTGCGCAATCTGACTCAACCAGTTTATTTTTTTCTTTGATGATTTCTTAGCTACTTTTTCCAACGAGATGAGCTCCTTTACGCTTTATTTTTCGATTGATAGCGGAACATTTGATAGAAGAAATAAAGGATGGGTGCAAACACCGCTACTAAAAAGACAGGGAAAAACCATGCATCCAAAAATGATTTTACTCCATTCGCGACCTGAATGATGTTCCAATTGATCGAAGCAAATGCTGCAACAATGACGAATGACGTCATTGTTAGCATCATCCGTGAGAGTCGGTAATAGAAAGGGGCGTTTTCTTCTGTGATGTTGACGGGAAAGTTATGCCACTCCGGGTGTTTCCGAAGCCAAAGCATGAAGGCCCCAAGTGCTCCTGCAATGATAGGCAGCGTGAGTACTTCAAATTTGGATCCCCATCGCGTCACTTCTCCATTGATTCCAAAGTGACCCGGAACCTCAGCGGGGATATCTCCCCATATTAAGGCAAGCCAACCTACCCAAACACTATAAATTCCTATACTCAAAAAAACGAATACCCGCTCTACGAACGTAGCCTCAAGTTCAACGTGTGGTTGATTTTGTTTCCACATAAAAATCACTCCTTACGTTACCTACGTGAGGAGTGTGGGAAAGTTTCACTAGGTTAAAGCTCGTAATGTAAAATGACTGCGAGGATAAGAATATGGAAAATTTGGTCCGAGACAATCGATAACCAAGATAGTTCGTTATTGCGCATGATGACTCGGTTCCACCACTGGATAAAATCGCGTCGGTCTAACAGGATGTGGGAAATGAACACAATTCCTATAGCAAGAGGTGACAAAGCAAATCCGCCCCACCAAGAGACAAGGAAGATGAAGAATATCATGTGATGAAAGAGCATTCGACGATTGGTTATGACGTATTTAAACATTCCAATCGGGACCTGTTAAAAGCGGCGGCATTCATTGCCCATCAGCAGCACGAACGATGGAATGGCAGGGGCTACCCACAAGGGTTAAAAGGTGAAGAAATTCATATCTTTGGACGGATTATAGCCATAGCGGATGTCTTTGACGCCCCTGGCAGCAACCGTATTTATAAGAAGGCTTGGTCAGATGAAGAGATTACGGACCGGCAATTGCCGTCAATGCCAATGACTTACTCGATTACTTTGGCCGGACAATCAATATCGCAGCCCGCATGCAGCAGTTGAGTGACGGGCATGATATCGTGATGACAAAAGATGTGTTCGAAGAAATCTCAAGCAACTCGCCTCTTCTCGATGGCATTAGGATTGAGCATGTTACAGCGGAAATTAAAGGCATCGATAAAGAAATAAATGTGGTTCGCTTCATTTGCAAAAACTGACAAGGTTCACTATTTCCCGGGAAATATCGACAAACATCTCCTTCGAAATGAACGAAATGATATTTTTGTGGTTTCAATATGTTTTAAAATAGGGTATATTTTAAACAAAATGTATTCTTTAAAGAGGGAAGATAGAATGACTGTACAAATTGATCAGACAGATAAGCGCATACTTGAACTACTCATTCAAAACGGGCGTATGTCATATGTGGATATTGGAAAAGAATTAAACTTATCACGTGTAGCGGTTCGTGAACGTGTACATGATTTACAGGAACGTGGCGTTATTGAGCGCTTTACGGTAGTTGTCAATTCAGAAAAAGTAGGAAAGAGTGTGTCTGCTTTCTTTGAAGTAGATTGTGAACCAAAATCACTTGTCGAGGTTGCCGAAAATTTAGCAGAAAACGCAAGTGTGGCTAGTTGTTATCAAATGACAGGGCCTTCCACTCTACATATGCACGTCCTCGTTGATGACTTTCAAAGTTTGGAAAAATTCATTAATGAAGAGTTATATGCTTTTGAAGGGATTACACGTGTAGAAAGCCATATTTTACTTCGAAGATTCAAAAGTCGCTCCGGTCTAAAACTTTAATAATTTTGATTTACATGGCTCCCGACTAATTGTCAGGGGTTTTTTATTTACCATTTTTTAGATTTTTATAAAAACAAGTTGTATAGATTAAGTTTTTATAATGAATAGTTTGTTACTTACGTTTGTATCTGAAAAATTTAGAATTAATAACAAAACGTAACTAAATGAACAAATCATACGATGTTAATTTAAATAAATGTGTAAATTCAAATTTATTTGAAAAATAGTGTAGATTTTTAGAATTATCTGTTTTATACTCAAAAACAATAAATAATTAACTTTTGTTAATTTAAACATAATTATTGATTAACAAATGTATAAGGGGGTACGGAATGATCACATTAATCGTTCGTCGTGTAGGAGAATTGCTTCTTCTACTACTCGGGATTTCGTTTCTAGTATTTGGTTCCATGTATATTGCTCCAGGGGACCCGGCTAGCATGATTGGAGGTCCGACGGCCACAGAAGCTGATTTAGAAAACATACGAGAAAATTTGGGGTTGAATGATCCTTTCTTGGTCCAATATGGCCGGTATTTAGGAAATGCCGTACAAGGAGACTTTGGATACTCCTATCAAACCAAACAGTCGGTAGCGGATGCCATAGCCGTTCGCTTTCCGAACACATTAAAGTTAGCCATTGCTAGTATGGTGGTTGCTGTTGTGATTGGTCTCGTTGCAGGACTTATATCGGCCCTGCGGCACAACTCATGGCTAGACTTCACATCGACTACATTTGCACTAGCCGGTATATCAATTCCGAACTTTTGGTTAGGCGCTCTATTAATTTTAGTGTTTGCGGTAAATTTACAATGGTTGCCGGTCGGAGGGTTAAGTGAACCATTCTATACAGCTGAAGGGTTTAAACAACTGATTTTACCAGCCATCACCTTAGGAACGGGTTCAGCGGCCATGATTGCTCGAATGACCAGGTCCTCTATGTTAGAAGTAGTTCGTGCAGATTATGTTCGAACGGCCCGCGCGAAGGGTGTAAAAGAGACTAAGGTCATTTGGGTCCATACACTGAAAAATGCCATGATTCCTGTCATCACAGTCATTGGATTGAATTTTGGATTCTTACTAGGTGGGACGATTATTACAGAAAAAGTATTTGCGATTAATGGTGTAGGTCGATTAATGATTGATGCCATCGCTATGCGAGATTTTCCGCTTGTTCAAGGTTCGGTATTACTCGTCGCCACACTTTTTGTTGTGGTGAACTTGATTGTTGACATTGTTTACACGTATGTAGATCCTCGAATCAAATACGAATAGAAAGGAGGCTGACGATGTCTACCACATTCTCCGTAGAGACTCCTCAAGTCCGAACAAAGAAGAAAGATCGATTTGTTGTATCTACAATGAAACGATTGTTGAAAAACAAGTTGGCGGTGGTTGGGCTGATCATCATTGCGATTCAAGTTATTATGGCGATCACCGCACCTTGGATTACATCTTATGATCCTGCGACACAACAACTGACTAAGAGTGAATTACCTGTCATGTCAGAAGGACACATCCTCGGTACAGACAATTATGGAAGAGATGTATGGACACGTATTGTCTATGGCGCACAAATTTCACTTGTGGTGGCGATCACTGCCGTTACATTAGGACTTCTCGGTGGTGTAGTGCTCGGTATGCTGGCTGGGTACTACAAAAAATGGGATGCCGTCATTATGCGTTTTGTCGATCTGTTGTTCGCATTTCCAGGTATCTTACTTGCGATGTTGATTATCGCAATTTTAGGAACAAGCTTGATAAATGTCGCTATTGCCATCAGTATTTGGTCCATTCCGACGTGTGCGAGAATTGTGCGTGGTTCGGTTCTCTCTATTAAGGAAAAGGAATACATCATGGCGATGAAGTCTATGGGTGCTTCGGACCTTCGGATCATGGTGAAACATATTCTTCCGAATGCTTTAGCGCCGATCATTGTTTTTGCCACGATGCGTATGGCAACCGCCATCCTCTCCACGGCTGCACTCAGTTACCTTGGCCTTGGTGCTCAACCTCCAACACCTGAATGGGGCGCAATGATTGCGCAAGGTCAGGATTATATGTGGACATCCCCTCATTTAACTGTAATTCCGGGGATTGCTATCATGCTAACGGTATTTGCTTTCAATGTAGTAGGTGACGGATTACGGGATGCACTGGATCCAAATATGGATCTGAATTAACTAATAAAAGGGAGGAAATGAAGAATGAAAAAGGTATGGGTACTTTTTGTAGCACTTATCGCAGCAGTGGTATTAGCGGCTTGTGGAGGGGAATCGAGCTCTGCACCAAGCCAAACAAATGAAGGAGGAACGACAGAAGCAGGGGGTGGAGAAATTGAAGAATTTGTGTACGCTTCGACTTCTGATGTAGCCGGCCTTTCACCAATTTTGACAAACGATTCGGTTTCAGCCAATGTCCAAGAACATGTTTACGAAACGCTGTTTGAACGCGATACGGATACAGGGGAGTTGATTCCATCTCTTGCAGAATCGTATGAAAACCCTGATGAGTTAACTTGGATTTTTAAGATTCGCGAAGATGTAGTTTTCCATGACGGGACACCTCTTAATGCAGAATCTGTTAAGTACACATTCGATAAATTGCGTGATCCAACTACTGCTGCACCACGTGCATCTTTACTTGAACCAGTGGATGAAATTACTGTAGAAGACGAATTCACTGTAAAAATCACAACAAAGTATCCATACGGGCCGTTCTTAGCTTCTTTGGCACACTCAAACGCAGCTATTGTAAGTCCAACAGCTGACCAAGCGCAAGACTTGATGAGCAACCCTGTAGGTTCAGGTCCATTTAAGTTTGTCAGCTATACACCAGGTGACCAAGTTGTTCTAGAAGCATTTGAAGACTACCGTGACGGCGCACCAGATATTAAGAAGCTCGTTTTCAAAGTTGTCCCTGAAATATCAACAGCAATCTCTATGCTTCAAACAGGAGAAGTTGATTTTATCGATAACTTGCCAAGTGAGCAGATTGCACGAATTGAATCTATCCAAAATGTCGATATTGAGAAAAAAGATGGAACATCTGTCTTCTATTTGGCTTTCAACCAATCACGACCAGAGAATCAAGATGAGAATTTTCGTAAAGCGGTTGCGGCTGCTGTAGACCGTGATGCATTCGTTGGTAAATTAAATGGCTTAGGTCTTCGAAGCGACAGCGTATTAGGACCTATGGTATTTGGTTACAATGAATCAAAAAACGCAGCAGGGCAAGCTTATGATCCGGAACTCGCCAAGCAACTTGTTGAAGAAAATGGGTATGGTGATCGAACGATTTCTCTACTCACTGCGAACCGTGATAATTTTGTTTTGATGGCAGAAATTGCTCAAGCTCAGTTAACGGAAGCTGGATTTAATGTAAAGATCGAAACGATGGAATGGGCAACATTCTTAGATACAGCTCGTGCTGGCCAATTTGACATTACGTTCTTAAGTTGGGCGAACTTAACACAAGATGGATCAGAAATGTTCTATCCGAACTTGCACACTGACAATATCGGTTCTTCTAACCGTGCACAATATTCGAATGCCGAGTTTGATGAGTTAGTCGATGCGTCTCGTACATCGGTTGACCAAGAAGAGCGTTTAAACTACTTGGATCAAGCGAATGGATTATTGCTCGAGCAGAATGATGTCGTCGTCATGTACCATGGTGTCGTAACTGGGGCGATGAACAGTGAGTATACAAATTTAATTCTCGAACCAAATGGAAAATGGACACTTAAAGATGTAACAAGAAAGTAGGAGATTCGATGAAGGAGACATTACTTGAAGTTAACAACTTGGTTACTGAATTCCGTACAAAGGAAGGTCCAGTCCAAGCGGTTCGGGATGTCTCCTTTTCAGTTCGAAAAGGAGAAACTCTCTGTATCGTAGGGGAGTCTGGTTGCGGAAAGAGTATTACATCTCTTTCCGTCATTGGACTTTTACCTGAAAATGGACGTATTGCTAATGGAGAAGTTCGGTATAAAGGCGAAGCCATCCACAATCTCTCAGCGGAAAAAAAGAGATTGATGCGCGGCTCTGAAATATCGATGATTTTTCAAGAGCCTATGACGGCTTTAAACCCAGTTTTGACGGTGGGCTATCAACTAAGAGAACCACTGATGATTCATCATGGAATGTCGAAGCAACAAGCGACGACTCGTGGTATCGAATTGCTGAATCAAGTAGGGATTCCTTATCCAGAAAAGCGAATGAATCAATACCCGCATGAACTGAGTGGGGGAATGCGCCAGCGTGTGATGATTGCCATTGCATTAGCCGGCGACCCGGGGTTATTGATTGCAGATGAACCGACAACAGCGTTAGATGTTACGATTCAAGCGCAGATCTTAGATCTGATTAATGAACTGAAAGACCGTCTGGATATGGGGGTCATGTTTATTACTCATGATATGGGTGTTGTGGCTGAAGTTGCAGACCGTGTGATGGTCATGTATGCTGGCCAAAAAATTGAGGAAGGTCCAGTAGAGGAAATCTTTGATCGACCGAAGCATCCATATACAAGAGGATTACTTGGTTCGGTGCCAAATGTGGATGACCCAACATTTGAGCTTCACCCAATTCCTGGAACCTTGCCAAGTTTGACCGAGCAAATTCAAGGGTGTCGGTTCCACCCGCGTTGTCTATTTGCAATGGACCGATGCCGCCAGCAGGTTCCCCCGGAAGATGACTTAGGGAACGGGCATTATGTAAGTTGTTGGTTAACAAGAGAGGAGGCAGTATCTGATGGTGTTGGCACAAACGACGAAGGAACAGCAACAAGAAGCGAAGACGCCCCTCTTAAAGTTGCACAACGTTAAAAAGTATTTTCCGATTAAAGGTGGTTTACTTAAGCGCGTTCAAGGGCATGTGAAGGCCGTTGAATCCGTTTCCTTTGAACTGATGGAAGGCGAGAGTTTGGGTGTCGTCGGCGAATCTGGTTGTGGGAAGTCCACTCTAGGTCGAACCATTTTAGGATTAGAAGAGATTACAGATGGTCAAGTGTACTATCGTGACCAGGAAATCCAAAATTTAAAACGCCATGAAAAGAAGAAGTTTGTGAAAGAAATGCAAATGATCTTCCAAGATCCTTATGCTTCTTTAAATCCTAGACAGCGTGTAGGCGATGCCCTTGTAGAAGTGTTCTCGATGCATACAAATCTTTCTGCGAAAGAAAAAAGAGATGGTGTCGTAGATCTGCTGAAAGAAGTAGGTCTAAAAGAAGAACATTTTGATCGGTATCCTCATGAATTTAGTGGAGGACAACGACAACGCATTGGTATTGCACGAGCGATTGCATTAAATCCATCGTTTATCATTTGTGATGAAGCGGTATCCGCGCTCGATGTTTCCGTTCAAGCACAAGTCTTAAAGTTATTAAAAACCATTCAAGAAAAATATAACCTTAGCTATCTATTCATCTCTCACGACTTAGGTGTGGTACGATATTTCTGTGACCGCGTCTTAGTAATGTATTTAGGAAACAGTGTAGAATTAGCGAAAGTAGAAGAACTTTTTGAAACTCCTCTTCATCCGTATACTCAAGCTCTTCTCTCAGCTATTCCACGCCCATCCGTCCATGCCAACGTGAAACGAGTGAGCTTACAAGGGGATTTACCGAATCCGGCAAACCCACCAAGTGGGTGTCCATTCCATACACGTTGTCCGATTGCCCAAGACGTCTGTGTCCAATCCAAACCAGAATGGCAAGAATATCAACCAGAGCATTTTGCAGCCTGTCATTTTGCAGGAAAGAGTATACTCGAAGGAGCTGACGTATAGTGGATTATTTATACCATCCCTTTCCAGGGAAACGAAATACCGTATTTGGAAAAAACGGCATGGTGGCAACATCTCAACCACTTGCTGCCCAAGCAGGACTAGATATTTTAAAACAAGGTGGAAACGCCATTGATGCAGCCATTGCAACTGCAGCCGCATTGACAGTTGTTGAACCGACATCAAATGGAATCGGTGGCGACGCCTTTGCTCTTGTCTGGGTAAAGGACAAGTTACACGGATTGAACGCTTCCGGACCTGCGCCACAGTCCATTTCTGCTGATAAATTGAAAGAAGCGGGACACAAAAATGTCCCTGTGTTTGGCGTACTTCCTGTGACGGTTCCTGGCGTTCCTGCTGGGTGGGTAGCCCTATCAAAGAAATTTGGTAAGCTGCCGCTAAAAGACGTGTTGGCCCCTGCCATCCGCTACGCAGAAGAAGGGTACCCGATCTCCCCAATCCTCGGAAAGTTCTGGGGCCTTGCGCATAAGAAGTTTAAAGAAACGCATACGTCGGAAGAGTTTGCAGGTTGGTTCGAGACATTCGCGCCATCTGGGGAAGCTCCGAAGATTGGTGAGCTATGGTCTTCACCAGGACATGCATCGACGTTACGTGCGATTGCAGAAACGGAAGCGGAAGCCTTTTATAAAGGTGAGCTTGCCGATCAGATGGATACTTTCATGAAAAAACACGGCGGGTATTTATCAAAAGAAGATCTTGCTGCGTATGAACCCGAATGGGTAGAACCGTTATCGGCCAATTACAAAGGCTATGATGTGTGGGAAATTCCTCCGAACGGACAAGGCATGATTGCACAAATGGCATTAAAAATCTTCGAGAAAACAGGAGAAAATCATTGGCAGGATGTCGACAGCTTACACCGTCAAATCGAAGCGATGAAACTTGCGTTCACAGATGGCAAAGCATTTATTACGGAACCGAGTGAAATGCCAGTTGACCCGCAGCATCTGCTTTCAGATGAGTATGCATCGAAACGTGCGAAACTTATTGGTGACGAAGCACTTCAACCGGAACCATACGATCTTCCGCGCGGAGGTACAGTCTATTTAGCAGCGGCAGATAATGAAGGCAACATGATTTCTTATATTCAAAGTAACTATATGGGCTTCGGTTCAGGCATAGTTGTGCCAGGTACAGGGATTGCCCTACAGAACCGTGGGCATGATTTCTCGCTGGATCCGGAACATCCAAACTACTTAAAGCCTGGGAAACGAACGTATCACACGATTATACCTGGATTCCTTTCAAAAGATGGCAAAGCCGTTGGACCGTTTGGTGTCATGGGTGGATACATGCAGCCACAAGGACACTTCCAGGTCGTTGCAAGTACAGTAGACCATCACTTGAATCCGCAAGCGACACTAGATATGCCAAGATGGCAGTGGATTGAAGGAAAGACGATTCATGTCGAACCGGAATTCCCGAACTATTTGGTTCAGGCATTGATTCGCAAAGGACATACAGTACAGGTCTTACCGGATGGAGGAAGTTTTGGACGTGGTCAAATCATTTGGCGAGATCCTGAAACGGGCGTACTCCAAGGTGGAACCGAATCACGGACAGATGGATCAGTCGCTGCTTGGTAGCACGTCAACATGTAAAGACAGCAGATGAACGCTCGACTGGTCGTCTTTACAAAGAACTGGCGCTTGGATTCTTCCGCGTTGGGATCTTCGGATTTGGAGGCGGACCGTCTTCTATCCCGTTAGTTCATACAGAGGCAGTGAAGAAATATAAATGGATGACCGATGACGAATTTGGTGATATCCTTGCCCTCGCCAATACAATGCCGGGACCGATTGCCACGAAGATGGCGGGCTATATCGGGTACCGCGTGGCGGGCATGCTGGGGCTACTGATTGCCCTTGTGGTCAATGTAGTGCCTACAGTCATTGCGGTGATTCTGTTGCTCAACTTATTAGCAGCGTATAAAGATCTACCGGTAGTGAACAATATGGCCAGCGCAGTCATCCCAGTGGTGACTGTCATGCTTGGGGTCCTCGCATGGGATTTTGTGAAAAAATCTGGGGATTCGATTGGCTGGGCAAAAGCCATATTTGCGATTGTCATTGCTTATGTTGCCATGTATGTATTGAACATTCACCCAGCCTTTGTGATTCTTGCAGTGTTTGCACTCATCTTCTCGCCACTTCTCACGAAAAGGAGGAAACGCCTATGATTTACTGGGAACTGTTTCTCGCCTTCTTGATTCCGGGAATTCTCGGGTACGGAGGAGGACCTGCTGCTATTCCACTCGTACAAGTGGAGGTCGTGGATCGCTACGGCTGGATGACCAACCCGGAGTTCTCGGAAATGGTTGCTGCCGCAAACGCGCTTCCGGGACCGATTGCGACGAAGATGGCTGGATTTGTAGGGTATGATCAAGCAGGTGTGCTCGGGGCGATTGTTGCTCTCTTTGCGAGTGTCGGTCCCTCCCTCCTGATGATGATTGTGCTACTAAACATTCTATGGCGCTACAAAGATTCGCCGTATGTGAAAAACCTAACGAAATGGGTTCGTCCGGTTATTGCGGTTCTGTTGGTCGTCCTTACCTTTCAATTCTTTTTTGATTCCTATGAAATGAATGGGGCGTGGATCACCGTGTTTTTAGTGATTGGCGCTTATATCTTATTGGAACGTGTAAAACTGCATCCGGCAGTTGTGATTTTACTTGCTCTTGGATTTGGGGCTGTGACGACGTACATCTAATAGTAAAAAACGCCTTTCCTAAACGGAAAAGGCGTTTTTTGATATACAGATATTAACCAAAGAACATATTGGCGATGAGAAGCATAACTAATGATGTTGCCCAAGCTAAAGTTGTTGGGACTGACCACACCATGATTTGTTCTTTGACATTTTTGATGCCGAGCATGCGGTTGACGACCCAGAACATGGAGTCGTTGAAGTAAGAGAAAATCATGGCACCTAATGCCGCCGCTTGCGCAGCTAATGCTAAGTTCACATCTAGGTTCGCTAAGATCGGTGCAGAGATAGATGCCGCTGTAATCATAGCAACCGTTCCACTTCCCTGAATCAGACGCACTAAAGTAGCAACAAAGAAAGGAATCAAAATGGCTGGAAGTGGTAAGTCTGCAATTACTTGCGCAATATAGTCACCCGCGCCACTTTCACGTAGAACCTGACCCAACGCACCACCGGCACCGGTAACAAGTAAAATGATACCAGCAGTTGTCATTCCTTCCTCCATACGCTCAAGTGCTTCTTCACGTTTCAAGCGATTCGCTAGCGCATAGATGGCAGCCACTAAACCTAATGCGACCGCAATGACTGGCTTTCCTAAGAAGAGAAGGTAATCGATTGCCCCACCCGAAATCTCGAGTGCGGTTAAAGTAGTATTAATAAAGATAAGAACAATCGGTAATAAAATCGGTAAAATCGATTTGATCAATGACGGAAGTTCTTTTTCACGCTCAGATGAAAGAGCAACGAATTCATCATAGGCAGAAACATTTTCAGGACGTACAAAGCCTAATCCGTCTTCACTTGGAAGTTGATAGATGCGCTTCCCGATCCATTGAGCATAAAGTACGCCTACAATAATAATCGGCCCAGCAAAAATTAATCCCCATAAAATCATTAAACCGACATCAACTCCGAAGATACCAGCAACCCCTAATGGACCTGGAGTTGGAGGAACCGCGTGGTGAGTCGCAACGAGACCGATGGCTAAAGCTACACCCAACGTGACAACGGATTTACCTGTTTTTGATGATAAGGCACGTACTAAAGGATTTAAAATAACGAAAGCCGAATCAACAAAAATTGGAATGGATACAATGTAACCGGCAATCGCCATTGCCCATTCCTCTTTGCGTTTCCCAACAAACTTGATCAATGTATAGGCAAGCTTTTCAGCGGCACCTGTTACTTCTAAGATTCGTCCCATCATTACACCAAAACCAATAATGATCCCGATGGAAGCGAGTGTATTCCCGAATCCTAAAGATATTGCATCAGCTACAGCCAGTGGAGCCATTCCACCCACTAAACCTGTAATGGAAGCAGCGATAATTAAAGCTAAAAATGCATGAATCTTCGTTTTTAAAACGAGTAAAATAAGAACAGTAACACCTAAAACTAATCCTAACAACATCTGAGTCTCAAGAGTCATCCCCATGTAACCCCTTTCATTTTTAATATATGGGAAGGAAGGGGAAAGCCCCTTCCAAGTTCCTGCTAGTTAGATAGAATCTGCTGTGAATTTCGGTGCATATGTGGCAGCTAGTTTGATGCATTCTTCCATGCTGACACTTGATGCAATGTTCTTCCATGCGATATCGAATGCCGTACCGTGGTCAACAGATGTACGAAGGAAAGGAAGTCCATTCGTAATCGAAATCGTCCGGTGGAAGTCCGTCATTTTAGCGGCGATGTGCCCTTGATCATGATAAAGAGAGAGGACGGCATCGTATTTCCCATGTAAAGCTTGGAAGAACACTGAATCAGCTGGTACTGGCCCATGTGCGTCAATTCCGTCCGCGCGTGCTGCCTCAACTCCCGGTGCAATTTCATCTAATTCTTCTCGACCGAAAAGTCCATTTTCTCCACTGTGTGGATTCAATCCAGCTACAGCGAGTTTGCGATTTTCAAGACCCAGACGTTGCAATGCTTTATCACAACGGTTCAAGTAGTCTCTCACACGCTCTTTCGTCATCTGATCAATGGCTTCTTTTACAGATACATGACGTGTCAAGAAGAAGATACGTAAGTCATGCACTTGGAACATAGTTAGTGGGTCTGGCGTGTTTCCAAGGTCCTCTAACATTTCTGTGTGTCCAATGTATGGTACATTCGCAGCTTTTAATGATTCTTTGTTGATTGGTGTAGTTGCCAAAGCAGCGACTTCACCAGCTTTTGCTAGTTCGACAGACTTCTTGATGTATTCAAAAGAAGCTTGACCACACTGTGCAGATACTTGACCAGCCTCCCAAGTAGAAAGATCAATATTGTTTAAATCTAAAACATCTACGGTTCCGAATTCATATTTCCCCTCTGCAGGTGAGGTTACTATACGAACAGACAATTTCACGTCTGTTACTTCGATTGCCTTTTCGATGATTTTTGCATCTCCGACGATAAGAGGTTTACATGCATCATAAATTTCTTGTTTAGCTAAAGATTTTACCGTGATTTCTGGTCCGATTCCTGCTGCATCTCCCATTGGGATTGCAATAATTGCGCGTTCGTTTGTCATTCTTCGCCACTTCCTTCTTGGTTTTTAGTTTTTAGAAATGTGAAACATTGATAAATCGATTGTTTATCGCCAACCATTCCGCCTTTTGTGACGACAGAGATGCCATTTAGACGCCCTCCGATAAATGTGCCATAGGCGGCCAGAGGTATAACTTCATCTTCAAGACCAATAGCTTCCGCTTGGCTCACGGAACAAATCGCAGCCGTTACATCCCCGCCGCTTGAGAAGGTTCCTCCAATTACATGATTGGTCTGCGTCATAATCTGCGTACTGATAGTTGCGAGGCCTTCTGTAATACGTTTGGCAAGGACGGTTGACGTCACGCCTTCCTTCTGCCCAAGTTCTGTTAAATTAAGTATCTGACCAGAAGGTGAATACGTAGTAATAATTAAAACATCCTCTTGGTTCAAGCGAGTTAAGCCTTCCTTGATGGCACGTTCGATTTCTGTGTCCCAACTTGAAGTTGTAGATGCCAGTTTCTTAACGTCCACATAGACAGGTTTCGCGTTCGTCTTATCAATTAGATAGCGGAGTTGTCTACCTGTAAGTGGGGTAATGCTTCCAATAGAAAAGATCCACTTTTTTGGAGCTACACTTTGATGTGCCATTAATCTTCCATAAGTTGCTGTAAGGGGACCTGGATCAACAGGTACCCAAGAAATGGTGCTGAGTTCTGCCATCGCTTCCGCAATATGGTCTACTTCTTCGTTCGTTACGGCATCGAGAACAATGATGCGGGAACCTGCTTCCACGAGTTGTTGTAACTTAGGTTTGATTGCGGCACAGCCTTGTAAAACAACGTCCAGTCCTACATGGGCTACTGGGTGAGAACTTTGCTCACTAAAGAGAGTAGGCACATGCGATTGTGTAATGGGATTCATAGGATCTTTTGCGACATCCGTTTCTTGAACAGGAATGCCATCGACTAGTAAGTACCCCCCTGATGTCACTCGACCCGAATCGGGATAGGAAGCCACCACAATGGCTACCGCTTCCGGACCGAGCTCATTCAGTAAGGTGTCCGTCTCGATTCCTAAATTTCCTCGAATGGTGCTATCAATTCGCTTTGCGAATATCTGAGCGTCCCAAGCAGCAAGTTTGTGATAGGCATCTTTTACGCGCTCTTTTGCTAGTTCTTGATCGACATACCGACTATCTGTGTCGATACTAATGGCGGATACACCCCCATTATGAGGGATAGGCCCACCAAAAACGACCGTCGCACTTGAAAATCCATTTTTGGCAAGACGAACACCGGTTGCATTCGCCCCTGTTAAATCATCTGCTATAATTCCAATCTTCATTTCTTCACAACCTTTTTCAGTTCCGCAAGTTCGTTATATTGTGTATAGATCTCTTGCGGTAACGAATCATCTGTAATAATTCCATTAATCGAAGAGAGGTCACACACTTTTGCAAAAGCTTTCTGATTGAATTTTGACGTGTCGGCGACGAGGTAGACTTGTTCAGCTGCACGAATCATCACACGCTTTAGTGCGGCTTTTTCAATCGTAGGTGCTGTAATACCAAAGGAGGGATGGATAGCATGTGCCCCAAGGAAGAAAAGGTCGACATGCAATTCTTTAAGCATCTCTTCGGCATGATTACCAAATACAGCCCCCACATCATTTTGAACGCGCCCTCCAAGTAGATAGACGTCTAATTTCGAATTCATAAGAATAGCTGCAATTTGGATATCGTTTGTTACCACTGTAAGTTGTTCGATATCGGAAAGTCGCTTCGCAATTTCAAGCGTGGTGGTTCCTGAGTCGAGTAATAACGTCATTCCTGGTTGAATGAATGGAATGGCGTATTCTGCTATTTGTTGTTTCTGTTCAAGCATTTCCAGCTGTTTATCAGAAAAACTACGCTCTGACTTTAATGGATGGGCTAGGGTAGCTCCTCCATACGTACGTATCAGTTTCTTTTCGTTCTCTAATTGATCTAAATCCCGGCGAATGGTCATAGAAGACACTTGGAAATGTTCTGTTAACTCAGCGATTTCTAAGGTGCCTTGCTGTTGTAACAATTCCATGATGTGTTTTTTTCTCTTAATAGACATACCGTAACCTCCACCTAATGAAAACGCTTTATTGTTCACTTCAAACATCATTATGTTACCTATGAACATAAAAGTCAATAGCATTGTTCGATAAGAACATTTTTTCTACGATTCTGAGAATGATTCTATTTTTTGAAACAATGTCCATCTTGAATCGTATACACTAGAAATAAGAGATGGAAAGGGGTACCCTCCATGTTTTTCTTGGTGTGTATAACAATCGTGTTTGTACTGCTAGGGATTTTTGCGCTTCGCCACCCAGAAGAGGCAGAGTTTCTCTTCGAGCGCTGGAAATACAAAGAAGATCCGCAGCTGAGTGATGCAGGAAAAGCAGCGATACGTTTTCGAGTATGGATTGGCTTTGGTATCCTCGGAATCTTATGGCTCGTCATTATATTAGAAATCCTTCGTACAAATTAAGGGGGAATGAAAGGAAGGTTGGATGAAGGGGTTTTTGAAGTTTTTGTTGTTCCTAGTCGTCATGGTGTTGTTTTTAGGTGGAAGTGGCTACCTTATTTTTTCGTATGATGAATTGATCGGCATGCTTTGGGGTATTGTGCTTTGGTTTGTGCCATTTGCGATATTTATTATCTCACTTGTCGCTCTTGTCGTTGGCAAATTGCCACGGCTTGGCATTCGTTCCCGTTGGAGCGGGACGGTCGTTCTCGTGACATCGTTAGCGGCCGGACTCGCCATTGTGCTGTTGGCATTCGGCAATGCGTTTGTGATCCAAGCGGGGAATGTGGACGAATCAGTGAAAGAGAAAGTGCGTTGGTATGCGCGTCTGACAGGACAGACGACGATGCAAGATGATTCATACCGAGTAGACGGGAAGTATGCGACGTATTATGTAACAGAAGACAATGAACATAAAGTCGCCATTATGGAAGAATTATTCCCGCGTATGGAAGCGCAGCTTGATCGTTATCTTTCCCCTCTAGCAGAAGGAGAAAAACCAGAGATTGAATTACATAGAAATGCTTCGACTCTCCAGCTGTTAGAAATGGACGGCAATATGGCTGGCGTATATTCAATTATTACGGGGCGCATCGACATGCTTGAGAATACACCGTACTGGGAAAAAATCTTCATTCATGAGTACACGCATTACCGCGTCCACCAGTTCCAATTGCAAGAAGCGGGAAAACACGTAAGGATTCCTCATTGGCTAGAAGAAGGATTTGCCGAAGCAATGACAGGTTCCTTGATGCTTGGACCATTTGATAACTATAAAAATCTCTCGTTTGCAGATGCATCCAGTAAAATCTTGCAAATGAATAATCACACGCAAGATGTCTATACATACGGGCAAATTTTAACGTCGGAATTGATTCATGGAGCGAGCACGGAACAATTTCAAAAGTGGCTTCTCACGGATGACTACGCAGTAATTGAAGAAGAAATTCGTGACCTGTATCAAATCCCAGAAGACGTGACGACACAAAGTTTTCTAATTGACCGTTATGAAGAGACGCTGGCTAAGGATAGAACATATTTTGATCGGACCTATGAAATTCCGGCAAGTGAATGGGAGGAAGAATGGGATGCTTTTCAAGAAGAGGTCTATTTTCCGATGTACGGACAATATTTATCTAGTTTACGCAGATTGGTTCTGGGTGAACTGGACTTCGATGCCGGGGAGAAAATCTTACAGGAACGGTTGTCCTATGATTTATCCTATAGTCCTGAAGCTAGTAATTATGATAGGGCAATCATTGTCGCAGGACGAGGGGATTTGGACGGAGCCATTGCCATCTTGGAAGACTCCATGAATGGAGAAATCGAGCTTAAATCATTAGAAACGGAGCACTTACATTCTACTTTAGAATTGTTACGTGAAGATCCGAGTCATCCAGAGGCAATCGAACGCTTAGAAAAACGTGGACTCTACTTCCAAGGCACCGACGAGTGGCTCGAATCCTTACAAACCAACTAATTGTGGACCTGTGCATAAAGCACAGGTTCTTTTTTGAAAAAAAGTTGCTACTTGGAAATCCAATGATGCGTGACAACCGTTATATAAGAAAGGGGGGAAGACATGTTATTTGAAGAGGTGGTAGAGACATATACATTTTAATCTGACGACCCTGACTATTAAACTGCTCAAGAACTATTCAATAGGTTTATGAATTTGGAAAGGTCGATTGAGAAAGAATTAGAAAAATAAGAAGAATAACCCTATGAAGTATCCTAATATGATTATATAATTTGAAGAAAACGACTGTGAGGAAGAAGATGGATAATCATCAAACATCTGAGAAAGAAACATCACCGTGGAAATCACGCATCAAAGCAACAGGACTAGTTGTCATCGGGGTTCTGTTGGGGCTCAATCTAAGTGGGTTCTATTTTAATGAACAAGAAACGGTGGTTGCCTTACCTGTTTCATCTCAACTAGAAATGAATGGACTGCCGGATTATTCAAGTAACTTTAAAGCCTTAGATCCACTTGTCATGGTGATTGAAGGAGAAACTGGATGGGGCTCTGGATTTTTGTATACGGATGGTGGATACGTGATCACTAATGCTCACGTCGTCACGGATGGTCTAGACGTTACCGTGTGGAACTCCTTCTCACATCCTTCTGACGGAACCGTGGTAGGGATATCTGAATTCATGGACATTGCATTGATTCACGTACCAGATTATGAAGGCAATGAAGGCGTCCCGATTAACCGAGTATTAAATGTTCAGCCAGGAATCCCTATCCTTACAATTAGTACTCCTTACGATAACCAGAACACAGGAGCTGTAGGGTATATCACGGGCCGTAAACGATCCGTAGAAATGGAAAGTGCGTCAAACTATAACCAATTCATTCAGTTTGATGCACAAGTCGCATCAGGCAGTAGTGGGGGGCCACTATTTGATGCGAAATCAAGTGAAGTAATTGGAGTCATTACGCAAACGGGTGGGTATTACGAAGAAATCAAATATGCGTTGCCAATTGAAGATGTCCTCGTTTACATCGACCGATGGATCAACAAACCATTAGCTGAAGATGATATTCTCACCATTCAAGAAAACCTTCGGGAGTTATACGACTGGGAGGAGGAAGAAGGGGATGAAGAATAAAATCTTCTCTTCCCTTACTGACTATGGAATCGTTCCTCGTGGAACATTTTGTCGAATAGAAATGCCGAATCCACCTTCTTCTAGGTGGATTTTATTATGCATATCTTAGGAGACTTAAGGAAGTACTTCACTCGATATAGACAAAAAAATAACAATAAGGTCAAATAGGTGGTGAGAAATTTCACATAACATCCATTATTCTTCGTGTAAAATCGATTATTAACGGGTATATAGTATATAATCAATGAAATTAGTTCTTAAAGGGGAAAAGGGCGATGCAAAATTTCTTCGATACACATTTATCAGAAGGATTGAAGATGGTTCGGCTATTTGATTTTGTAGATGATCTCGTGTTTTTATTGAAAGTGGAATCGAAAGGCTTTAGCTATGAATACATTAATCAATCCGTTAAACAAGTGCTGTTGTTTGACCACTCGGCTATTGGCAAAACACTGCAAGAAGTAGCCGATAAACCGGAAGAAGTGGAGGTTTTACATAGTCATTTCCAGCAGGTAGCTGATACAAAAGAACCTGTCAAATTTGTTTATCATCTCTTAAATCCAACACGCTTACTCATCGGTGATACAACCCTTTATCCCATCTTTGATGAAAACGGCAGCTGTTCGTATATCTTAACAATTGTTAAAGACATCACCGAGAAATACCAACTCGAACAAATGCTTCGTGAAAATGAAGAGAAATATCGTTTGATTACTGAAAACTCCCTGGATGTCATCAAATTGATCAATACAGATGGCATTATTGAATATGTCTCTCCATCTAGTGAAGTCATTGTCGGTTTCTTGCCAGATACTTATATCGGCAAACACTTTAAGGATTTCCTGGGTCAAGAAGAAAGAGAGACAATCGTTCAAAATTTTGAATCTATCATTAAAGAACAAAAAGCCATTACAGTAGAAGTTAAATATCTTCATAGAGATGGTCATCACGTATGGATGGAAATTGTAGCGACCCCTGTCATTAAAGACGGTCAAGTTACTCAAGTCGTCACTTCCGCTCGCAACATTTCTGAACGGATCGAATACAGAGAAAAATTAGCTAAGATGGCGTTCCATGATTATTTATCTGGCTTACCAAATCGCCGTCTATTTGAAGACCGCCTAAACATGGCTCTTCGTCAAGCAGAGCGAAAAGACAAAAAAGTCGGTTTGCTCCTGATTGATGGTAAAAATTTCAAGCGTATCAACGATACATTTGGACATGACATCGGAGACGAAGTCATCAAAAAATTGGCACGCCGCTTAGAGCGCAGTGTACGTCAAGTAGATACGGTAGCCCGTTTCGGTGAGGACGAATTTGCTATCGTTTTACCGGATATTGAAAAAGAAGAAGATGCCATTGTGGTGGCGGAACGCATCATGGAAGAATTTAAAAATCCGTGGGAATATGACGGTCATACGATTCATTTCAATGTAGACATTGGGCTTGCTCTTTATCCCGACCATACCCGTGATCAAAAAGAATTGATTCGTTTTGCCGATGAAGCAATGTACACGACGAAAGCTGACAACAAATCGACCTTTTATGTTTATGAACCCGCTGTCATATTATGAGGATAGAACGAATTTTGTCCTCTACTAAAAACAAACGAGACGTTAATTTAACGTCTCGTTTGTTTGTTGTAAGGCTTTATGTTGGAAAGGACATTTTCCTAAAATCGGCTCACTATCGTCACCAATAAAGAATTGCTTCCATTCATTATGTGTTGGATCACCAAAGTGACTAATGTCCGGATGTTTCGGTAGACCGTCCCACTTCTCTACGCGTTCACGTACTTTCTCGCGAGACATGATGCCGCCTTTTTCAGTTCCTTCAAGCCCTTGAAAAATCAAGCGAGGTTGAAACCCGATGACCATCGCATTTCCAAGGTCGCGTGTTTTTCGTTGCTTATAAGCGGGAGTATTTCCAAACGCAAAAATTGGTTGACCTGCATAACGGAAATCCCATAAATAATGATCTGGGTCTTTCGGAGCTTCTTCTGGCCATTGGACATCATCGACCTGATGTAAATACTGGAGGATGTCCCAAAATTGTGTTCGATACGCATCGAGTGGTCCTTCTTTTTCAAAAGGTTCCACAAACAAAAATAATCCGTGTCGTTTATGGTTCGGGTCTTCAAATAGAGCGAGAAAATCCTTTAAAGCTATCGATGCATTGGACCAATCATCTTGTGATATATAAGCATATCGAAGTTCGCCGCGCAGATGACCGGTGCGTCCAAAATAACAAGGGAATGTCTTATCCGTAATGGTGTTTTCGAAGGTTTGAAACTCTCTTTTAAACCATTCCGGCAAATCGGTCCGTGTCTCCACATCTTCTTTCGTTAACAATGCATGCTTTGCTTGAATCATAACGGGTTGTCCCTCCAACTCATGATATCTTGTTTCCTTTGTCATTCCCTAAACCTGCGAGAAAAAAACGCGTTTTTCCTATTCTGAGTTTACCTCGTATAAAAAAGGAAATAGTAAGAGTACCAAAAGAGGTCGAGGTGGAGAAAACATGGGACTTGAACAACACGAAACGCGATGGCATGGTTGCCACACCGAATATGCTTCACTTGAACAAGTAATCGTTTGTGAGCCGGTATATATGAAGATTGAAGAAGTCATCAATACGGTGCAAAAACGTTATGCCAAAGAAAACATCGATGTTCCACGTGCCATGGAACAGCATCACAATTTCACACAAAAGCTGAAAGAACTCGGAGTCGATGTCATCACGCTACCTAGTCGACCTGAATTTCCGGAACAGGTCTTTACACGAGATATTGGATTTACGATTGGAAACCGAGTGTTTATTTCCGAAATGGCTAGCCCTATTCGCCAAGGAGAAGAAAAGGTATTACGTGAATGGATCGGTTCGAATGGGTTTCCGTATCAAAAAATGACAGCTGGGTCTATTGAAGGCGGGGACGTGGTCATCGATGGTCAACGTATCTTTGTTGGCATCAGTCTTCGAACCGATCATGAAGCTATTGATTTCCTAGAAAGACAATTGCCAGGATATACGATTATTCGTGTACCGTTCGATGCTGCATGTCTTCATCTAGACTGTGTATTTACCATCATCTCTAAAACTCATGCATTGATTTATCCTGCTGCGCTTTCAAAAGAAGCGTATGAACTACTTGCGCAGCACTTCACTCTGATCGAAGTGGGTGAAGAAGAACAGTTTGCCATGGGAACCAATGTCCTTGCGGTCGGGCAAAAACAAATCATCAGTCTGCCTCAAAATAAAAAAGTGAATGCACAACTGAAACTGCATGGGTTTCGAGTGATTGAAATTGAGTTTAGTGAAATCATTAAATCTGGCGGCTCCTTCCGCTGTTGTACAATGCCTTTAACACGTATATAAATGAATAGACAGACAGTCCTTCACTTATGCATTGAGGGGCTTTTTTTAATAATTGTCATATATTCTTGTCGAATCATTTGATACAATGAGACAAAATCTATTCCCTTTGTCTTAATTAAATTTACTGTCTGGTGGTGGAGGCCTATGAAAATAAATACCTGTTTAACAAATCTTTATCAATTTTTCAGTGAGAAAGATTTGCATCTCTTACTGGAACGGATGCCCGAGCCGCTCTGTTTATTAAACTCCAATGAATTTGGACAACCTTTGCAGTTCATTTATGCGAATACGAAAGCTGAAGAGTTATTGAACATGTCAGCAGATGAGTTATGTACGTTTACATGGTCTGAATTCTTTGGTGCACAACTAGAAAGCACGATGGAGGAAATAGAGGAGACATATAAAGATCGGCTGTATACACATAAACAATCTCCGCTATTCAACCATTTGCAAGGGCGCGCATTAAAAGTGAGTTTAAAAGATTTCTTTACCACCGATGGAAAGCCTTTTTTTTGTCCTAACTATTGTAGATGCCACGGATCATTATCAGACGAAGGAAAAGTTACGTGTCACATTATCGGAGTTTGAATCTCTCTTTAAATACAATCCAAATATTGTCTATATGATTGATAAAGAAGGTCATTTTACAAATTTTAATGATGCAGGCCTCAAGATTCTCGGCTATTCGCGCGAAGAAATCATTGGAATGAGTTATCAAGAAGTAACTGTTCCAGCAGATCTTGAACGTACCTATAATCATTTCTTAAAGGTGTTGGATGGACATGTAGAAAACTTCTTTATTACGATGAAGGATAAGAAAGGGATAGCCATTTCCGTAGAAATTACAGCAGTTCCGATTATTATTGATGGGAAAGTCACGGGTGTGATAGGGACTGCGCAAGATATTACTGACCGACTTTCGATGGAACAGCAAATCAAAGAAAGTGTAGAAAGCAACCGTGCGTTCTTCTACTATAACATTGATCCAGTTATTACATATGACTTAGAAGGTCGTTTTATTACGTTTAATAAAACAACAGAAGAACTCTTAGGTGTGCAACCGGAAGAACTGGCTGGTCAATCTTTTTTACCGTTTATTGATGAAGAGGTACGTGAGCAGACTTGGAACCACTTTCAGCAAGTTTTGAAAGGGCAACCATATCAATATGAAACGATTGCTCGAAATAAAGATAATGAAATCATCTATTTGCACGTTACCCTCATCCCCGCTTTCGTCAATAATGAGCTGACCCATATTCATTGTATTGGGAAGGATATCACGCTACAAAAGCGACATGATGAAGTGATGAGGTACATGGCCTATCATGATAATTTAACGGGCCTTGGAAATCGGCGTCTTTTTAATGAGGATTTGAGAAAATCCATTCAACAAGGACAAGAACTGGCTGTATGGATTGTAGATCTTGACCGCTTTAAATTTATCAATGACAATCTGGGGCATGAAGCAGGTGACCAGCTACTTACTAGTTTTGCAGAGCGATTGCAAAAAGTGGTTGGTGACAAAGGGAGTGTTTACCGCTTTGGCGGGGATGAATTTGCTGTATTAACCCCTCATTTTTCTGAACTTGAAGTGAAAGTACTTGCCATGGAAGTGGTTTGTGCGGTGGGTAAATCGTTTGAAATAGATGGATTCACAACTGTTCTTACAGCAAGTATTGGTATTGGGGTATACCCACGACATGGAGTCGATGAAAAAGAAATCGTACGGGCAGCCGATCATGCCATGTATCATGCGAAGAAGTACGGGCGCAATAATTTCCAAGTATACTCTTCAGATATTGAAGGGCTTGCCCATTCGGATTTGCGAATGGAAGCTCTTCTACATGAGGCTTTAGAGAATAAAGAATTTGTCTTACACTATCAGCCACAGTATCGTGCGGATACAAAGGAACTTCATGGTATAGAGGCCCTCATCCGATGGAATAACAAAGAACTGGGCATGGTGACTCCGGCTGCCTTTATTCCTGTTGCGGAAGAAACAGGCATGATTGTTCCAATTGGAGAATGGGTGTTAGAAGAAGCCTGCCGACAGAATGTAACTTGGCAGAATGCCGGCATGAACCCATTACCCGTTTCCGTCAACTTATCGTTACGACAATTTTATCAATCGGATTTAGTTGAAAAAATCAAAGCTATTCTTACGAGTACTGGGCTTCCACCAGAGTATTTAATGCTCGAGATTACCGAGACCATTGCGATGCAGGAAGACATCGCTACCGGTATTCTTCAAGAACTAAAAACACTAGGTGTCAAAATTGCGATGGATGATTTCGGCACAGGATACAGTTCTCTCAAATATTTGCAGAACTTCTCGATTGACCACATTAAAATTGATAAAGCATTCGTCAACAACCTCTTTACGAAAGAGGGAAGAGCGATTGTTGCCACTATTATATCTCTAGGACATCACTTAGATATAACTGTGGTTGCGGAGGGAGTCGAGACACCTGCTCAAGTAGCCGAACTGAAGCAACTGGGCTGTCATGTATTCCAAGGGTACTACTTTAGCCGACCACTGCCACCCGATCTCCTACAAGATGAGTGGAATCACTCATAAAAACGCTCCTCAGCATTTCGGTGCAGAGGAGCGTTTATCATTATACGATTTGATTTTCAATTTCTAACATCTCATAGAACAATCCTTGACGGGCCACTAATTCTTCAAAAGATCCTACCTCTTTGATTTCTCCGTGGTCCATTACAACGATTTGATCGACTTCTTCAAGACCATTTAGCTTATGACTAATCATAATGACTGTGCCGCCATTCAAATGTTGTTTAAGTTCACTTGACAATCGTTCTTCTGTGAAGGAGTCCATACTAGTAAAGGGTTCATCAAGTAGCCATACCTTGGCCCGTTGAAGAAACAGTCGGGCAAGTGAGAGTCGCTGCTTTTCACCTCCAGATAAGTTCTCTCCTCTTTCAAACACAGACGCATCCAAATCTAGCGGAAGTTGAGCTTTCTCCAGAGCCTGCTGTAGCTCTTCATCCGTTGCCGATGCATGAGCAAGTGCAAGGTTTTCGCGAACAGTTCCGTAAAAGAAGTGGCTTGATTGTAGCTGTATTCCGGTTTGCTGCCACAAGCTTTCTTCTTGGACGTTAGAAATATCTTGACCGTTATAAAGGATTTCCCCACTGGTTGGCATGATCATCCCAGCTAATAATTGAAGAAGCGTCGATTTGCCTGAACCACTGGCACCTACAATGACAGTCGAGGAGCCTGCCGGAAAGGTCAGTGAGATGTTGTTTAAAACTGGGCGAAGCGCTTCTGGGTAGGAATAGATCAGTTGATTCACCATCAAAGTATATGATTCTGCAACCAGTAACGAGTGATCTTTTATCGGTAACGGCTCTTTATCAAGAAATTCTAATCGTTCCATAGCCTGGTTAGATTCATGAAAATAAGTAGGCGTATTTGCTAGAGGAATCGCACTTTCAAATGATGTGAGTGCCACAAGGGTTAGCATGGCTAAGTATAAGCCATTTAGTTCCCCCGTAGAAACTAAATAGGCACCTGCCGCCAATACAGCAAAAGCACTAAACGAGGCAACTCCAGCATTGAGTGTCTGACTCCATACTTGGACACGACTGTTTCTATGTTGTTCTTGTTCGTACATGTGTTGCAGGCGTTCTAAAGATTGTTGTTTATTTTTTGCCTGTTGGTGCAGTCGCAAGTCCCGATATCCCGCAAAATACTCAGCTGTCTCTGTAGAGAGTGCTGCACGCTTTTCTAATACATCGTATTTTGTCAGTCGTTTTGAAAGAATCACGGGAATCACAACGGATACAAGTAGTATACCGATAAGTAAGGCGAGAGCTATCCAGACGGAAAAGAACAATGAAAAGAAAATAGTGGCCAGAAAGACAACTGCTGTCACGAGTGGAGGGTAAACCACACGTAAAAAGAAGTTTTGAAGTGCTTCCACATCTCCCACAAACCGTGCGAGCAAGTCGCCCGACCGATATTTTGAGAACAATTGCGGAACATGTGGCTGCAACTGTTCAAAAAAGTGCAACCGGATGCGACTAAGTGCTTGAAATGTCACACGGTGAGAAATGACACGTTCAAAATAGCGAGAGCTTGATTTCACAGCTCCAAACAGTTTTAAGAAGGATGTTAAAATCAAAATGGTATAGAACGGAGGAGCCAGTGCAGCTTTCGAAATCATATACCCACTCATTGCGAATAAGGCAACAGCTGTTAAACCGCTTAATGCACCGAGTCCGACGGAGTAGAGGGCATCACGCTTTTCGTGCCAAAGTAAATCAATGAGTGTTTGCATCTGAAGCGCCTCTTTTCATAAGGGATTGATAGTAAGGGCTTGTAATCAACAAATCTTCTGGTGTGCCCATAGCCGTCACCTTTCCACCCTCTATAACGTACAGCCATTCCGCTTTACGAATGGTCGGAAGTCGGTGTGCCACGGTAAGGACGGTTGCCGTTTCTGCAAGAGCATCGATGGAATTAGCTAAAATCTGTTCCGTCCGCACGTCTAAGCCGACAGTGGGTTCATCAAAAAAAACCATGGTAGGCTTTTTTAAAAAAGCACGAGCCAGAGCGACACGTTGTTTTTCTCCACCAGATAAACCACGCCCACCTTCACCTATGTTTGTATCTAAACCTTGAGGTAAGGAGGTAATCCATTCCTGAAGTCCGGAAGTCTGAAGCGCCTTGGTTACTTCATCATCTGTATAGTGTTCACCCATCGACACATTTTCACGAAGTGTTCCTGAAAAAAGGTAGGGTTGCTGAGAAATATAAGAGGTCGTTTTCCACCAGCTGTTCTCGTCAATGTTTTCACGTAGTTCTCCATTCAAACGTAATTCGCCTTGTTGTTTTTCATAAATACCGGCGAGGACGTTCAAAAGGGTGGTTTTCCCTTGTCCGGAAGGTCCAATGATAACAGCCCGCTTCTGTTTAGCCAACGTGAAATGATTCACATACAGTTCAAATCCATCATCATACTGAAAAGATAGGCTGTTTGCATCTAAACGAATGGGTCCTTCTATGAATTGACTTCCCCAAGAGACCGGACGTTCTTCTTTATCGAGTTCTTTTGAAATCTGCTCAGCTGCAGCTAAACTGCCTCGTCCGGTGTGAAAGGCGGATCCGAGTTCTTTTAATGAATTATAATATTCGGGTGCAATGGCAAGGATGAAGAAGGCCGACGCAAACGCGAGTGTTTCATAAACGAGCATTTGAAAACCAATTTCCAGTGCTAGTAAACCTATGCCTAGTGTGATAATCAACTCAATAAAGAAAGACGAAGCAAAGGCAATCTTTAGAATAGATAAGGTCGTATTTTGAAATCCCTGATTGTTTTGTTGGAGGATGTCAGATTGCTCTTTTCCTCTACCTAATAGCTTTAACGTGGGTAGTCCTTGGAGGATATCTAAGAACTTCCCTGAGAAACGAGAGAGTTCCGCCAGTTGCCTTTCCGACTTTTGTTGGGTCTTCACGCCAATTAAGATATAGGAAATCGGAATAAATGGGGCGGTTATTAGCATAATCCATCCACTATTCGGGTTGACGTAAAAAACAGCTATCAAAATTAAAAGTGGAAGAATCGTCGTCTTGATAACTTGCGGAATATACTCACGGAAGTATGGATCAATCTGGTCAATTTGTTCGATTAGAGTGGTGATTCGGCTACCAGTTAACGATTCCCCGGTTTGTTCAACAGGTATCTTTGTCCATTTAGTAGTTAAGGCGTTTCGTAAGGAGTGTCGGACATGATGAGATAACGACAAGCCTATACGGGCATTCGTGTAATTAAGGAATGTGCGAATCAGTAAAAATGCAGCAAGTCCCATGAGGTACGGGACGATTTGTTGAAACGTGGTAGATTCCATAAAAACAGAATCGACGATTTGAACGATGGCATAGCTTTGACCAATGACAGTGATTCCCAAGAGGACATTAATGAGAAAAAGAATGCCCAGAAATAATCTATACTGCATTGCCCACGCTTGGAGCGTTTTCATGTGCTTCACCTCTTGTCTCTATTATACGGAATTTGATCGGCACAATCCGTTGCGAGAGCTCAAGAACTCGTAGACGTATGAGGATTCTGTGACATCCTCAAGGAAAAAAATCCCCTAGCCTTTTATAGAAAAGCTAGGGGAGATGGCTATTCAGCCGCTTGGTTCGATAACACAATACCCTTCGAAAACGAACCTTGTTCCGTCTTCTTCCGTTGGCGCACCATGTCGAGCTCTTCAAATGTCATATTGTGAAGAGGTAAGACGGTGTGAATCAGCTCCAGTAAATCAACTAACTCTTCGACAGCCTCGCGTTCCGTAGAGGCAAACTTGTACCCAACGGCTCCGTCGCAGATTCGCTGATGAAGGGCCTGCACATACTTCTGCCCTTTGATCGTTTCCATCGATACGACATCGCTATTAAGCGCCAAAGATTCCATTGATTTGTCTCAAACTAATTTTTGACTACCCATAATCTCTATCTCCTTTGTGGTTATGTTCTCCTATACCCCTTAGAGCCTTACAGTAGACCTATTTTTGTGAAATATCCCTGTAGCATTTCCTAGATTCGTGGTACAGTTAAGCCAACAACTCTAAAGAATAAGAAGGTATGGCATGATTGAAATTAAATGGTCCCCACTTGGGGAAGGAGAAATGAACCGTGGTGTTTTTGCAACTCAAGCAATAAAAAAAGGAGAACTCCTCCACCGTGCACCTGTTCTGGCGTACCCGAACGAAGAACATCAACATATTGAAAAAACACACCTTGCAGACTATGCGTTTGAATACGGAATAGGTCGTTCTGCGATTTTGTTAGGGTACGGAATGTTATTCAATCATTCGTATACACCGAATGCTACGTATGAAATTGATTTCGATAATCAGACATTTGATTTCTATGCATATACGGATATCGCGGAAGGCGAAGAAATTTTAATTAACTATAACGGAGACGTTGATGACCAAGACGAGCTCTGGTTTAATAAAGAAGATTAAAAAGCGTATCTGCTCATGTTTTGAGTAGATACGCTTTTTCTTGTCATTGATAGTTTCTAGAAGCCCTCACAATATACTTATATGGGTATATTAAGTATGAGAGCAAGGTGTCTTCGATTGGTTTCGAAGATGCCTTTTTGCTTAGGTTTGTCTAATGAAACCAGAATGGGGTATGAAACGTATAAAGATGAACGACAAACGGAAAGGCGGGACCCTATGAAACGCAATAAATCGTTTAAAGATGCACATAAGCCGTATGAGAGCCATGCAAAAGGTGTCATGAATCATCCGAAAAGACGTGAGAATCTTTTGAAAGCGGTCGCTTTAAAGGCAGCGAGTAATAAAAACTCTCTAGGTGATGCCAAAGAACAAGCCTTACTTCTCGTAGAATTCGTAAAAGCCTGGTACAAGAGAGAGTACCGGCATGTTTCAAAAGGTACGATCCTGAGTATCGTTGCTGCGCTCCTCTATTTTGTTTCACCCATCGACTTGATTCCAGATTTTCTATTGGGAATTGGATTTATAGATGACATTGCGGTTCTTGGTTTTGCCTATAAACGGATCTCAAAAGACTTAGAGAAGTTCAAAGCATGGAAGGTATCTACTGGACATGAGAATACCACTAACGAGTATATCTCTCTACACCGTCAATGAAAAACGAGTGTTCCTATAAATAAGGGACACTCGTTTTGTTTATTCACTCCCGTAAACAACCACTTGATTTCGCCCTGCTTCTTTTCCGATATAAAGTGCTTTATCCGCACGTTCAATCAATTCATCTACATGCCAGTCTCTTGAGGAATACGTGGCAACGCCAAGAGTGGCTGTTACTTCTACCGTCATATGTTGATACAAGATGGAAAGATCCTCTACTAATTCGCGAAGTGCTTCCCCGATCACTCGTGCTTCTTCAAGAGGCGTATTCGGTAAGAGTATTAAAAATTCTTCCCCTCCCCAACGAGCGACCACATCTTCTTGTCGAGCAAACTCTAAAAAATGACGACTCACTTCTTGAAGCACATGATCGCCACAACTGTGGCCGTAGGAATCATTGATTTCTTTAAAATGATCCAAGTCAATCACAATAATTGAAAAAGGCGTATGTGTTTTATGGAATGTCTCCATCGCGTCTTTCAATAGAGACTTCATATGGCGAAGATTATAAAGATTTGTTAATGAATCTTTTTTCGTCATCTCTTCTAACTTTTTCGTCTGTTCACGAAGCTGTTCTGATTTAATGACATTGCTCATTGCGATGGAAACATACAATGCCAGAATTCGGAGCATCTCAATTTGACGCTCGCTAAATGCGTTGCTTTGATAACTTTGTATCGTAATAGCTCCAATGACATCCTCGTTCATCACAAGCGGGAAGAAGTGGAGGGATTGTGGATTTCTACTCTCAATTCCTGTTTCGCGTGGTGTGTAATCTTGCATCGCCACACCTTTTACGATGTGCACTTCTTTATTTTCACGAATGCAATGAACGGATAGACTTTTCGGGTCATGTATGGACTTATTGGAAAGTGTAACAAGATGACCTTGTTCGACGAAAGCGCGGTATTCTACTTCCTGCTTTGACTTATTGTAGATGCACAGCCCGAAGATATGAGCTTCCATTAATTTATTCAAGTCTTTGTGAACGGTATAAAGGACTTCTGCATTTTCTTGATTAGCAATGATTCGGCGGCCAATTTCACTGATTGTGATCAAATCTTGATACGATTCTTCAAGGACTTCCGCACGAACTTTGGCTTGTTCAGAAAGACGTTTTAACTTTAAGTTTTCAATTTCTGCATCTTTTTGCATTTGTTCTACTTTCATTTCCGTCATCAGCCTGGAGATTTGATCCTGAACCTCTTTTGTACGGATTTGTTCGTTGACCTCATTAAAACGCTTTAAGTGATAGTATGCCTCTTCAAAGTCCCCCGTTTGTTTAAATGTTTCTGCCATTTTCTCTAAGATGTCTCGCTGCAGAAGAGTGGCTTGAATCGAATCGGAAAGCTCTAAAGCTTGGATCAAATAATCTAACGCTGCCTCGTAGTCATTCTGAACAGAATAAAGCATCCCGATGTCCAGTAGAGTAGCTGCCTGAGAGTATTTACTATTCATTTCTTGGTTCAGTTCTAACGTCTTCTGCAAGTATTCCAGAGACTTCGACCATTCTTTTCGCTCGCGGGCGATTAATCCATAAATGCTATAACATTGTGCAAGAGAGGCTTTCTGATGAGGTTGCTTCTTCAACAGATGGAATGCTTCATTGTTGAATCCTTCAGCTTCTTCAATGTTTCCAAAAAGAAGCTGCAAGTCTGCTAGGTTTGATAACAACAAGGGCACGATGTCATGTTGTTGTTCGCGTGCTACTTCCATGGCACCGAGAATCTGATGATAGGCTTGTTCGTACTCACCCAACTCATAATAGATAAACCCCAGATTATTTAAATAATAGGGATCGATAGGCATTTTGTGTTCTTTCATAAGTACTAAACCTTCTTCAAATGCATCACTCGCTTGTTTAAGGTCTCCTAAACTAGCATATACGAATCCAGTGACTCGGTTTGCATTGACATGCCATTCTATGTCTTGTGCATCTTTAATTATTTGTGTGGACCTGTTTACCAGGTCAAGAGCTTCTGCATTATCACCTTCGTGACCATAACAATAAGCAAGCGTAACTTGAGTTTTAGCAATCAGCAACTTGTCGGTTAGGGGATCTAACTGTTTAATCAGAGCTGATGCATTTCTCATGGCTTGCTTTGAATCGGAGTGCACGTGAGAC
Organism: Chryseomicrobium palamuruense; assembly: GCF_042649045.1. NCBI lineage: Bacteria > Bacillati > Bacillota > Bacilli > Caryophanales > Caryophanaceae > Chryseomicrobium > Chryseomicrobium palamuruense. The sequence goes on along the minus strand of NZ_JBHSEF010000023.1, from coordinate 200,160 downwards.
CAAATGTCTTTCAGCTGATCTTCCAGAAGCACTGTCGCCATATACTCACATCCATAAAATTTGATTAGTTAGAATAGTATACCATTTCGAAGAATGCATAGCTATAGACTGGAATAAGATTATCCATAAAATGAAAATTCTAGGTGCGTTCTGACCTTAGCCATACAGGAGGATATTCATTTAAAAGTCCTTCATACACTAATTTTGTTACTTGGGCTTCTCTAAAGTCATTCGGTTCAATGAGTGCGGGGAGTTTCGTCCAAAGATTTACGCCAGCTTTATGCAAAATTTCTGCGACGAACTGTGAACAAAAATAAGATCCTTGTGGCTCAAAAGGTGCTTTAACAGCAACTCCAAAAACCCCCATCAAATTATAAATCGTCTTTTGATTGTTTTTCTTAAATAATTCCAGCATACGGCAAATTTTTTGATATTGCCGCTCTGACACTGGAACTTCGTAGAGAGCACATGTCGTCTGAGGATATTTTTTATAGGTCCCATTTACGACGTCTTCTTGAACAAATCCAGCCTTAAAAGGGTTGTTAGGTTTTTTACGTCCAAAGCTATATAATTGAATCAGATCGGAATCGAGAGCAAGGGACGAATGGTTATAAGGAGCCTTGGTATAGGTCTTTATCGTCTTTGTAAAGACCGTGCCCGTATCTGTTAATAATATATAGACAAAACGTTCATTCAACTGGGAAACCTCCTTTTGACTGAATATAGGGGTGACAATGTGACAGTGGATTTTTTTATGAACCAAGCCTTTTATACAATTTATATCGTTTTTATGATTTTAATAGTAGTTAGTCTCTTGGTTTCAGTTATAACATATTTTCATAGAAGGAAACATAAGGGGAGTAATAAATACGAGCAACTTCTCATCCGAACGAAGCTTTGGTGGGGTATGGCCCTCATTTTTGGATTGTCTTTCTTAGTCAGTCCGAATATCTCTCTTATCTCCTTAATGGTGCTATGCTTTTTAGCTCTGCGTGAATACTTTTCAATGTTGGAGACACGAAAACAGGACCGCCGTTTATTCATTTGGGCGTACTTGGCGATTCCAATTAACTTCTACTGGATCTATATCGGTTGGTACGGCATGTTTATTGTCTTTATTCCAATTTATGTCTTTCTTTTCCTGCCGCTTGCTCGGTTATTTCAAAAAAGCAACGCAGGCTTTCTCAAGTCTGTCAGTATGACGCAGTGGGGGTTGATGCTCATCGTATTCGGTATCAGTCATCTCGCTCTGTTTGCAAAAATGCCAGAGATTACGCGACATGATGTTGGAATTGCGACAGAATACGGTGCATTAATGGTCTTGTTTTTGATTCCCTTAACGCAAGCGAATGATGTGATTCACTATATGGTGTCAAAAAAGTTTGGAAAACATAAAGTTCTGCCCGTTGCGAATCCGGATTTAACTTGGGAAGGTGTAGTGGCAGGGATCTTTGGGACTACCATTTTATCCGTCATCATTGCCCCCTATATTACGCCCATGACCTTGCCTTTTAGTATTTTTGCGGGCGTGTTGATTGCAATGACAGGATTTTTCGGTACGGCAGTGATGTCAGCATTGAAACGAAATTTCTTTTTAAGGGAAACGTTTAAGGGAGAACTTTTAGAAAGTAAGACAATCAATAAAATAGACAGTCTGACGTACACGGCCCCAGTGTTCTTCCACCTCGTGTACTGGGCGATTTTTTAAAAAAAGGACGAATCCTTTGGCAGGGTATGATACACTAACTCTACTTACAATTGACAGAATAGTAAATTAAAATTAGGAGTGTTACAGCATGTCAATGGAACAATTAACAAAACAAACCGCAGGGGTCATTAATGCGGTAACGAAGCAGCCGAAGTGGGATAAGGATACACTGTATGCAGGGATTCAAAAAATATTGATTGAAAAGCGGGAGAAGGCAGAATCCGATGAAGCCTATTTAGAGATGCTGTTAAACAATGCCGCTTTTTATATAGGCCATACCAATGGCATGAATAATTTCCTTTTTCAAAGTATTGATAAAGAAACGTTTTATTCACCAGATAGTTTTAAAGTCTATTTATCCAATTTACGTACGATGATTAGTGATCCTGCGGAAATTCAAAAGATTGCAGAACGCCAACGTGCTTTTGTTTTAAAAGGTGAGACAGTAGAGGAGAAAGCACGTCATGGAGAGCTTGCCTACATGACGACGAAAATCGTCAACGATCTGTTACTCGATTTCTTGACGACGTTCTATCATCCGAATAATAAAGAGCATATGCAGCCGTTTATGGAATACAGTGCGAAAGTGGTTGTAGAAACGGTGTTTAAGTTCTGTAATACGTATGCCTCGTTGCAGATTGATGCCATTCCGGGTAAAAAAGATTTGCATTAAGTAAACCTATTCCTCTCCTGAAACGTTCTGTTCAGGAGAGGTTTTTACATGATGAAAAGGGGTTTTGTAGAATGGTAGAATATCTTCGGATATTTACAGAGGACTATGCGTACATAGGAGAAAAAGAACGGGAAGACGTCCACCGCGAAGGGGACTGGCATGAAGTCTTTCATTGTTGGGTTCTGGAACAGCGCAATGAGGACTGGTGGATTTATTTGCAGCAGCGTAGCCTCAAGAAAAAAGATTATCCAGGAGATTTTGATATCACGGCAGCAGGACATTTAGAAGCTCAGGAAACCGTAGAAGACGGTGTCAGAGAACTGCGAGAAGAGCTAGGCATAAGCGTCTCTTTTCGGGAATTAGAACCGCTAGGAGTCATTAATTATCAAATCCATACGCCGGATATCAACGATGCAGAGTTCGCACATGTGTTTCTCTATCGCCACCCTGGAACACTTGAAGATTTTTCGATTCAAGAAGAAGAGCTTGAAGGCATATTTGCCACACGGTTACGTGACTTCTTGCAACTAATTAGTCATGAAAAAGAACACATTCCGTGCGTTGGATATGTACAACGGGATGGAAAACGTGAAAAGCGAGAAATACAATTAAAAGTAGGAGATATGGGCGCACTGCCTCCTACCTACCTTCACGAACTCAAGAAGCGAATGATTCCAACCTTACCGCAAGGGCTCATATGAGCTCTTTTTTTATTTTCTCTTGCATTAGTAGATGAAATCACGTATTCTATAAAACGTAATGAATACGATTTAAAAAAGGAGAACTACATGCGAAAAATTCCGGTAACTGTTCTAAGTGGATATCTAGGAGCAGGAAAAACAACGCTACTGAATCATATACTAGCGAACCGTGAAGGCCTAAAAGTAGCGGTTATCGTAAACGATATGAGTGAAGTGAATATAGATGCAGAGTTAGTGAAACAAGGTGGATTTCGACACACAGAGGAAAAATTAGTAGAGATGCAAAATGGGTGTATCTGCTGCACACTACGTGAAGATTTAATGATTGAAGTCAAGAAACTCGTGGAAGCGGGAGATATTGATTATTTAGTGATTGAGTCTTCTGGCATTAGCGAACCGATTCCGGTTGCGCAGACATTTACATACATCGATGAGGAGCTTGGCATTGATTTAAGTGCAGTCAGCCGATTAGATACAATGGTCACTGTGGTGGATGCGAACAGGTTTTGGCATGACTTTACTTCTGGAGAAACCTTGCTCGATAGAAAAGAAGCTGTGGGAGAAGAAGATGAGCGAGAAGTAGCCGACTTACTGATTGATCAAATTGAGTTTGCAAACGTCATTTTAATTAATAAAGTAGAAATGCTAACTTCCGAACAAGTAGGAGAGCTCAATAGCGTGATTGCTAAACTGAATCCTGGCGCTAAAATCTACAAGACCTCTCATTCACAAATTCCACTGTCACATGTATTAGACACGCACCTATTTGATTTCGAGGAAGCAAGTCAAGGGGCAGGCTGGATCAAAGAATTAAACGAGGAGCATATTCCTGAAACGGAAGAGTATGGAATTTCCTCTTTCGTATTCCGTTCGCCTCGTCCTTTTCATCCTGAACGATTAATGGACTGGCTTATGGACTGGCCTGTGGAAGTGGTAAGAGCGAAGGGGTTCTTATGGGTGGCAACACGCCCACAAGATGCAATCTTACTCTCTCAAGCAGGCCCAGCTATGACCATTGAAAAGATTGGAGAGTGGGAAGAGACAACGGAGGAGAGAACAGAGCTTGTGCTCATTGGAATCAAAATGGATGAAGCGGAAATTCGTACCCATCTTACGGCTTGTTTGTTAACTGAAGAAGAAATGAAACTGGAGTGGTTCAGTTTTCGAGATCCATTACCAGGAGCACAAACTATTTTGCAATAGGAGGAGCATATATGCGTGTAAACATCACACTCGTTTGTACAGAGACAGGCGACCGCAATTACATTACGACGAAAAACAAACGTAACAATCCCGAACGAATTGAATTGAAAAAGTATTGTCCGCGATTAAAAAAAGTGACACTTCATCGGGAGACAAAGTAAAAGAAAGAGCGAAGGCTGCCTTCGCTCTTTTTCATTAGCCAAAAATCAAGAATCCAAATCCGACCACTAAGCAATAGATTGTGAAATAGATCAAATTCCCTCGTGCCATGATGTTCATAAACCACTTTAAAGCGAAGTATGAAAATCCAAAGGAGAATAAGAAAGCCAAAAGGTATGGTAGCCATAAATCGCCTAATGCAAGATCAGGGATTTTGACAAGGATGAGACCTAAGCTGATTGGGATGAATAACAAGAAGGAAAAGCGTAAAGCGGTCTCCTGTTTCATGCCAAGCCCCATGGCAGCGACGATTGTCGCCCCTGAACGACTGATGCCGGGAATGAGAGCGATCGCCTGAGCAAACCCCACAATCACGGCGTCTTTCCATGTTAAGTCGCCATCATTCTTTCGTCCTTTTAGATTACGAATGAAGAATAAGGCAATTCCCGTCACGATCAAAGCGACTGCGACGGTCTTTGATGATTTAAAGAATTCAGCGATGACATCTTCAAACAACAGTCCAATGATACCCGCAGGAATCGTGGCGATTAGGAGGTAGATTACAAACTGAAAATCAGATTTTCCTTCTACTGTCCGGTGTTGAATATAAGAAAGTGAGTTCATGACTAAACGAATCAAATCTTTGCGGTATATAAGTAATACTGCAAGTAAAGATGCAAAATTCATAAGAATCTCAAATGTAAAGTCATCCGCCCGCATTTCAAGACCAAACAGCTCTTGGGCGATAATTAAATGCCCACTTGAAGAAATCGGAATGGGCTCTGTGAATCCTTGTAAAGCACCTAAAAGTATGTATTTCAATAAAATAACGAATTCTTCCATAACAACCTCCAACTCTATCTTTCTTTCCGGACGATTTGATTGTAAAAAGGTTTCTATTCCGGCAAACCATCTTCAATCACTTCTACAGGGTACAATTCAAGAATACGGGGGATGGAACGCACAGTAGGTCCATGTTGTACATCATAAGGAATCGTCACTTCATTAGTTTCTGATGTAAAGGTGATCGATGTGATGCGCAGTGGGTTGGGTTCATAATGCCGTGTCATTTGTGTCATTTCATCAAACGACAGGGATTCAGATTGGAACTTCCCAAACGAGTGTTGAGTCACGCCTGTTTCTTCAATAGAGGTATAGCTGAAAATAGAAGAGAGTATAATGGGAAGGGCGAGTAGTGCTAGACTTACAAATAGCCAGCTATATTGAAAAGGCTGACGCTTTTTATCTGCCCAGACCCATCGAATAAGGGCGAGTAAGCTTAGGACTCCAAGTCCTGCCATCGCCGCTGCAAGTCCACGAAAGGCTTCTTCATGGCGTATGAGAGCTAGTTGATCTTCTCGATAAAATAAACCATCTTGCGCAAAGAGAATAATGGGGATAGGTAAAAAGAGAGAGCCGATTAACAGAAGAATCCCTCCACTAAGTAATATTCCTTCCACATTTACATGCTTTCTTCGTTTTGCCATTTGAACACCTCCTCCTAATGATGACACACCTCGTTTCATCTGTCTAAACAAGAATTGATCCCAAAATAGATTCTAATCGTTCTCTAATTAGTCAAAACTGCAACATCTTACGCGCTTCTTCCCGTTTTATACTTAAGGGAGAAGTAGAATGGAGGAATTTACATGAAAACAATAGGACAACTGATGATAATCGGACTAATCTTTTTTATGACGGCATCGGTCACCTTCGCGCATACCGATTTAAGTAAGACAAATCCAGAAGATGGGACAGAACTGACAGCGTCTGTCAGCGAAATTGTTTTAACCTATTCAGGTCAAATTGAAGAAGGTAGTGCGTTTGATGTGACCAACGAACAAGGAGAGGTCATTCCTGTAGAAAACTTTGTGGTGGCTGACGGTGTGCTGACAGGCATGCTTGAATCCCCATTAGAAAATGGTGCATACACTGTGAACTGGAATAGCATCAGTGAAGACGGACACCCACTGAGTGGCACCTTTTCATTTACAGTAGCGGTACCTGAAGAAGTGGCTCCCACTGAACAGGAAGAGGTCGAAGAGACAGAGGCTCCTGTAGAACAAGCGGCCGAAGAATCTACAGAAGAAGCTGTCGTAGATGCGACTGCTACAGAAACCAATGGATCACCCTCATTTATTTGGATCATTGCAGGTCTAGTTCTCGTCCTTGTCGCGGGAAGTCTGTGGATGGTCGTGAAACGTAAGAACGTCTAATGGAATGGCTTGTCATCATTGGACAGCTGGTACTGTCGCTTGGCCTCGCTGTTCTTGTAGGAAGTTTCATAGTACTCGCCGTCCCTGAATCGAAGAGACCCTCTCTTACGATTCCGCCTTTAGTGATTGCTGGAAGTGTAATTGGGGTTCTCGTCGGAACATTTATTCCTGTACTTCAGATCACTTTTGCATTGATGCCTAGATTATCGTTTACATCTGCACTAGAAATGGTCCTGCTGTCGTATCGTACAGGTCTCGCCTGGAGCTTTACCCTTCTGAGCAGCGTATTCCTGCTAGTTCTCTATGCTCTATTTGGTCACCGGAAGGAACGGAGATATCACGTCGGATATTTAGCCCTGACGGTGGTGATGATCGGTACGATTGCCTGGGCAAGTCATGCCAGCTCTGTGGCACTTTTGCGAGGGTTTCTTGGGGATTTTCTTCATTTACTTGCAGCTGCGGTTTGGGTCGGAGTGGTGTTTGTCATCGCTTGGTTTTCAAAAGATACGTCACACTGGACTGAATGGTTAAAGTGGTTTTCTCCCGTTGCTTTCTTGAGTTTTGTCACATTGGGGATTAGCGGATTATTGCTGATGGACTTGATGGTTCCAAATTATGTAGCAGGGCTTCGCACCGCCTATGGGCAAGGTCTTCTTATAAAGCATCTGCTTATGATTCCATTGATTTTCTATATCGTCGTCAATAGTTTTTTTATGAAACGATGGATGGAAGCGCGCAATGTGAATCCTATTCCCTGGGTGCGTGCAGAATCACTCATCTTATTTGCTATTTTTCTTGCAACAGCCTACTTCAGTCATCAGGCACCACCGAATTAAGTAGATACGTCCAGGAGCATGAATTTTTTTACAACAGAGAATCGAATTTATAAGATATTCCCCATCCATTTTTCGATTCACTAGTCATAAAGAATCACCTAAATTATGAGACTATTCAAAAATAACTTGATTCTTGAAATGTATCCCCTTACAATAAAACTGATACTCAGTGACGACTAAAGAAAAACAACGGCGTTTTTCATTTAGACGCAACCACTGCTTTACTGGTTAACCAGTTGCATGAGTTCTAATTTCCGAAGAAGGGAAGGACTCCGCATGAAAAAGCGTATTCTTATCGCTGAAGATGAATCGCTGATCCGTATGGATGTACGATTGATGCTTGAAGACAACGGCTATGAAGTTGTAGGAGAGGCCGGGAATGGAGACAAGGCAATTGAACTTGCTTTTGCACATCGTCCGGATTTAATTCTAATGGATATCAAAATGCCAAAGATCAATGGGCTGCAAGCGAGTCAAGTGATTGCCAGTCAGCTTGATTTACCGATCCTACTTATCACTGCCTACAGTCAGAAAGAATTTATCGAAAAAGCACGCCAAGACAATATCGTTGGCTATTTAGTGAAACCCATTTCGGAAGCCAACCTCCTTCCTGCTGTCGAAGTAGCCCTTCATCAAGCGGACAAGACCAAACGCCTAAAAGGAGATGTCCAGAAAGCCAATGAAATGGTTGAAAAACGAAAACTTGTCGAACGTGCGAAAGGGATTTTGATGGACCGAGAACATCTCAGTGAACCAGAAGCGTTTAAAAAAATGCGATCTACCAGCATGTCACGTCAAATCACCTTAGAATCTCTTGCCAAGGAAATTATTGAACACGTCCATAACTAAGCAACGGCGCTTAAAGAAAAGAAATTTTCTTTAGGCGTCTTTTTGTTTGTTGCGGAAAGGACACGTGAATTCGTGTCAACTGAGGAGAAAAACACATAGGGGAGGAAAACAGAATGGCGTTAATCGGAACAATCGTGGTGTATATCATCATGGCATGTGCGGTTGCAGGGGCATTTGCCTCTATTAAAGATCCAGACCGGGGTCTTGGAAAAGAATTCATGAATGGGTTACATGCAGTTGGTCACATCTTTGTACCTGCTGCAGGAATCATGGCATCCATTCCATATCTAACATGGTTTATCGACCGTTTCGTTGGACCGTTTTTCAACATGATTGGAGCGGATCCAGCTATTGCCGCCACAACGATCCTTGCTTCAGATATGGGAGGCTACCAATTAGCAGATGCACTAAAAGCATCTTACGAAGGATGGGTAATGGCCTTAATTGTAGGTTTTATGGCGGGGGCTACCATTGTATTCTCCATTCCGATGGGATTGGCAATGCTCGACAAGCGCGACCATAAATATATGGCACTTGGGGTTATGGCGGGCGTATTAACGATTCCGATTGGTGCACTCATCTCTGCTGTACTTATTGTTTTATTTGACACGAATGTGCGTGAAGTCGTGAGCACCACAGCGGAATCTAGTTATGAATTTGCGATTAGTTATGGGCAGATTTTAGTTAATCTCTTGCCACTGCTCATCTTTGTTGTGATCATCGCAGCAGGATTAAAGTTCTTCCCGAACGCGATGATTACTGGATTCATGGGCTTTGGCCGCTTCCTTGATGCAGGAATCAAGTTAGTCCTGGTGTTCTCGATAGTTGAAATTTTTACAGGTTTATTTACAAACGTCTTTGGCGCTTGGGGCTTTGACCCGATCATGGCGGATGAAGAAGATCAATTCCGTGCCTTAGAAACAGCAGGGTATATCGGAATCATGCTTGCGGGGGCCTTCCCAATGGTTTACTTAATCCGTAAATTCTTCTCTTCTCCACTCGAAGCGGGCGGACGTAAGATTGGATTAACTTCTGTCGGAAGTGCAGGACTACTTGCGACGATTGCCAATATTTTAGCGATGTTCACACTCGTTCGTTACATGCGACCAAAAGACAAGGTCATCAACATTGCCTTTGCGGTGTGTGCTGCGTTCTTATTAGGAGATCATTTATCGTTCACAGCCAACTTCCAACCGAATATCATTTTACCTGTTATCTTAGGGAAGTTGATTGCCGGGATTATCGCCATTGGCTTTGCGTATTGGCTTTCGGTTCCGACTGCATTACGCCTTGAAGAGGAAGACCGTGCAAGTGGTTTGATCCGTCCAGGTGAGTACGTGGATAAAGAATACGGGGAACACGAAGAGATTCCAACACCAAGACGTGTGTAACAGGAGTCCGGAAAGGAGAGGAAGAGGACAGTGAGTGAAGAGAAAAAGCGTTTTATCCAGGAGTTTGTGCCGGGTAAACAAATTACCTTATCCCATTTAATCGCCAATCCTGACCCGGATATGTTTGTTAAACTAGGGATTGAAGAAGCAGGTGCTCTTGGCATTTTGACTTGTACGCCAAGTGAGACTGTTATTATTGCAGGCGACCTGGCAACAAAAGCAGCCAGTGTGAAAATTGGGTTTCTTGACCGCTTTACAGGAAGTCTGGTCATTGTTGGCAGTGTATCTGAAGTAGAGATGGCGATGGAAGCAATCAACCGATTTTTATCAGAACGCCTTGGATATAGTACAGCGCCAATCACAAAATCCTAAGGAGGCCACAACTTGAGAAACCGCGTGATGATGATGGGGCCGATTGGCGCTGGAAAGACGACACTGACCAATGCTTTATTGGAAACTGAATCGTCTGCAACAAAAACACAGACCTTGTCTTACAGAGACTGGATTGTGGATACGCCAGGGGAATACATGGAAAACCCGTATTATTATAAGACGATTATGGCGACTGCATTAGAAGTCACACACTTAATTTTCTTGTTTGATGCCACTAGTGCAAAGCTGACGTTTCCACCTGGATTTAGTCAAGGTTTTACCAAGCTTCCCATTGGAGTGATTACGAAATCGGACCATCCAGAAGCGAATGTGGAACGGGCCATCCGTATCTTACGGATGGCCTTGCCGAAAGGACCGATTGTGGTCACATCTGCTGTAACAAGGAAAGGTTTAGAGCATATCAAAGAGCTAGTGGCATGCTCTACCACTCAAGCGATGAAAGACTATGCAGAGTCTCACTCGTCTGAAATTTTAATTTAGTCGAATCTTTACAAAAATAATGGAGTTTGATAGGATGAGTGTATTCGTAACAAGTCCATAATCAGGCAAAGGCGCCTTACCCATGATATGCCATTCGCATATCGTGTGTAATGGCGTCTTTTTTCGTTTTTTAGAGGGAGGGAAGAGCATGTGGGAGAGGCCGCGCAAAAGAGAGTCGATGCTCAGTGCCGGCATTGACGTGGGGACAAGTACAACCAAAATGATTGTCAGTCGTTTTGAACTCATGAATGTGGCAGGTGCTACCCATGTCCCTCGTATTGAAATTGTGGAAACAGAAATTTTATATCAAAGCCCTATTTATCGAACACCCCTTTTAGATGCATCCACGATTGATGTGGCCAAAGTGGAAGAGCTCGTTCGGGGAGAATATAAAAAAGCAGGTGTAAGGCCGGAAGAGATTGAAACAGGCGCGGTTATCATCACGGGTGAGACGGCAACGAAAAAAAATGCGCGAGAGATGGTCAACCATTTATCTGAGCATGCCGGTGATTTTCTTGTCGCTACAGCAGGACCCGATCTCGAAGGAATGATTGCTGCCAAAGGTTCGGGTGCATTTGATGAGTCAGCGAAAAGTTATGCCCCTATTGCGAACGTCGATATTGGAGGAGGTACGGCAAACATTGCCGTCTATCATCAGAAAAAGCTCCTTGGTACGTGCACAATGCATGTGGGAGGAAGGTTGATTGAATTTGAGAACGGGAAGATTCGTTCCATCTCGCCGCCTATTGAAAAGCTTCTTCAGAAAAAAGGGTGGACACTCCATGTTGGAGATCCATCGGATGAACCCGTTGTTGCGAAAGTCATTGACGAACTGACTGCAGCGCTTTTCCGCATTCTCTCACAAAGTCCTGAACCGATCGATGAAGTGCTGGTACTTGGTCATCTGCCAAACTGGTCCAGGCCCATTGAAACCGTCATGTTTTCAGGTGGAGTGGCAGAGTGCATGTATCAGTACGAAGAGCAAGGTGCTTCTCCCGCTCAGTACAATGATATCGGACAACAATTGGCTCATAAAATCTTGCAGGAAAAATCGAAGTCGGATTGGCGCTGGTTAGAACCAAAGGAGACCGTACGTGCTACCGTGCTCGGTGCAGGAGCGCATACCACAGAAATTAGTGGAGCCACAATCCAGGTGCAGGCAGACGAACTTCCGCTGAAGAACCTACCAGTATATGAATTCGATTTTGAACAGAACTTTGTTGAACGACTTCCTCAGATGGAAAATGCAATAAGTCAGGCACTTGATCTTTATGATGCATACCGTGAAGGTCAGAACTTTGCGTTATATCTTTCAGGACTTCCATATATGAAGTTCCAAGCCATTCAGCAACTCGCGGAACAAGTGATGAAGGTGATGAACCGAAGAGCTGACCCGTCACTTCCGGTCGTACTTGTTTTAGAAACAGATCACGCAAAAGTGCTTGGACAGACATTGCATGCCATGCAGGTAAAGCAGAGCATTATCTGTATCGACCAAATCAAAGTAGAGCACGGTGACTATCTGGATATCGGACGATCACTTGCTTCAGATACTGTACCAGTGGTCATCAAAACATTGACTTTTCATAGCTAAAAGGAGGAATTGCTGTGAAGCTATCCGCTACACTCGGCGGAGAAACGTATTCATTTCGGGACTTAAAAGAGGTAATGGCAAAAGCCAATGAAGAAAAATCAGGGGACCGTTTAGCAGGCGTTGCTGCTGAAACTGTACAGGAACGAATTGCTGCGAAGACGGTTCTTAGCGAACTGTTGCTCGAAGACATTCGAAATCACCCGTTAATTGCTCCGGAAGAAGATGAAGTTTCTCGCATTATTGAAGAAGACATCAACGAACGTGTGTATGAAGAGATCAAACGCTGGTCCGTTGCTGAACTGCGTGAGTATATTCTGCATCTGTCAACAGGTCACAGGGAACTGATGCGAATCAGTCGGGGACTTACCTCGGAAATGATTGCGGCAGTCACCAAGATCATGTCCAATCTCGACTTGGTACACGCAGCAAACAAAATTGAAATTATCACGACATGCAATATTTCTATCGGACAACAGGGGACTCTTGCCTCTCGTTTACAACCAAACCATCCGACGGACAATGTTGACGGAATGATTGCTTCGTTAAAAGATGGCTTATCCTACGGAATTGGGGATGCCGTCATTGGAATCAACCCCGTAGATGACTCGGTAGAGAGTGTCAAACGACTGTTGCATGCAACACATGATTTTATCCGTGAATGGCAAATCCCTACGCAGAACTGTGTACTCGCTCACGTAACAACACAAATGAAAGCGATTCAACAAGGGGCTCCGGCGGATATGATTTTCCAGAGTATTGCAGGAACAGAGAAAGCCAATCGTTCATTTGGCATCTCGGCGGAACTCATTGCAGAAGCCCAGCAGGTAGCCAAGAAGCACGGAACAGGAACCGGACCACAAGGATTGTACTTTGAAACAGGACAAGGTTCAGAACTCTCAGCGGAAGCCCATCACGGATTAGATCAAGTGACACTGGAGTCAAGAAACTATGGTTTCGCTAGACGATACGATCCGTTCATCGTCAATACGGTCGTCGGTTTTATCGGACCGGAATACTTGTATAACAGTAAACAAGTTATTCGGGCTGGGCTTGAAGATCATTTTATGGGAAAAATGCATGGTATACCAATGGGTGTTGATATTTGTTACACGAATCACATCAAAGCAGATCAAAATGACATGGAAGACCTTGGCGTCCTTTTATCTGCAGCGGGTGTCAACTTCATTATCGCTACACCAATGGGTGACGATTGTATGTTGAACTATCAATCGATGAGTTACCATGATGTCGCAACACTGCGATCGACAATGAGTAAACTGCCCTCTCCAGAATATCTCACGTGGTTAGAGAACATGGGGATTTACGAAAACGGAAGACTGGGTCCAAACGCTGGCAAGATTGAACTCTTTAACCGATAGGAGGTGAAAGCAGTGAATGAACAACTCGTTGAACAAATTACCAAGCTGGTGATGGCGGAACTAAATGAAATAGAATCGGCTTCTCAGAGTGCATCTGTTGCCCTCAGATCAACCAGTCCTAAAGGACGGGTAGAAATCGAAAAACGTAAAAAAGAACCAGAGGGAACCGTTACATTACATTCGCTAACTTCCTCATCATCCAAGCCGGTACAAAAGCAATCCAAGGTAAGAGAATCGTTTTCTCCGTCAGTTAAAGCGGAAGAATCTCGCCAAGTTGAAAAGAAAAATGCTGCCGTAAGTGATGATATCCGAGCCATGAAAAAGACAACGCCTGCAAGAATTGGGGTAGGACGAGCTGGATCTAGACCGAAGACAGACACATGGCTTCAATTTCGTTTTGACCATGCCGCGGCTGTTGATGCCGTTTACGGAGAAGTACCAGATGAACTGATTGAGCGGCTCGGGTTCTTCCAAGTAACGACACGTGTGAAAGATAAAGAAGAGTATATTCTGCGTCCGGACCTTGGACGCCGACTTTCGGATGACAGTAAGGAAAAAGTCAAACGGGAATGTAAGAAAAACCCCACAGTTCAGATTATCTCGTCGAATGGATTAAGTGCAAAAGCTGTAGAAGAGAATCTTGAAGATGTATACCTCAGTCTCCAACAAGCGCTGAAGCAATTGAATCTTGATGTCGGTACACCTTTTTATATTGATAAGGGACGGGTTGCATTAATGGATGAGATTGGGGAATTGCTGCAGCCAGATGTGGTCATTTACTTGATTGGAGAGCGTCCTGGACTTGTTTCCGCTGAATCTCTGAGTGCCTATGTGTGTTATCAGCCACGATTCGGAACAATTGAAGCGGACCGGATGGTGGTCTCCAATATTCATAAAGGAGGCATTCCTGCTGTAGAAGCTGGGGCATACCTTGGAACATTGATTAAAAAAATACTCCATTATCAAGCCAGTGGTGTGAACTTGGTGAAGAAGGAGGCGTGACGATGACAAAAATCTTTGGGGAATTACTAGCGATGCATATCATTCCGAATGTGCAGGACGATATGCGACAGGCATATGGACTGAGAGAACATGAACGCAGCTTAGGATTGTTTACATCGACAATTGATGATGTGGGGTACACGGCAGCAGATGAAGCAACGAAAAAGGCAGATGTGCGTGTCGTGTATGCCAAGAGCTTTTACGCCGGAGCCGCACATGCCTCAGGTCCACTCTCTGGAGAGTTTATTGGTATACTAGCTGGCCCATCTCCAGAAGAAATCCGGAGTGGCCTCGATGCTGTTCGACAAACGGTAGAAACAGATGCTTACTTTGAAGCCATCAATGGGGATGAAGGGCATACCCTTTATGCAAAAACTATTTCCAGTTGCGGTACATTTCTAGCGGAACAAGCAGGGGTTTCAGAAGGTCAGGCACTGGCGTATCTCATTGCCCCTCCTCTTGAGGCAATGGTCGGACTGGATGCCGCTTTAAAAGCAGCTGATGTTCGAATTTGTGAATTGTTTAACCCACCTTCAGAAACGAACTTTGGTGGAGCTTTACTTACGGGTAGTCAGTCTTCGTGTCAGGCAGCTGCTGATGCATTTCGAGAAACTATAGAACGACTCGCTCAGCAACCTGTGCAGTATTAGGAAAGGAGGAATCATATGGTTACATTAGTGGACAACGATCTTCTTGCTCTACAAGAGATGAGGCAAGCCGTGGAGGCAGCCAATAAAGCGCAGAAGGAATATATGAATTTCACTCAAGAACAAGTCGATAAAATTGTGAAGGCAGCAGCAGATGCCGCTTACCAAGCCTCTGAAAGGCTAGGGAAGTTGGCTGTTGAAGAAACTGGAATGGGCGTTGCCGAACACAAAAAGTTGAAAAATGAAGTTGGGTCACGCGATGTGTATGAAAGCATCAAGAATTTAAAGAGTGTGGGCGTTGTTTCAGAAGACAGAACGAACAAAGTAGTTGAGATTGCTGCACCATTTGGAGTCGTTGGGGGTATCATCCCTACTACGAATCCGACATCCACAGCATTCTTCAAAACACTGATTGCTCTGAAGACGCGCAACGCCATCGTTGTCAGTCCTCACCCCTATGCAATTGAGTGTACAAAAGAAGCATTACGCGTGTGTGCAGACGCAGCAGAAAAAGCTGGAGCTCCAAAAGGGCTCGTGCAGTGTCTCACTCTCGGTTCGATGGAAGCGACGCAAGAATTGATGAAACATAAAGATATTCATTTAATCTTGGCTACAGGTGGTGGCGCTCTTGTTCGGGCGGCATATAGTTCAGGAAAACCTGCATACGGCGTAGGGCCTGGTAATGTTCCTGTTTATATTGAACGTTCTGCCCGAATTGATAAAGCGGTGGCTCAAATTGTTGATAGTAAGTCGTTTGATTATGGAACGATTTGTGCTACAGAACAAGCCCTCGTCGTGGATCAGGCCATTAAAAATCAAGTGTTTAAAGCGCTTGAGAAGAACGGCGCGTATCTGTTAAATGACGAAGAAAAGAAGAAGATGGAAAAGACCATCTCGCCAGTTCCGGGAAAAGTGAATCCCAAAATCGTTGGAAAAAGTCCACAGACCATTGCTGAACTTGCGGGAATCACTATTCCCGAAGGGACCCGAATTATTGTCGGAATGGAAGACCGTGTAGGGAAAGATGTGCCTTTCTCCCTTGAGAAACTATCCCCTATCTTCGCATTTTATGAAGTACGTGATTCTACGCATGCCAAGGAAGTCTGCCTGGACCTCTTAAATTTAGGTGGACGAGGACATAGTCTTTCCATCCATACACAAGACGACCGAATCGCACGAGACTTTTCTATTGAGATGCCGGTTTCTCGTATACTTGTAAACACATTGTCGTCGATTGGAGCAGTCGGAGGTACGACGGGACTTAAACCCTCTCTAACACTTGGGTGTGGGACGTTCGGAGGGAATATTACATCCGATAACATTTCTGCTCACCATTTGTTGAACATCAAGCGTATGGCCTATGGAACAAAAGATGTGTCGCTACCAAAAGTGTTACCAGTCAAAGCATCTTCTAAAGAGGTTACCCAACAAGTACTCAAATCAGTTGGCTCCATTAATGGACTCGACGAAGCACAGGTGAAACAGCTTGTCACTCAAATTGTGAACCAATTAACTACTAAATAAAAGCAAATTTAAAGGAGGACATACACATGTCAAGAGAAGGTACAGCATTAGGAATGGTAGAAACCAAAGGATTAATCGGATCAATTGAAGCAGCAGATGCAATGGTTAAGGCAGCTAGTGTGCATTTAGTTGGAAAAGTACATGTGGGTGGCGGTATAGTCACAGTTCTTGTACGCGGCGATGTAGGCGCAGTTAAAGCAGCAACAGATGCAGGTGCAGCAGCGGCACAGCGTGTGGGAGAATTATTATCTGTCCACGTGATTCCACGTCCACATAACGAACTTGAAATGATTTTGCCAAAATCGGAGAACTAATAGATAAGAGGAAAGGGGAATGTCGATGGATCCGCAATTGATTCAGACGATAGTCAGAGAGGTACTCGCTTCTTTAGAGGCAGATACCCAGCAAACACCCGATTCTTCTGTGCCGATTGCTATTTCCGCAAGACATGTTCATCTCTCGGAAGAGCACATAGAGCAGTTGTTTGGAAAGGGGTATCAGCTCACGAAGCGAGCCGACCTCTCCCAACCTGGTCAATTTGCTGCAGAAGAGACCGTTCATATCGCGGGACCAAAAGGCAGCTTTACCCGTGTACGTGTACTCGGTCCTGCAAGGAAGCTCACTCAAGTAGAAGTCAGTCAGACCGACACCATCACATTAGGTGTCTCTGCTCCGGTCCGCGAATCAGGAGATATCGCAGGTTCCGCTGGAGTCACATTAATTGGGCCTAAAGGAAGTTTATATCTAAATGAGGGACTGATTGTGGCACAAGCACATATTCACATGTCACCTCAAGATGCCGCCCGTTACCAGGTCCAGGACCAAGAATATGTAGAAGTTTTAATTGATTCAGATCGCCCTCTACGGTTCCAAAGGGTCAAAGTTCGCGTATCTGATCGATATCGATTAGAAATGCATATAGATACGGACGAAGCGAATGCAGCTTTTCTACAGAAAAAAGGTAGGGGTCAACTGATTAAAGCAGGAGAAGTAGTGCCTCAACAGATTGCATTAGAACAAACACAGGTCAAACAGGTTTCTTCTGAACGCATAACGTATACAAAAAAACTGCTGACGAAAGAAGATGTAGAGAGTCTTCAAGGAAAAGAGGTCCGTCTTCCAAAAGGAACGATTGTGACCGATCTTGCGAAAGATTTTGCGAGAGAACGAGGCATCGCGCTCTCGTTTGAGACAGGAAAGTAGGTGCCCTAAATGCAAATGGGAAAAGTGATTGGCAACGTATGGGCAACACGGAAAGAAGAAGGATTGGAAGGGTTGAAGCTCCTCATCGTTCAACCTGTCAACTCTGCGGGCAAACCGATTCGTACCCAGCTTGTTGCAGCTGACAGAATTGGGGCCGGTATCGGGGATGATGTGTTAGTGACTTCCGGAGGGTCATCCCGCTATATCATGAAAGAGAAATCTTTGCCGATAGATGCTGTGATTGTCGGCATTATTGACTCGACAGAGGTAGAAAGAGGTGGGCTAAATGAGTCAAGCGATTGGAATGATTGAAACAAAAGGCCTCATCGGTTCCATTGAAGCCGCAGATGCGATGATTAAAGCTGCCAACGTCTCCCTTGTGAAGCAGGAGATGATTGACGGTGGGATTGTAACGGTTATTGTTAAAGGAGATGTGGGAGCTGTTCAGGCTGCCGTATCGGCTGGAGAAGAGGCAGCGAAACGCACGGGTGAACTGCTTGGTGCTCATGTGATTCCGCGTCCAGATACAGATGTTTATGAGATGTTGGATCCAAAGCCTTTACCGCCTGCACCACAAGTGAATAAGCCTGCGAAACCAGCCCCACCAAACGAAGCGTAAGGGAGAGATTGTATGGCTTTCACACGTCCGAAAATTGCTGTTATCGGTGCAGGATTCACAGGAGCGACAGTTGCATTGATGGCTGCTCAAAAAGAACTAGGAGATGTCGTTCTCATCGATACACCTGAACAAGAGAACCCAACGAAGGGAAAGGCCTTGGATATCCTAGAAACGGGACCTGTTCAACGCTTTAATGCTCATGTAAAGGGCTCGTCTGATTATGAGACCATTCGAGGAGCCGACCTGGTAATCATTACAGCAGGAATTGCACGTAAACCGGGTATGAGTCGTGATGATTTAGTAGCGACAAATGCAAAGATAATGCGATCCGTTGCTGAAAACGTAAAGAAGTATGCTCCAGATAGCTATATTCTTGTCCTGAGTAACCCCGTTGATGCGATGACCTATGTTTGTTATCAGACAACAGGATTCCCGAAGAACCGCGTCATTGGTCAATCAGGTGTGCTCGACACGGCTCGTTTTAATACGTTTGTCGCTGAAGAACTGAATGTCTCTGTAGAAGATGTTTCTGGTTTTGTGTTGGGAGGGCATGGCGATGATATGGTTCCGCTTGTGCGTTATTCCAATGCAGGGGGCATTCCACTCGAGAAGTTAATTCCTCAACAACGGATGGATGCAATTGTCGAGAGAACTCGAAAAGGCGGTGGCGAGATCGTCGCACTTCTTGGAAATGGTTCCGCGTACTATGCACCAGCTGCTTCCCTCGTGGAAATGGCAGAATCCATCTTACGTGATAAAAAACGAATCCTTCCATCCATTGCGTATTTAGAAGGAGAATATGGGTACAGTGATCTGTATTTAGGGGTTCCGACGATTCTAGGTGGAGATGGAATTGAAAGCATTATTGAGTTGCCACTCACGACAGAGGAAAAAGAAGCACTGGACCGGTCGGCGGAGTCTGTTCGCTCTGTGCTCAAACTATGTAAATAATTTTTCTGGCAAAGGCGCCGGTCTCAATGAATCATTGGGCTGGTGTTTTTTTGTCTTTTTAGGGGAAGGTGAAGAGGTATGCCAAAGTTAACATGTACAGTAAAAGGGGAAACGTATACATTTTCATCCGTTCGTGAGGTACTGGCAAAAGCGAGTGAAGCCAAATCAGGCGATGTGATGTCGGGTGTCGCTGCGACAAGTGCTCTCGAACGAATGGCAGCGAAGGTCGTTTTGAGTGAACTCACGCTTGAAGATATTTACGAAAATCCGGTCATTTCCTATGAGGAAGATGAGGTGACGCGGATTATTTATGATGACGTCAGTCAACCCATTTATCAGTCCTTAAAAGGTTGGACGGTTGGGGAGTTACGAAACCGCATCTTGTCATATGAAACGACGACGGATCATTTGATTAAATGGTCGAGAGGTTTAACAAGTGAGATGATCGCAGGCGTAGCTAAACTCATGTCGAGCATTGACCTTGTCCTTGCCTCCCAAAAGATGAAGTTCACTGCACATTGCAATACAACAATTGGGGAACGAGGGCGACTCGCTTTTCGTTGTCAACCGAATCATCCGAACGATGTACCGGAAGGAATCCTTTATTCAATCAAGGAAGGGTTATCTTACGGAGCAGGAGATGCCGTGATTGGGATTAACCCGAATGTCGATTCTGTGGAATCTGTGAAGCGACTGTTGACGCTATCTCATGATTTTATCGAGCGATGGGAGATTCCCACGCAAAACTGCGTACTTGCGCACATTACAACCCAAATGGATGCCATGAAAAAAGGAGCGCCGATTGCCTTGATGTTCCAGAGTCTTGCAGGTACCCAGCGGGCAAATGAAGCATTTGGTATTTCTCGTGATATTTTAACAGAAGGCTATGAAATGATGCGCACGATGGGAACATCAGCGGGACCAAACTTTATGTATTTTGAAACGGGACAAGGGTCGGAAGTGTCCCTAGACGCCGATCATAAAGTCGATATGCAAACATTAGAAGCACGGAGCTATGGGTTTGCTAAACACTGGAAGCCGTTCATGGTCAACAACGTATCAGGTTTTATTGGGCCGGAAACATTATATGATGGCCGACAGCTGATTCGAGCGGACCTCGAAGATGTCTTTATGGGGAAACTGTCAGGTCTCCCGATGGGAATTGCGCCGACCTATACAAACCATATGGAAGCCGATCAAAACGACCAAGAGATCGGGGGCATGTTAACCGCATTAGCTGGCGCAAACTTTTATATGGGCGTGCCTGGCGGGGATGATGTCATGCTCAATTATCAGGACACAAGTTATCATGATGATGCATCATTACGTGAAATGCTGGGGTTACGTCCACTCCGAGAATTTGAAAAGTGGATGGAGAGAATGGGCATCATGGAAAATGGTCGTTTAACAAAACGGGCAGGCGACTTATCTATTTTTGAAGACTAGGAGGTGAAATGAATGGACTTAGAAAAGATTGTCAAACAAATAATAGATGAAGTTATGCGAAACCAAGAGAGTACGTTTATACCTAAATCTGATGAGCGTAGCAAAAGAACGGTTCACTTCCCTGAAGAATTTGAAATGGGAGTTGAGAATCCGTATAAAGAAGAAGCGATCCGCCATGCCCAGTCAATTACACCCGCACGGATTGGTATCGGACGGGCAGGTTCACGTATGAAAACGCAGAGTTATCTACAATTCCGGATTGACCATGCAGCTGCTCAAGATGCCGTTCGTAAAGATGTAAACCCTGAAGTAATCGAAGCATTGGATCTCCCTATTCTTGAAACACGTGCGGAATCCCTGAAGAACTACCTAATGGATCTAGATGCAGGACGAAAACTGTCAGACCGTTCCAAAGAATGGCTTCAAAAGAACGGCGAGAAGGACGTTCAAGTACAGATCTTGGTTTGTGATGGACTCAGCTCTTCTGCCGTAGAGGCAAATGTTGGGGACTTGCTCCCTGCATTGACACAAGGACTACTTCTCAAAAATATTAAAGTAGGGAAACCTCTCTTTATCAAACGGGCACGAGTATGGGTTCAGGATGAAGTGGCTCAATTACTCAATGCCGAATTCGTCATTTCACTGATTGGCGAACGTCCAGGACTGAATACAGATGAAAGTATGAGTGCGTATATGGTTTATAAACCTACAGACAAAACGGTAGAAGCGGACCGAACTGTGATTTCTAATATTCACAAAGAAGGTCTGGCTCCTGTAGAAGCTGGCGCACATTTATCAGGACTGATTGAAAAAATGCTTCAAGCTAAGTCTTCAGGGGTGGCGTTTGCTCGTCAAAACAACTTGCAAGACGTGTAGAAATACGAAAAGATAGAAGGTACAACTAAGCTAAAGGTGGTTGACGAGTCTATGAGCGAAACCACGCTTCACCAATTATGTCGTTTATATACAAACTTGAAAGCGGAAGACATTGCTATCCTAGAAAAAGTGGCTGATACGTTGCCTCAGTATGCCGAATTGACGGGCAATTATATGTACATTGATTGTTTGTTACAGTCAGGGGACCACGGGATTGTCGTAGCAGAAGCTCTTCCACGCACGCCTGACGCGGCATACAAAGATCGAGTACTTGGAAAGTTAGTGTTCGAAGCATTTGAACCGGCCGTTCTACTTTGTCATAAGACCGGGAGAAAGTCGCTGAAACACCGGGCGATCACACAAGAAGGGAAAGTGGTCGAACAGAGTGTGATACCGATTTACAATGACAGCCATGAAGTGATAGGAACGTTAATTATGGAGGCGGATCGGAGTGAGGAATCCTCAGCTCCAAATGGAGGGACACTCCCCATCAAGTCGATGGATATGGGACCCTTCTCTGACAACCCGATGGTGGCAGACTTACTAATGGAAATTATCTTCATGACAGACGATCAGCAACGCCTTGTCTATGCCAACCCTTCCGGTATCAAGTTTTTACATGAAATTCAAGGCGAGCGTGATTGGGTAAACCAACCTGTGGGACACGTCTTACCCTTTCTCGAAGGGTTACTTCATCACAAAGAAGAAGTGTTTATCTCAGAAGTTCTCGCAGGACAACGTGTCTTAGAGGTCAAGAAAGTTCATATGCGAACGAAGCGGAATGAGCTGGAAGGGTTGCTCTTCATTATTCAAGACTTGACGGAGCTCCGCTTAAAAGAAAAAGAGTTGTTGAAAAAGTCAGTTGTCATTAAAGAGATTCATCACCGGGTGAAAAATAACCTCCAGACGGTCGCGAGCTTGTTGAGATTACAGATGCGTAAAGGATTATCGGTGGAAAGTAAGAGCCATTTTGAAGATACGTTGCACCGAGTATATAGCATCTCTGCGGTCTATGAATTGATTCTTGCTAATGAAGATGCTGATCAAGATGATGTGGATGTCATTGAGCTTACCTCCAAGATTGGATCGACAATGATGTTGAATGATTTGGATCATCAAATTGAGTTCCGGGTAGTATCAAACGGTTATACCTTACTTGCTTCTTCACGAAAAGCAGTGTCCATTGCTCTGATTGTCAATGAACTCGTACAGAATTCATTGAAGCATGCATTTCCCCATCAAGCAGGAACGATTTGTGTAGAGTTTAAAGTGAAGCAAGAGTTTATCGAGATGCATATCAGTGATGATGGGAAGGGAATGGAAGGATATACCCGTTCCTTAGGTCTTGATATTGTTCGTAATTTGATTGTGAACGATCTTGAAGGTGAATTTGTATATAAACAAGTAAAAAAAGGTACACACGCAAGTATTATTTTTCCGATACATGATGAGATCTTAGTGCACTCGGTAAGTGTACACAATAGAGTAGGAGACTAGCCAATAGAGCTAGTCTTTTTTGTTTGTTTAATAATTAAACGAAAGTCAGACCTTGTAATACCTTATGTTAAATCAATTTCCACTATAATTTTATTATATGTTTAAAATTTAAACTTTGTTCAAAAAACTCTTTACTTCAAAGAAAACAGGAATTATACTTAACTTAATTATCAGAAAATTAAGTGTAATCAACTAATTTATGGGGGAATTCTTGTGTCTACTTTACACTTTACGAGTGAGCACGAATTGTTCAGAAAATCTTTGAGAAAAATGTTAGAAAAGGAAGCCTATCCTTTTTACGAGGAATGGGAAGAAAAGAGAGAAATACCTCGTTCCATCTGGACTAAATTGGGCGAGAACGGGTTTCTTCTCCCATGGGTGAAAGAAGAGTATGGAGGACTAGGTCTAGATTTTTCCTATTCAATGATTTTAATTGAAGAGCTTGAACGTGTGGGTCAGGGTTTAGCTGGTGGTGTGTGTCTGCATTCAGAAATTGTAAGCCCTTACATTGTTGAATTGGGGACAGATGAGCAAAAAGAGAGATGGCTGCCAAAATGTATCAGTGGAGAAATAATTACGGCGATTGCCATGACCGAACCGGGTGCAGGATCAGATTTAGCAAATATCAAAACGACTGCTCGGCGTGAAGGAGACCACTACATTCTAAATGGAGAAAAAACATTTATTACGAATGCTATAGACTCCGATCTAGCTGTAGTTGTTTGTAAGACGGATCCGTCAGCAGAACCGGCTCATAGAGGAATCAGCCTCATTGTTGTAGAAACAGGAACTCCGGGTTACAAGAAGGGAAAAAAGCTCGACAAGATTGGCATACATAGTGGAGATACGGGTGAGCTGATCTTTGAAGATGCGAAAGTTCCGGTAAGTAACCTTTTAGGCGAAGAAAACAAAGGTTTTTATTACTTGATGGGTCATCTGCAACAGGAACGGCTGGTTGTAGCTATTCAATGCCAAATTGAAGCAGAAGTCATGTTCGATATTACGAGAGCCTATGTGAAAGAACGCAAAGCCTTCGGGAAGCCGATTAGTCAGTTTCAAAATACTCAATTTAAATTAGTCGAAATTGCAACGGAGTTAGAACTGGGAAGGACCTATTTGAACTCTGTGACTAATCGACATATTGAGGGTGAAGACATTGTCAAAGAAGTATCCATGGCGAAATGGTGGATCAGTGAGATGGCAAAAAGAACGGCCGCAGAATGTCTTCAATTACATGGAGGCTATGGCTATATGGAGGAATATGAAATTGCACGTAGGTATCGCGATATTCCAGTTGCTAGTATTTATGCAGGAACGACCGAAATTATGAAGACCATCATTGCTAAACAACTGGAGCTTTAGAAAAGAGGGTGTGCTATGAAGCGCTCAGAAATGAAAGTCAAGAAAAAGAAAGAAGATATCATCCTTTCCGCAATTGCCATTATGAATCGACAAGGAACAAAAGGAGCCACTATGGAACAAATAGCTGCGGAGCTCCTCATGACAAAAGGTTCTCTCTATTATTATTTTCGTAATAAAGAAGATCTCATTTTTCAATGTCATGTTCTTGTTCTTTCACGAGCCAATGAAGACATTCACCAAGTAGTGATTAGTGAGAAGAGTTATGAGGAGCGATTGCGAGAAATGATTGCCCTTCATATCGATTATGCAATTAATGAAAAAGAAACGTTTAATATGATCATTCGGCCGGATAAGACCTTTGCTGAAGAACAATTACAGCCATTATTTGAAAAGCGAGCAATTTACTCTCGATTTTTTGATGAAATTATCGAAAAAGGGATGGAAGCAGGGGAGTTTGAAAAAGTAGATGTGCGAATGGTACGAATGATGCTACTTGGTGCAATGAACTGGATTCAACAATGGTACAAAGTAGATGGGAAAAATTCAATTGAAGAAATCCAGCAATTGTATGCCGATTATTTAATCAAATTATTGAAGTAAAGGGGTAGAGCCATGTTTATTACAGGTCGATTAACAGAACATGCAACAACTCAAGGGGATAAAGTCATCACGTCATTTGCAGGAAGACAATTAACGTATCAACAATTCTACGAGCAAGCGAAACGATTGGCAGCTTACTATCAGTCAAAAGGTTTAAAAAAGGGAGACCCTATCGCCTTCTTATTGCCGAATAGTGATTACTTCTTGGTTGCCTATTATGCAGCGCATTTAGGAGGTTTTGCTGCTCTCCCGATTAACCATAAACTCGCTGCACCAGAAATTCAGTACATTTTGGAACACTCTGAAGCAAAGCACCTGATTTATGATACTCGCTTTGACGATACACTGAAACAACTTTCAGATACCCTTCAACAAGTAGAAACGGTACTCAAAGTAGGGTCTGAACACTCGCTAGAAGAGGTCTTGAATGATTCTTCGTTCATCTATGAATCTGTAGACCTTACTTCTAAAGATGTGAATGTCATTTTTTATACTTCGGGTACAACAGGTCGACCAAAAGGGGTCATGTTGAGCGCTGGCGCAACAGAGGCGACTGCTCAAATATGGGGAGAAGCCATGGGCTTGAATCACGAGGATCGAGTGCAAATTGTCACACCCCTGTTTCACTGCGCAGCTAGTCACGTGTTTAGCATCCCTGTTATTTATGCAGGGGGAACCATCGTCATTGAAGAAGCATTTTCACCAGAAGCTGCAATGGACACTCTCGAAAATGAAGATATTACGATTTTCTTTGGAGTTCCAGCTATGTATAGCATCTTATTGAATAATCCACGGATGAAGGAGCTGAATTTGCCAAAACTTCGCCTCTTCACCTATGGAGCCGCACCAATGCCATATGAATTAGTTAAAAAAGTAAAAGAGTTGTATCCGAATGTAAGCGTCCAAAACTTATATGGTCAAACTGAAAATTCTCCAGCAGCAACTACGCTTAAAGATCATTTTGCATTAGACAAGATCGGTTCCGTAGGTGAAATGTTACCAAAAACGGAAGTTCAAGTAGTCGATGAATTCGGTGAGTCATTGCCAACAGGTCAAGTGGGCGAGATTGTTGTGAAAGGCCCACAGTTAATGAATGGGTATTTAAAAAATGAAGAAGCGACAAACCAAGCGATTCAGAATGGTTGGTTATATACAGGGGATTTAGGAAGATTTGATGAAGATGGATTATTGTATATCGTCGACCGGAAAAAAGACATGATCATTAGGGGTGGTGAAAATGTCTATCCGGTTGAAGTAGAGGAAGTCTTGTATCAGATTCCTGAAGTATTAGAGGCCGCTGTCGTGGGTGTTCCTCATCCGGTATATGGTGAAGTTCCTAAAGCATATGTAGTGTTGAAAAACGACCAACATCTTACAGAAGAAGATGTAAAAACATATTGCAGTAAGAATATTGCAAAATATAAAATTCCTGAAGAAATTGATTTCTTAGAAGAGTTGCCACGGAATGCGAGTGGAAAAGTACTCAAGAATGTTTTACGAGAGCATCAAACAGCTTAACCACAGGGATTGAATGAAAGTAAATACAAATCAAAGGGGATAATGAAATGAAACGTTCAAAGAAATGGTTTTCTGTCGTGGCAATGTCGGCACTAATTTTAGGAGCATGCGGAGATGGGGGAGGTACCTCTTCAGCAACCACTGACTCCAATACATCTGGGGATCAAGAATCGGTGACGTTTAATGCTTCTTCAGGGGTAAATGATAAACACTTTTGGCATCGAGGATTTTTCCAGCCACTGATGGATTCTGTGGATGAAGAGACAGACGGCAAAGTAAGCTTTAATGCGTTCACATCTGGAGAGCTTGTCGGGTTAGGTACAGAATATGATGCGTTAACAAATGGAACGATTGATGTAGCCCTTACTCTAATGGCGCCTTATGACCCACAACGTTTCCCTTATACAGAAGTGGTTATGCTGCCGTTGCTTGAATCGGATTCTACGATTGCGGCTGAGGCTATGAGAGCAATGATGAACAGCGATCAAGAAATTAAAGATGGAAAAACCTATTACCAACTGGAATTTGAAGATAAAGGGTTAGTAGCTTTTGCCAATTCACCAACACAGCCTTACGTGATTTCAACAACAAACAAAGCGTTTGCTGAAGTGAGCGATTTTAGTCGAGATGTTCGCATGCGAACAGCATCACGTGTGCACGAAATCTTATCAACTAATTTAGGCATTACATCACAATCTATGCCAATCACAGATGCCTATGATGCATTGAGCAGAAATGCTTTAGATGGGTTTTTCTACAATGTACCTGACTGGATGGCTTTTGGTTTTGATGAACTGATCAAACATACGATTGAAGGAGCAAACTTCGGGCACTTCGTTGGTCATACGGCAATGACGGAAGACACATGGGCTAAGTTAACTCCAGAAACTCAAGACATTTTCCGCACAAATGCAGAGCGCTTAATTGTAGAAGGTTCTCAATTGACGAAGGATGAAACTGAAGAGAATCGTCAAAGCAATATCGATAAGGGTGGAGATTTCAAACATTTATCGGAAGTACCTGAAGAGGTTCGAGTTCATATTGAAGCAGCCATTACTAAAACGTGGTTAGACTGGATCGAAAATCTAGAATCTCAAGGACATGCAGGTAAGAACATTGCCATCCTTTGGAGAGACAGTCTAGTAGAAGCGGGCGCAGAAGTTCCACAAGAAGTTATGGATATTGAATAGGAGAGAAAAAGTTTGGGGGCTCCATAGCCCCTATTCTTCTTTCTTGGCATAGGGGGCAGAGTATGACAGAGAATATTGTGTTATTTATCGTCATCTTAATTTTTCTGTATTTCTTAACAACAGGCATGTATATCAGCTCATTATTGTTCTTTGTAGGGATCCTTGGAATTTATCTCATTGGGGGCTCGACCATCATGAATGGGTTTTTACAAGGAGAACCCTTTGCACGAGTAGCCAGCTATTCTTTAACAACCATTCCACTTTACATACTCATGGCTCAATTTATCATGCAAGCGGGAATTGTAAAGGACCTTTACGATCTCG
Organism: Chryseomicrobium palamuruense; assembly: GCF_042649045.1. NCBI lineage: Bacteria > Bacillati > Bacillota > Bacilli > Caryophanales > Caryophanaceae > Chryseomicrobium > Chryseomicrobium palamuruense. The sequence continues at coordinate 171,819 of NZ_JBHSEF010000023.1, read as the reverse complement.
CCTATAAATTGTCTAAAGGTAGAGGTGGAGTTCTAGGCGTACTAACGGTATTCATCGGGGGTTTATTAGGCGGTGTATCAGGTTCAGGTACAGCTACTTCGGCAGCGCTAGGGCAGATTGCCGTGCCAGAATTAATTCGCCGAGGATACCCGCCACATTTGGCTGGATCCCTTGCAGCGGCATCCGGTTCATTATCGGCAATTATCCCACCAAGTGTTTTCTTGATTTTATATGGGGTGGTCGCACAAATTTCAATCGGACAACTGTTTACTGCAGCTATGATACCCGGAATTCTTATGATGCTGGTCTTTGCTGGAACGACTTTGGTTTACTTGAAGATCTACGGAAAAGAATTTGAAGCAAATGCCATTAAAAATGAGACGAATGAAGAGACATCCGTAATGAGATATGTCACTGTCGTTCTCGCAGGAACCTTCATTGTTGCTGCTATTTTTGGTGGTATTTATATGGGGATATTTACACCGACTGAAGCTGGTGCTATTGGTGCCTTTATTGCCTTTATCCTTGCGGTTGTATTAAAAAAAGTTTCACTCAAGTTCTTGAAAGTCTCGTTTGTTGAAACCATAAAAGTCACAACGATGGCAATGTTTATTGTTGTAGGGGCATCTTTATTTGGGAGATTTATCTCTTTATCCCTTGTTCCTCGAAAAATCATTGATTTGTTAGGTCCATTGATGGAATCACCTGTTCTGATTATCACCATCATTATGGTTTTCTATTTCTTCCTGTTTATGTTTATTGAAGGAGTAGCCGTTATTCTGATGACAGTTCCCATCATTACACCGATCTTGGATCAAATTAACGCGGATCCTTTATGGTTTGGCATCATGTTAACTGTTGTGTGTACGTTGGGCATGTTGACACCGCCTGTGGGTATCAGTGTATATGCTGTAGGGGGAGTTACCGGAATCCCTATTGAACGCCTGTTCAAGACATCAACTGTCTTTGCAGTGGTCGCAACCATCATCGTTATAGGATTATTGATTGCATTTCCGCAACTGGTTACTTGGTTGCCAAGTCAGATGCGATAGGAGGAGTCAATTTGAGTAGTGTTGAAAAAATCGCCCATTGGTTTCGTATCATTGGCATCAGTGTAGCTAGTTTTGCAATCGCAGCAATGGTTCTAATGATTGTAGTAGATGTTACGATGCGCAATGTCTTTAAAGTACCCATTCAAGGTACCTATGAAGTTGTACAATATTTTTTAATGCCGTTGGCCATTTTTCCAACTTTGGCATTTGCTTATCAATCAGGTGTGTTACCTAGACTTAGTGAATTGATTGAGAAACTTCCTAAGCGGTTCCAACAGGTAAATCGCATCATTATCTATGCATTAGAATTAGTCGTATTTTTGTTGTTAACTTATTACAGTATTTTATTTGCCTTATCGGGTATTCAAGATCAAATGGCCATTCCTGTTGCAGGGAATTTATTGCCTGTCTATCCACTCTATATGATCGTGCCTATCAGCTTTGCTGCTGTTGTTCTTGAAGTAGTGCTATCCATCTACCGAACCTATTTCAAAAAAATAGGAGATGTTGCGTAATGTTTTCTAAATTAAAATTACCTATTATTGTTGCGCCCATGTTTCTCGTTTCTAGTCCGGAATTGGTCATAGCAAGTAGCAGAAGTGGTGTTATAGGATCCATTCCTTTATTAAATGCTCGAACAAAAGAACAATGCGAAAAGTGGTTACAGCAGTTTTCTAAAGAACTATCGGATGTTCCTTGGGCGGTTAACTATATTTGTCATCGGACAAATAAGAGGTTAGAAGAGGATTTAGAATTGATTCAGAAGTATAAACCACCGATTGTCATTGCGTCTCTTGGTCATCCTGGAAAAGTGGTAGACGTTGTCAAAACATACGGTGGAAAAGTGTTTGCTGATGTAGCCAATTTGAGACATGCCCAAAAAGCGGCTGACTCCGGTGTGGATGGACTTATTTTAGTGAGTGCAGGGGCTGGCGGGCACGCGGGTATATTAAATCCGTTTGCTTTCATTTCAGCGGTAAGAGAATTCTGGGACGGAGTCATTATTTTGGCAGGAGGAATATCGACAGGCCAAGATATTCTTGCGGCACAAGTCATGGGAGCAGACTACGTGTATATGGGTACACGATTTATTGCTACAGATGAAAGTGTGGCATTTCCAGAATACAAAGACATGCTCGTACAATCTACTTCAGAAGATATTCTTTATACGGATGCGTTCAGTGGCGTGCATGCAAATTATCTGATTCCCAGTCTAAAAAGAAATCATATTGATCCTTCGACATTAAAGAAAAAGGAAACAGTCGACCTAGGTCATATGATTGACCCAAAAGCATGGAAGGATATTTGGTCAGCTGGCCATGGAGTGACGGTTGTAAAAGAGACACAACCTGTCCAGCAGCTACTTCAAACACTAACGCGTGAATACATGGAGGCAAAGGAGAAGTGGTTTGTTCATGTTTAACACGATTGACTACGTTGTGAACGAGCAAATCGCAACGATTACATTAAACCGTCCAGAGGCATTAAATTCCTTTAACGAGCAAATGATGGAGGAACTGATTCAAGTCTATCGAAAAGCAGACCAATCAGATGACGTACGAGTTATTATTCTCACAGCAAAAGGAAAAGTGTTTTGTGCGGGTATGGATTTATCAACAGGGGACGATGTCTTTGAATCGGATGAAAGTATCGAGGAGTTTAGAGATACGGGGGGACGCGTTAGCCTTGAAGTCTATCATGTAAAAAAACCAGTCATTGCAGCTGTCAACGGAGCGGCAGTAGGTATTGGCGCAACAATGTTACTGCCTGCAGATATACGCGTATTTTCTGAAACGGCAAAAGTCGGATTTGTATTTGGAAGACGCGGTATTGGTCCAGAAGCCACAAGTGGCTATTTCTTACCGAGACTGGTAGGTATGTCGAAAGCGCTTGAGTGGGTGTATACAGGCCGAATGATATATTCCGAGGAATTGATCACTTCTGGATTGGCCAATCACGTCGCGGAAGATGCCTATGAAAAAGCACTGGAGCTGGCTAAAGAAATCATTGAAAATACATCTGCTGTCTCTAATTCATTTAGTAGACAACTGTTTTATAAAATGTGGGAAGCAGAACATCCAATGGATTCTCATTTAGTAGAATCAAAGTTTTTACACTGGGCATCTAGAGAAAAAGATGTAAAAGAAGGAATTGCCTCTTTTAAAGAGAAACGTAACCCTCGTTTCCCTCTTACAACTAGTGACTTGCCAGATTTTTTTAAGGGGGGCTGAATGAGATGAAAATCGGTGTCTTAGGGGCCGGAACAATGGGGCACGGGATCGCTCAAGCCTTTGCTATGTCCGGGCATGAAGTGAAGTTATATGATATCGAACCAGTAAGCTTAGAAAAGGCTAAAAAAAGTATTGAGAAAAGTATCGCTAAGATTCATGAAAAGCAGGGGGAAGACCCAAACGTAACCGGTCAAGTCGTACAATCCATTGAATTTGTTACAGACATTCACCAGCTTTCCGATAGTGATTTAATTGTAGAGGCCATTATTGAACAAATGGCCATTAAGAAGAAAGTGTTTCACCAATTGGGGGAGATTTGCAAAGAATCCACCATCCTTGCTTCAAATACTTCAGGCCTGAGCGTGACCGAACTCGGTGCTGCGAGTGGACGACCAGACCAGGTGGTGGGTATGCATTTCTTTAATCCAGTGCCCCTTATGAAACTTGTTGAGGTCGTGAAGGCGGAAGAAACATCCGACGAAACGTTGCGGTTTGTTCGAGAAACAATCGAGTCTATTGGAAAAGAAGCGATTACCGTTCTTGACTCTCCATTGTTTGTTGTTAACCGTATCTTAGTGCCGATGCTCAATGAAGCCATGATTGTTTACGGGGAAGGATTGGCTTCAAAAGAAGATATCGACCGTGGCATGATGCTTGGTACCAATCAGCCGATTGGCCCTCTTGCCCTTGCGGACCTCATCGGACTCGATACGCTACAGTTCGTGTGCGAGACACTGTTTACTGAGACAGGAGATTCGAAATATCGCGTACCGCTTATTCTGAAGAAAAAAGTAAGAGCCGGTCATTACGGTAGAAAATCAGGACGCGGATTTTATTCCTATGACTAAATGGACGGGCGAATTGAAGGGTTCGTCTGTTGTCTTGTTCTTAAAGCGCTAAAATCGATATACTTAAAGAGTGATTTATCATCGATAGAATAAACAAAGGGGATGTACCAATATGAAAGAAGTTTACATACTCGACGGAGCTCGTACCGCATTTACTGCGTTTGGTGGGTCATTTTCAACCATTCAAGCGGACGAGTTAGGGAAAGTGACAGCTGAAGAGGCGATGAAACGTTCTGGAGTCACACCAGAGCAAATCGATCACGTGGTTTATGGAAATGTCATTCACTCCCACACAAATGCGGCATACCTTGCGCGCCACATCGGACTGAAAGCAGGGGTGCCGAAAGAAGTACCTGCATTCACTTTAAATCGTTTATGTGGTTCGGGAACACAAGCTGTCGTAGCTGCAGCTCAAATGATTCAACTCGGGGAAGCAGATATCGTATTAGCTGGTGGTGCTGAAAACATGTCCATGGCGCCTTACGCAAACTTTAGCAGTCGCTTTCACCAAGCAAAACTAGGACCTATGAAATTTGAAGATATGTTGTTGTCGACTTTGACCGATGACTTTACAGGAAACGGCATGGGGATGACGGCAGAAAAGCTATCCGAGATGTATGATATTTCTCGTGAGGAACAAGACGCGTTTTCTGCACTAAGTCATGAACGGGCCGCGGCAGCACGTGAGTCTGGCCGGTTTGCTAAAGAGATCGTACCGTTTGAAATCGTGAACCGTAAAGGAACCATTGTGGTTGAGAAAGATGAACACATCAAGCCGGAAACGACCACGGATACACTGGGGAAACTGCGTCCATCCTTCAAAAAAGATGGAACTGTCACAGCAGGAAATGCAAGTGGGATTAATGATGGAGCGGCGAGTCTTATAATTGCAGGCAAAGGGGCAATCGATACACACGGATTAAAGCCGATGGCACGCATCCTTTCCTGGGGAATTTCCGGGGTAGATCCTGAAATTATGGGAATTGGCCCGGTCCCTGCAATCAAACAAGCACTCGACCGTGCAGAAATGACGCTTGATCGAATTGATTTGTTTGAAGTGAACGAAGCATTTGCTGCTCAGTATCTCGCTGTTGAAAAAGAGTTAGGTCTAGACCGGGAGAAGACGAATGTGAACGGCGGGGCCATCGCGCTTGGTCATCCCGTTGGAACCAGTGGTGCTCGTATCGTACTAAGTCTCGCGTATGAGTTAAAAGAGCGTGGACTAAAGTATGGTGTGGCCAGCTTATGTATTGGCGGAGGCCAGGGAATTGCTTTAGTCATCGAGAGCGTCTGATGGAACTGATTGTTGCAAGCTTCATACTTGTATTAGCCATAGGAATAACGTTTCTAATTACAAGAAGAAAATCTGAAAAAATTCGCTGGGTGGCGTGGGGGATTGTTTCACTACTCGTCATCACCCCACTGGCCAGTTGGTTGATGAGTATGGGCTATGCGATTATAGAAGGGGACGGGTTTGCAGGTGTCGCCTTACTCATGATTCTTTTTCCGCTCTTTGCCATCATCAGTGCTGTTATTTTGATTCGAGGCATCTTTTTGTGAAGAAGATTATGGAGGTTCGCTTAATGGCGAGCCTCTTTTTTTGACGCTTTCTTTCCATTCATGCTATAGTATCTTAAAATCAAGATAAAAGAGGGTTAACAATGGTAGACACAAAACTAGTAGGAAGGGCTATTGCAGCTCTTGTCCGTACATCAGGTGCATTTCATCAGAAAATTAAAGAAGATGCAACCGTTCACGGTCTCCATGTGACTGAATTCTCCGTTATGGAACTCCTGTATCATCAAGGGCGCCAACCGGTTCAAAAGGTCGCGCAGCACGTTTTGATTACGAGTGGAAGTACTACATATGTGCTTGATAAGCTCGTCAAAAAACAACTGATCAAACGAACAATGTGTTCGGAAGATAGACGAGTAACATACGTGGAATTGACAGAAGAGGGACAGCGGTTAATGGAAGATGCATTCCCCGCCCATCTCGAAAATATGAAGCGGTTTTTTGCAGGCGTCGATGAAGACACGTTAAAAGAATGGATTGAGTTAACACGTAAACTCGGTAAAGCTGCTCGAAAAGGAGAGAGATAATATGAAGCATATTTATAAAGCAGGAACGAAGAAAGACGCACCTACCCTATTACTGTTGCACGGTACTGGTGGAAATGAGCATGATTTATTATCGATTGCTTCGATGATTGATGATCGTGCGAACGTGCTCAGTGTTCGTGGAAATGTACTTGAAAATGGCATGCCTCGTTTCTTTAAGCGACTCGCCATGGGTGTATTAGATCAAGAAGACCTTGCCCTCCGCACAAAAGAGTTACATGACTATTTGAATAAAGCCGCTACGGAATACGGTTTTGACCGAAGTAATGTCGTAGCTGTAGGGTATTCAAATGGTGCAAATATTGCAGCGAACCTAGTAATGACGGAAGCGAATAGCCTCGCTGGGGCCATTCTATATCATCCGATGATTCCAAACCCGGATGCACAAATTCCAGATATCAGTAAGTTGCCTGTCTTCATTGGAGCAGGTAAGAATGATCAAATGGTGCCTTATGAAGAGTCAAAAGGACTTAAGAAGATGTTAGAAGATCACGGAGCAGAAGTTGCCATGCACGTCGAGCCGTATGGTCATCAATTGACGGACAGTGAGGTCGATGCATCCAAACAGTGGTACGATAAAAATTTTAACTAAATGAGGGATAGAGATGACAACATCAACTAAGAAAAGCTACCAGGAAGTCGTGAAAGAGCGACGTTCCATTCGAACATATAATACGAGTGTGAAAATCACGCAACAAGAGATGCAAGAAATTCTTGAAGAAGCAACACTAGCGCCATCTTCAATGAACATGCAACCGTGGCGTTTCCTTGTTATTGAGAGCGATGAAGCGAAAGAGAAGTTAAAAGAACTTGCAAAGTTCAACTCTAAACAAGTAGAAACATCTTCAGCAGTTATTGCTGTGTTCGTTGATATGAATAGCATTGAGACGATTGATGAAATTTATAGTTTAGCGGTGGAAAAAGGGTTTATGCCGCAAGATGTAAAAGAGAAGCAAGTGCCAGCCATTACGAATATGATGAAGGATGTTCCTCAGGAACAACTTCGTGCATCGCATTTTATTGATGCAGGGCTTGTTTCGATGCAAATTATGTTGTCTGCGCAAGCACGTGGGTATGCAAGCAATCCAATGGGTGGCTATAACAAGAAAGATATTGCAGAGACATTCGGTTTAGATAAAAACCGCTTTGAACCAGTCATGTTGATTTCCGTTGGGAAAGCAGCAGAAGAAGGTCACTCATCTGTACGTTTGCCAATCGAAGATTTAGCGAAATGGGTTTAATGACGAAAGGCTGAGCTGCACTTTTGCAGACTCAGCCTTTTCTTATGGTTTTAACACAAATTTAATACTCTCATCTTGATGATCATGGAAGAGTTCATAGGCATCTGCGGCCTGATCCAAGCTCATACGGTGCGTAATGATTTCCGTTGGATCAAATTCACCTTGCTCAATTTTCTTATAGAGGATTGGCATCAAATGCACGACAGGTGCTTGCCCCATTTTCAATTGAACATTACGTTCAAAAATATTGCCGAGCGGGAAATTGTTATAAGTTGAGCCGTATACCCCAGTTAATTGGATGGTACCGAACTTGCGCACTGCATCTAGCCCAATATCGATGGCACTTAATGTTCCACCTTGGAGCTTAAGTTTCTGCTGGGCTTTATCTGCAAGGGACATCTTTCCGTCCATCCCTACACAATCAATAACAATGTCTGCTCCTCCGTTTGTGATTTCACGAATGTGTTTTCCCATATGATCAAAATCTTCAAAATTATAGGCTTCCACTTTGTTCATTTGAATAGCTTTTTGGAGCCGATAGGGAACATGGTCAACAGCTATTACCCGTTTTGCTCCCAGCATCCATGCAAACTTTTGTGCCATTAACCCAACCGGACCACAGCCTAAAACAGTTACGGTGTCGCCTTTCTTCATCCCTGAATTTGTTACACTCCACCAAGCGGTTGGCAAGACATCTGATAAAAATAGAAGCGCTTCATCTTCGAGTTCACTAGACTCCGGAATTTTGAATGGAAGGTAATTACCGAAAGGTACACGTAAATATTCCGCTTGGCCACCTGCCCAGTCTCCGTACCGCTCTGTAAAACCAAAATAACCTCCAGAATCAACGGCGGGGTTATCATTCGCATTGTCACACTGACTTTCCATGTCGTGTTGACAATAGAAACAGTCGCCGCACGCCACGTTAAACGGAATAACAACGCGGTCTCCTATTTTTACTGCTGTAACATCCGGACCGACTTCTTCTACTATTCCCATCGGTTCATGACCAATGACATAACCTTTACGTGCAGGGACAGCACCGCGATAAATATGAAGGTCGGAACCACAAATAGCGGTCGTCGTAATTTTTACAACAATATCATCCGATTTCTCAATCTTTGCATCCGTGACTTCTTTGACCTGAACATCTTTAGAGCCTTGGAACGTGACAGCTTTCATTGTATAATCATCCTTCCTTTCGGGTGAAATTAATGTATTATTCCCGAATGAAAGAATTATAGTCTGCGACTTTAGTGGGAAATCATTGAAATTTTTTTAATTTAGTTAAAGTTTCTTTGATATGCTCATGAGAAATTCCATTGTTCGTCACAAAGCGAATAATTCCCGGCCCGAAGCCACCAGCGAGAATCCCCTTTCCCTTTAAATAACTTAAAAGATTCTCTGTCATCTGATGTTCATTAGTTAACTTCACGAGAATAATATTCGTTTCCACTTCATTAAGCACCTCAAAGGCTGTCATCTGTTGAATGCCATCCGCCAGTTCCTTTGCCATATCATGGTCCTGAACTAAACGAGAGGGATTTTCTTCTAATGCAATCAAAGCAGGAGCTGCCAGAACGCCTACTTGGCGAAGTCCGCCTCCTAGACGTTTGCGCCATTTGCGCGCTTTTGCAATAAAGTCATGTGAACCTGCAATGATAGATCCGACCGGTGCCCCCAGGCCTTTGGATAAGCAGACCTGTACCGTATCTGTATACTTCGCAAATTCGGCTACCGGAATGCCTGTAGCTGCTTGTGCATTGAAGAGACGTGCACCGTCTAAGTGCACAGGGATTTGATGACGTTGCGCTATTTCATAGATGGCTTTCATATGTTCCACCGACAGAACAGCTCCGCCTGCTTTGTTATGAGTATTCTCTAAACAGATGAGCCCCGTTTCCGGTTCATGAATATCTTTTCCCCGAATGGCTTGTTCCACTTCGACAGGGTCCATGGCTCCTTGAATCCCTTCGATGGTTTTTAGCTGCACACCGGCGAGAGCAGACATGGCAGCCCCTTCATAAAGGAAGATATGCGCTTGAGACTCTAAGAGGACTTCTTGACCGGGACGGCAATGCACAAGTCCAGCAATCTGGTTTCCTTGTGTGCCACTCGTCACAAAAAGAGCTGCGTCTTTTCCTAAAATTTCTGCTGCCCGTTGTTCCAATCGATTTACCGTTGGGTCTTCCCCGTATACATCGTCGCCGACTTCCGCTTCATACATCGCTTTTCGCATGCGTTCATCAGGTTTGGTTACCGTATCACTTCGTAAATCAATCATATGTATGCCTCTTTTCTATAAGTATGTTCTGATTAAAGTGTAGCAGTTCTTAACGATTTTTTCTTGAGTAGAGGAAAATGGAGGAGAAACAGCGAATGAGTATAGAAAAGGAGGCGTTCGGATGATTACTAAACTAGGAGAAGTCATGGTCTATGTACGAAATCAAGATGAAGTGAAGCGTTTCTGGGAAGAGGATATGGGGTTTGTCATTTTACAGGATTATACAGAAGGCGCCATGCGCTGGGTACAAGTCGCTCCAACGGAAGACGCAGAGACGACCCTTATCCTGCATGACCGTGAATTTGTGGAAAAGAACAGTCCGGAATTAAACTTTGGAACCCCGTCACTTTTATTTTTCACAGAAAATCTAGATGAACTGTATGACCAGCTAGAACAAAAAGGCGTCACACTTGGTGAAAAGGTGAACATGGAGGGCAATCTGTTCTTTAACTTTGCCGATCCGGAAGACAACTATTTCGCGGTCATGGAAGTCAAAAGCTCAGCTGGTTTCTTCTTCAGCTGAGCTTTCTTTTGGTACTTTGACTAATGTATAGTTCTTTGTCCATTTTTGAGTCGTCAAAATCACTTCTTGGGAATCACGGGAAAAGATTAAGCCACTTCCCATCTTTTCTGTGAACATCCATCCGTGAGATTCCATAAACTCTTCTATTCGCTGATCGGCATGGTCTGTACGCTTTTCTTTCACCGCGTACCATAAATAAGACTCTTCTTCTGTTAAATAGACAATTGGTGAAGGCGACCCTGTGATTCTCTCTGCGACTTCTTGGGGACTAATATTCTTGATGGGGAGAGGAGGCTGTACCATACGCTCATATATAGCAAATAAACTGATAGAGAGGCTGAGCATCGCAGCGACTAACACTATTTTTCTCAAACGACCCCACCTTTCTGCATACTCATTAGACGGATGAGGAAGAGGAAAAGTTTCAAAAGGTTATCATAGACAATGTCTAGAGGATACGATATACTAAAGTTGTAATTAGGGGAGTAGTGATAAGCGACGTGTTCGTCATTCCGGTACAGTGTACCCGGACCGTCCCGCTCAAATAGAGCGCACAAGACCTTTTTATGAAAACAGACTGAAGGTCAGATGTTTTCATAAAAGGGTCTTTTTTTGTCCCCAATTTACTATAAAGGAGAGAAATCTATGGTCTATGTATTATTTATTTTAGTGGCAGCGGTAACGCTTTATGCAGCCATGAAGTTATCGACATTTGCAGATGTGTTAAGTACAAAAACATCGATGGGTGGAATGTTGGTAGGTACCATCTTATTGGCCGGAGCCACATCATTACCAGAAGTCACAACCAGTATATCCGCAGTTGTGATTGGCAACCCGGATATTGCGGTAGGAAATGTTCTCGGGTCTAATCTTTTCAATCTGTTTGTTCTAGCTATGTTTGATTTGTATTTTAGAAGTAAACGGCTTTATGAACAGATCGATCGAACCCATTTGTATTCTGCCATTCTCGCAATTATCCTCACCTCATTAGCACTTTCGGGATTGCTTTATAGTGAAACGCCAGCCATCTTAGGTGTAGGGATTGATATGATTGCTATTTTAATCATTTACATCATAGGTCTGGTTTATATGAATAAGAAGTCATCCTCTTCGATGCAACCTGTCCAAGAAGTACCGACTGAAAAAACATCAAAGAAAAAGCCAGGCAATCCACATTCAGATATTTCTTTAAAAAGAGCTATTATCGGTTTTTCGATTGCTGCCGTAGTCATTATGGGTGCAGGTACAGCGTTATCCATTTTAGGGGACCAGATTGCTGTTTTAACTGGACTCGGTTCTAGCTTCATTGGGAGTTTCTTAATTGCTGCGACTACTTCGCTTCCGGAAGCGGTGTCTGTCTACGTGGCACTTCGATTACGAAATGTAAACTTAGCTTTCGGGTCTATATTGGGAAGTAACATCTTTAACATGCTCATCTTGGTTATGTCAGACTTTGTTTACAGAGAAGGGTCTATTTTGAACGCGGCTGCAGAAAGCCACATCGTTACAGGAGTCAGTATCACATTCTTATCTTTACTCGTGATTTATGGAATCCGTCGTAAACCGACCACCAAGTTAGGTACGTATTTGATTCCATCTGTTCTCACAATCATCGTTTACTTTGTGACAACCTATCTCTTATTTATTTCCTAAACAAAAGCACGGCCTAGGATGGCCGTGCTTTCACTTTACTTAAAATAAGGAATGCGTTTCAAGACTAACACAACTGGAATTGCTACAAGAATTCCTACACCATTTTGAACTAAGTTTCCTGGGATAGAGGCCATCGGTGCGTACCAGTTACCATAAAGAATTCCTTCGCATACATAATACACAGCGAGCATGAATGGGATGGAAACAATTGCAGCTAAGATGTTTAGTCCGACACTGCTACCGTTCTTTCCACCAGCCCAAGCAATCTTTCCGACCACATAGCCTTGAATCCCACGTGCGATGAATGTGAAAGGTGCCCATAGCGTCCAGCCGGACACTAAGTCAAAGATGGCCATTCCGAATGAGCCGGCAAGTGCGCCTTTTTTCGGACCGAATAACATGGAAGCAATGAATAACATCGCTGTTCCTAAATGCACCAAGCCACCATTCGCGGCAATAGGCAGACGAATATTTAGTAAAAGTGTAGCGACAAAGACAAGCGCAATCAACATCGATGTTAGAATAAGATCAAATGTCTTTGGACGTGATGAGGAGGGTGTCAATGTTTGTGGATTTTGCATACAACCAAACCTTCTTTCATTAATGTAAAATGTACATCTACTTTATCAAATGACTGAACCCTTAAAAAGTATCAGTTTTAAATAAAAATAAGGGGTCAGTTGGTGGGGGATAAAACTATGAAATCTTTGGTAGCTGGTATGAAGTGGCCTAAATGGATGATTGCTATTGCTTTTCTATTTAGCTTGATCGAGACAGGATTCGGTCTGGTTATCCCGCTCTTAACGATGAACTTTATTGATAGTTTTACAGAAGGAGGCATCAGTCCGCTTGTCATCGGGGGCATAGTGGCGCTGCTAATTGTACAAGCTGTCCTATCAGGAATTGCCTTTTACTTGATGCGGAAAATCGGAGAATATGTGGTCGCGTTTATCCGTAATAAGGTGTGGCATCATGTTCTGGGTCTGCCCGTATCTTTTTTTGATGAAGAAGAATCTGGTGAACTGATGAGTCGTATCTTACAAGATACAGGTGTCATTAAATCATTGATTACAGAACACCTGATCACCTTCTTTACAAGTATTTTGACGGTGATTGGTGCAGTGGCTATTTTAATTTGGATCGATTGGCGCATGACTTTAATTCTACTAGTTTCTGTTCCACTCACACTTGCCATTATGTTCCCGATTGGAAGGATGATGACGAAGGTAGCCAAATCCACCCAAGATGAAGTGGCGACATTCAGTGCACAACTTGGTCGTGTCCTCCAAAATATTCGTCTCGTAAAATACAGCCAATCCGAACCAAAGGAACAAGTGCACGGAGAGCAACAGGTCGACAGAATCTACTCATTCTATTTAAAAGAAGCCAAGCTGGTAGCTGTTTTATCTCCTGTGATGACTCTCGTCATGACGCTTGTTCTGATTGTGGTCTTTGGATATGGAGGCGCACAAGTGGCCTCTGGTGCGTTAACAGCTGGTGCACTCGTTGCGATTATTTTCTATCTGATTCAAATTATTGTTCCGTTTACGCAAATGGCCAGTTTCTTTACCGCTTATCAAAAGACAATAGGGGCCACGGAACGTATTAAAGACATTTTGGAACGTGCTCAAGAAAAGAACGAGGGGAAAGCACTGTCGACCCTTGAACAAGATATTCACATTCGAGACCTCACTTTTGCATATGGAGATAAAGTCATCTTAGAAAATATGAATTTTACGATTCCTAAAGGGAAAGTGACCGCTTTCGTTGGGGAAAGTGGCGGTGGAAAGACGACGTTGTTTTCTCTCTTACAACGTTTCTACGAGCAGCAGTCAGGAGAGATTCTCTATGGAGAAATGGATATCCGTCAGATTCAATTGACGGAATGGCGGAGTTTGTTCGGGTATGTGTCTCAAGAAAGTCCTCTGATGAATGGGACGATTCGAGACAATATCCTTTATGGGGTGGCCCTTGAGGACGTAACAAACGAATCAATTGAACAAGCCTTGAAACAAGCCAATGCATGGAATTTTGTCTCTAGACTAGAACAAGGACTGGATACACCGGTTGGGGAAGGTGGGATTAAATTATCTGGTGGACAACGGCAACGCATTGCCATTGCCCGGGCTGTTATCCGTAACCCTCGTATCCTCCTTCTTGATGAAGCGACGTCAAGCCTAGATACAGAATCAGAGAGGCTCGTTCAAGAAGCTTTGCAACACATTATGAAAGACCGGACCACTTTGATCATTGCGCACAGATTATCCACTGTGCAGCATGCGAATCAGCTGATTGTGATTCGAGAGCGAGGTGTGCGAGGGGCGGGAACTCACAGGGAACTCGTGGAAACCAACCCTTATTACCAAGAGCTTGTTCGCAATGCGCAATTACTCACTTAAAAAGACGCCTACTCGGCGTCTTTTTTTGGTTCCATCGTATTCAAAAGATAGGACAGCCATTTTGTCGGAGAATACTCCATAAAGTTGCTATAAAGCCCTTTGATAACTGCTTGGCGAGGGGTGGATCTCGCCATCTCCTCTTCCAGAACTTCCAGACTCTCTTCAATGAGGGGTGGGTGTTGCTCTGTTTTTAAGTCTAGAATCGTAGCTTGAATACTTTCAATACCAGTTTCTCCCGTTTTATTAAGTAAAGGGATGCGTACCATTTCTTCCGTTACATACCACTTCTTCGTGTGAAGTGCCAAAATAGTCGTTTTCTCCACCAACGCTTCTGCAATTTGCTGTGTATCGTGGGGATACGGGTGAAAGAGAACGAGTTGCGAATAGATGCGCACAAAACCTTTTACAGAAACAAGTAAATCATAATGCTGACTCTTCGTTTCTTTTGGATACAATTCTTCAAATAGTTTAATTAATGATTCGTCAATGAGCATATCGTAAACCATTAACTTTTCAAGAATTTCTTCGTTGAGTGAATACATTTGTTCTTGGGCATACATTTTCGCGAAATCGGCATGCGTTTCAAGGAGTTGTAGGTGCTCTAAAAAGTATTGGTACAATTTTGTGGTGGCTGTTACATCTGAATTGACTACTCGGTCAATATCAGCCACAAATTGTTTCATAAATGTATCAATTATCTCCATAATCAACTCTTCTTTTGAAGAGAAAGACAGATAAAATGCGCCTTTAGAGATACCGGTCACTTTTGTGATATGTTGTATAGAAGTAGCTTCAATTCCATTTTGAGCAAATAATTGAATGGCACTTTCTACTATCTGTTGTTTTTTTGACATAATTTCTACCTCATTTCGTATTCTATAAATTGACTATTGACCGATTGGTCATTACTATAAAGTGGTAAATAAAATTAGTCAAAGTGAAAGGAAGTTTCTTTGTGCAAAATCTTGTTCGATTTGTTTTAAAAAATAAGTTTGCCGTCTGGTTACTCACTCTTATTGTAACCTTTGCCGGCATCTATTCCACTACTCAAATGAAAATGGAGTCCATACCGGATATTTCGATTCCCTATCTGATTGTAGCAGGCGTCTATCCGGGGGCAACTGCGGAACAAGTGATGGATGAAGTGTCCATTCCACTTGAACAAGCGGTGGAAAGTTTAGAAGACGTGAAAGCTGTGTTCTCAAACTCTTCCGCAAACGTTTCCCAGGTACAGATCGAATATACCTACGGTGTGGATATGGATCAGAAGAAACGAGAATTGGAATCCGTTTTAGACAATGTGGTACTTCCTGAAGAAGTGGAAACACCGTCGATTCTCTCCATCAGTTTGAACATGTTCCCGGTCGTAGCTTTATCGATTAGTAGTGAGACCGAATCAATTGTAGAACTGACAGAACGCGTAGAAAGTTCTATTCTACCTGAAATTGAGAAAATTGACGGAGTTGCGTCTGCGACGGTCAACGGGCAGCACGTGGAAGAAATCCACGTAACGTATGATCAGGAAGCATTGGCGCAATTTGCGGTCACTGAAGACGATGTAAAACAAATGATTGAAGCAAGTAATATTGCTGTTTCACTAGGCTTATATGAGTTTGAAGAAGGGGAGGAAGCGGTATACGTGGACGGAGCCGTCACCTCTGTTGACGACTTAAAGGAAATTTTAATCCCCGTCACACCTTCAGAAAGTAATCCTACCCCGTTTGTGCCACTTTCAGAGCTTGCTGACATTGAACTTGTTGGTAAAGTGGAATCCATTGCACGGACGAATGGGGAAGATGCCATTGCGATTCAAGTCGTGAAAGGACAAGAAGCGAATACGGTTACCGTTGTAAATGCTGTAAAAGATCTCATGAAAGAGCTAGAGGCGGATGTGGGTGGGTTAGTTGTCGACATGACACTTGACCAAGGAGAGCCAATTGAAGACTCGGTCTTTGCCATGATTGAAAAAGCGTTGATTGGTGGTTTGATTGCTGTCGCGATAATCTTGATTTTCTTGAGGGACTTCCGTTCTACACTAATCGCGATAGTTTCAATTCCAGTTTCTATTTTTGTAGCACTCCTGTTACTGAACTGGCTTGACATCACACTCAATATCATGACGCTTGGAGCCATCACCGTCTCCATTGGACGGGTCATCGATGATTCCATCGTCGTTGTAGAGAACATCTACAGGCGTATGCATTTGAAAGAAGAGAAATTATCAGGACGCAAGTTGATTCAATCCGCAACGATTGAAATGTTCAAACCAATTTTATCTTCTACACTTGTAACGATTGCTGTTTTTGCACCTCTTGTCTTTGTGGGAGGTATGGTAGGAGAGCTGTTCTTACCGTTCGCACTGACAATGTCATTTGCTCTACTTGCGTCATTAGTTGTTGCCATTTCGATTGTACCAGCGATGTCACATAGTCTTTTCCGTAAGAAATTATACGGAGAGAAGACCCCGTCCAAACATGATGAGGTTGGAAAGCTGGCATTATGGTTTAAAGGGATACTTGAAAAAGCATTAAACCATAAATGGATCACGTCCGTTATTGCCGTCGTATTATTGGTTGGTTCATTAGCACTGACGCCACTCATTGGCTTCTCGTTCCTTGGTTCTCAAACAGAGAAGATGATGTATGTCACGTATTCGCCAGCAGCAGGGGAACTCGGCGACGAAACGATTGAAAATGTCGAAGAAGTGGAGCAAGAACTACTCACTCGCGAAGAAATTGATATCGTCCAGTTGTCAATCACCGATGCGTCGTCTGCTGATATGGCAGCGATGATGTCGGGCGGAAGTGATGGAGCACTTCTTTACTTGATTTTTAATGATTCCATTTCCGTGGATGAATTTGAAGACTACCGAGCTGAAATTACAAACTATCTGACAGGGCTCGATCAACCTGGGGAGTGGAAAGAGCAAGACTTTATGGGTGGCGGTATGATGTCATCGAATGAAGTGGCCTATACTCTGTACAGTGAAGATCTCGATGACCTGCTTTCCTCGGTTTCAGAAGTAGAAAAAGCCATGAACCAAATCGACGGGTTAGATGAAGTGACATCGGATGCAGAAAATCCATATGTCGAACACGTCTTACGCATTAAGCAACAAGAGGTTCTGCAATATGGACTAACAGCCGGTCAATTGCTTATGGCGCTAACAAGTTCGGGTCAAGATGAAGTACTAACATCCATTCGTACCGAGAATGGAGACTTAGACGTCATTATTCAGCGTGAAGAAGCACAGGCTGTTGCTACGTTTGAAGAGTTGTTAGACACGCCTGTGCCAACAGCATTAGGCACCACCATGACGCTTGGTGAACTTGTCGAAGTGGAAGAAGGCACGACACAAAATACGTTAAGCCGTTCTAAAGGCGAATATTATGCTTCGGTTTCTGGAACCATTTCTGGAAATGATGTATCCGGTCCAAGTGCAGAAGCTCAAGAAGCGATTGATGCCCTAGATTTACCGATGGGTGTGAAAGTGGAAACGGGTGGAGTTACGGCTGACATCAATGAGACGTTCACACAACTAGGGTTAGCAATGGCGGCAGCAATAGCTATTGTATACTTTATTCTTGTTGTGACATTCGGAGGGGGACTGGCGCCATTCGCCATCTTATTCTCCCTACCGTTTGCCGTCATTGGATCATTCACTGGTTTATTTATCACTGGACAGACGATTTCTGTTTCCGTCATGATGGGTCTTCTCATGCTGATTGGTATTGTCGTTACAAACGCCATCGTCCTAGTTGACCGTGTCATTCAAATGGAACGAGAAGGAATGTCGGTACGAGAAGCCTTACTCGAAGCAGGGGCTACACGTTTACGTCCAATCTTAATGACAGCCATTGCAACAATCGGTGCAATGATTCCAATGGCACTTTCAAGTGGTGGCGGAGGACTCGTTTCTCAAGATTTAGCGATCACTGTTATTGGAGGATTGTTCTCGTCTACTCTCCTTACCTTGGTTGTCGTTCCTGTCGTGTATGAAATTCTTCGTAAATTCCAAAAGAACAAATCTCTTGTCGATACCGAAGAATAAAGTTGGAAAATACCGAAGTGCTGAGAAATTCAGTGCTTCGGTTTTTTATCCAGTGAAACTTTCGTGAAAGCAAAACGTAGAGATAAAAAAGGGGGAATTGGTATGTCAGGTTTCGCAAGTGTAGGTATTGGACTGTTCTCGTTGATATACTTGTTATTTATTTTGGCTATGATCGGATTTGTCATTTGGTTTATGGTACAACTCATCGCAACGCAACGTGAAAAAGTACAAGCGCTTAAAGAAATCTCAGCGCAACTTAGAGAACGCAATCTATCCACCACTAAGTCCTAGCATCCTAAAATCGGGGTGCTTTTTTTATTGACAACTTTAAATTACTATTATAAACTAGGTTACATAAAGTAAGTAATTGATAATTTAGGAGCGATAACATGAACTTTCATACAAAACCTGTCACTTATGTTTCAAATGTCACCATTCAAGTTTCTGACTTACAACGATCACTCGACTTCTATCAGCGTGTCATTGGATTCCAAATCTTGTCTCAGACATCTCAAGAAGCTGATTTAACTGCAGATGGCCAAACTGCTATTTTGACCATTGTTCAACCGGAAGATGTAACACCAAAACAGCCACGGACAACTGGGCTCTATCATTTTGCAATTCTCTTGCCAACACGTGAAGACCTGGCGAGCATTGTTCCGCATCTCGTGAATAACGGTGTGCAACTTGGTTCATCTGATCACTTAGTGAGTGAAGCACTTTACTTACCAGATCCAGATGGTAACGGGATTGAAATTTATCGAGATCGCTTGCCAGAAGAATGGACATGGCATGGTGATTCAGTTGAAATGACGGTAGATCCACTGAATTTCAAAGATTTGTTACAACCTGAAAACATTTCACCATGGACAGGGCTACCAGCAGGCACTGTAATGGGTCATATTCACCTTCACGTGGATGATTTGAAGACTGCAGAAGCATTCTATGTTGACGCGCTAGGATTTGAAGTCGTCACACGATACGGTCATCAAGCCCTGTTCATTGCAGATCAAAAATACCATCACCATATCGGACTCAATGTTTGGAACGGTGTAGGGGCTCCTCGTCCGGCTGAAAACAGTGTAGGATTGAAACACTATACCTTAACTGTGGCAAATGCTGAGAAACTCGAAGACCTTGCGAAACGTTTAGAAGCAAAAAGCTATAAAGCGAACCGTCAAGACAGTCGGGTCATTACAGAAGATGCAGCTGGAAACGAAATTCATATTCTATACTGAGTAAAAGGGTGGGACAGGAAACTGTCCCGCTTTTTTGATGGCCCGGATTCCTGTACACTGAAGAAAACGATGTGCAGGGGGAACCAAGATGAAAGTAGCTTTATTCGATTTTGACCGAACCATTTACCGACATGAGACATATACACTACTCATGCGCTTTTTACAGAACCATTCTGTGTATAAAAAGCGTTATAAGAAATTCATGCGCCGCTTAATGCCTGTTTACTTGATGTACAAACTTGGGATGACTCCAGAAAAAAAGATGCGAAAGAAAGCGATGGAAATCTATCTTCGTACGTTTGAAAACTCAACAGAAGAAGAACTGAGACAGTATTTCAGAGAGATGGGCGAGCAGATGAAAGACGACTTCAATGAAGAGGTTCTTCGCCGGTTGCATTGGCATCACGAGCAGGGACATCGCGTTCTCGTCATTTCCGGTGCATTTGATGTGATGTTACAAGAGGTGTTAAAAGATTTACCGGTAGATGCATTATTAGGTACAAAAGTGCCGCTCCAATCAGGAAGACTTCAAAAAGTGGTGGAATTGACACACGTACATGAGCGTCAAAAGATTATTCAAATCGAACAAGACTTGAAAGAGTATGATGTTTCATGGGAAGAGAGCTATGCATATGGCGATAGCATTTATGATTTGGATGTATTGAATTTAGTAGGCCATCCTGTTGCCGTTCAACCGGATGGAGACTTAAAAGCCTATGCCAAGAAAGAAGGATGGGAAATTCTCGAATAGAAAGTTATAAGGAGATTAGAATAGGGAAGAGACTAGCTAGATACTCACGGAAGAGGTGGAAGCAATGCGCAATAAAAAACTATGGGTAGCGGGTGCTTTACTTGCTGGGGCCGCTGCCTATCTTGTCACGTATCCTGCGTTTGGAAAACGTGTCAGTCGAACAGAAAAGAAACGATATGATGAATTGCCCCATTACACGGATGGAAAGTTTCGAAACACACCACCCATTGTTTCTCCAGGAGGTTTAGAAACACTCCAGAGTCTCGCAAAAGATTTCTTTGTAGGAAAGGCAGATTTACATCCGGCCAATCCAATGCCTACGGAGAAATTTATTCGAGAAATAGGGTTAAAGACGCCACATGTGACATGGTTTGGTCATTCCTGCGTCCTTGTGGAATGGGAGGACAAAGTTCTGCTCGTTGATCCTATGTTTGGAAAGGTTCCTTTACCGTTTCCGATTAAGAATATGCGCTACCCTTCTGAGGAAGCTCTTGATTTGAATGATCTCCCTGTCATTGATTGGGTAGTTTACTCCCATGACCATTATGATCATCTGGATTATGATACAGTGCAAACCATCAAGGACCGTGTTCGCAAGTTCATCGTTCCTCTCGGTGTAGGGAAGCGGTTAGAAGGCTGGGGAGTACCAACCCATCGTATTTTTGAGCTGGACTGGTGGGAATCGTATCAAGATGACGGCATTCGTTTCCACGCAGCATCTGCACGCCACTTCTCAGGTCGTTTAGGTATTGACTATGCAGAAACACTCTGGTGTTCATGGGTGTTTGAATGGGACAATTACCGAATATTTTATAGTGGGGATAGTGGATATGGTCAACACTTTGAAGAAATCGGACGTCGTTATGGACCGTTCGATCTGGTATTAATGGAATGTGGTCAGTACGATGAACGTTGGCCAGGGGTGCATATGCATCCAAACGAAAGTATGAAGGCTTTTTTTGATACAGGTGGCGCACATCTCATGCCGATTCACTGGGGCGCCTTTACGCTTGCTTTCCATACTTGGGATGACCCGCCTGAACAAATGATGCATCTTGGTGAAGAACATCAGGTGCATGTAGTGATACCGAAAATCGGTGAAAAATTAGATGTTGCTAAGCTAGACGACTACGAAACAACGTCTTGGTGGAAACCAGTGATTTAATGTGAAAAAACACCTCTCCTATGTATCAGGATGAGGTGTTTTTCACAGGTAGATAGATTTCCACTTCTTCGCCAGTCTCCGTCGGGAAATACATTTCAACAATATATCCGGAATAATCAAATACTAACTTCTCTTGTTGCATCCAATCATTCAATTGAAGATGAAGTGTTCCGATGTCTTCTATGGTGCCACGAGAATAAGCAAAATCCCGAGTGAATTCCATATATTCCATACCCGCCGGTGGGTGATCCGGTTGTTTGGAGACAAGGGTTCCTACAAAGAAATGACCTTCTGTATGGTCGTCTCCTCGGTGAGGTTCAAAAATAGCCACTTCAATCGAGGCATGATGATCCACTTCTTGCAGTCTTTTCATGAATTGTTGGGCTTTTTCCGGTACAATCGTAGCATAGTCAGTAAATAACCCTTGATGGCGCGTGACGACAGCGCGAAGAGTCAATGTTTGATGTGCAGGCAATCGTTCGTCCTCCTCCTGAATCCGTCTAAGGATAGTATTCGTGAAAGGACAGAAAACTTCCTGCTGAAAGGAGAAGTTCGATGAAACATCGTTGGTTAGGTCTCTTATTTCTAGTTATTGGTGTACTGCTGATGTCAGCGGTTTTAGTATGGCCCTATTTACAGACGATTGATCCTATCTACCGCATCCCGTTATACTTTCCCTCGTTAGTCCTTAGCGCAATCGGTCTCTACCTGTTTCGGATTTCTGCAAGCCCGAAACAATAAAGAAATCCGTGTATGCGGATTCAATTAAAATAAGTTTTCCCAGCCTATCAAATGGTGGCACGACTATTTTCATTGATAGGTCAATTGCTGTTGTACGGCTACCCAATGATTCGGGGATACTTCCGTTAAGATACTGTCTTCTACATCATAGACTTCCGTCGTTTCTTGACGTAACCTTGCCGACCGGTTCTCCAGTCGCTCAACTTCTACATGGGGGTCAGGAATGGGAATGGATGCCAGTAATGCTTTTGTATATGCATGTTGTGGGAATGTGTAGAGTTGCTCACTTTCCGCGAGTTCGACGATTTTCCCTTTATACATGACGGCTACACGATCACTTATATGTTTTACCATAGATAAATCATGAGCGATAAATAAGAAGGTTAAGTTGAATTTCTGCTGTAAATCACGCAATAAATCGACAATTTGCTTTTGGATAGAGACGTCTAAGGCAGAAAGAGGTTCGTCACATACTATAAAATCTGGCTCGACAGCAAGTGCACGCGCAATTCCTATTCGTTGACGTTGGCCTCCCGAAAATTCGTGAGGGTATCGCATGGCATGACTCTTTTCAAGTCCTACGAGCTCTAACAATTCTTCCACTCGCTGTTGCCGGTGAGACCGGTTTTTAGCTAAACCGTGTAAGTCGAGTGCTGTGCCGATAATATCCACAATCTTTTGTCGTGGGTTAAGGGAAGCATATGGGTCTTGGAAGATAATTTGGATACGTCTGCGCATTTGTTTCAATTGATTTTTTGTTAAACGGTTTAGCGGAATCCCATCAAATAAAACATCTCCAGAAGTTGCTTGGTGGAGTTGTAACAAGGTACGCCCTGTAGTGGATTTGCCAGAACCCGACTCTCCTACAAGGCCCAGTGTTTCACCTGGATAGATAGAAAAGCTAATATCATTTACAGCCTTCAAGCGTTCTCCGCGACCTAAATCGAATTCCTTTACAAGCGAGCGTACTTCAATCAAAGGTGTTGTCACGTCTTGAACTCCATTAGTTGTAGAGAGTGGTTTTGGCTGTTTAGGTTCATGCAATTTAGGCAATGCATTCAATAACTTTTGGGTATACGGATGTTTGGCATGATAAAAAATGTCTTCTGTCGTTCCTGTTTCTACAATCTCCCCTTTTTCCATCACAATGACACGATCACACATCCCCGCAACTACACCAAGGTCATGCGTGATGAGGACAATAGCTGTCCCTAATCGTTGTTGCATCGTCTTCATCAAAGCAAGAATTTGTGCTTGAATCGTTACATCAAGTGCTGTCGTCGGTTCATCCGCAAGTAGCAGCTGTGGTTCACAGGCAAGTGCCATGGCTATCATGGCGCGTTGACGCATCCCTCCAGAAAATTCATGTGGATACTGGACAGCGCGTTGTCGAGCATTCGTAATTCCCACTTGCTCCATTAATATGACACTTTGTTCAAGCGCTTCTTTCTTTGATAGTTTTTGATGTTTGATCAAGCTCTCTGCTAGTTGATCCCCGATACGAGTCGTCGGGTTGAGGGAGCTCATTGGGTCTTGAAAGATCATCGAAATCTCTTTCCCACGAACTTGCTCTAAACGTTTTTCGGAAGCTTGAATTAATTCCTCCCCTTTCCATCGAATCGACCCATCTTTTATGAAAGAAGGAGGAGAGGGAAGCAACCGCATGATTGACCGGGCAGTTACACTTTTTCCAGAACCGGATTCACCCACAATAGCCACAGTTTCTCCAGGGAAAATGTCGAACTCGACATTCTTCACAGCCTCTATCTCTCGCTCTCCCGCTATAAAAGAGACTCGTAAAGCTCGGATGGATAAAATTGGTTGAACCATAGAAAACACCTCAATTTTAAAATGAAAAAAATTAGTTGACTCTTTTTTTAATATGTTTCATACTCTACTATACCACTAGGGATTATACAATATATCGATTCCCACTTTTAACTCGTCTTCATATTGTGAAGGCGGGTTGAATTTTTAGGTTGTGAAAGGAGTGCAGTTCAGATGGCACTATCCAGTTGGATGAAAGAGCTCTACATAAAAAATGCTCGGCAGAAACGAATATTCTGCCTTCAGATTCTACTAGCACTTCCACTTCACTTGGTAAGTTTGATTTTATATCTCGTTCGTCGTCCGGACCGGTTGTATCGTGATCAATTACACAGTCAGAAAGAATTAGTGAGTGATGAACAACGGCAACGATGGTTCAACGATTATTACCACCAAGAACGTGCCAAAAATCACGCCTTTCAGTTACAGCAATCCGACAACGTGATGAAGCAACAGGCTCAAAAGTTGACGGACGAACAGGAAGTGCGGGTTGTGGAAGGACAATTACTAAGACAAGGCATTCATCCACAGACATACGCCTCGTTTACAGCAGACCGAATCGGACAGCCTCCATTTTTCTGGTTAACTCTTCTTTTGGGATTGCCACTATACGCATTCTTAGCAGGACGTAGCCAATCATTCGCTTGGTTCATCTTGGGGCGCCTTGTACAGACATTATTTGTGATTGTGGGCGTAGCTACGTTAGTCTTTACGATTTTATATATATCCCCACTTGATCCAGCACGAAATATTTTAGGTGTAGAGTCTACACCGGACCAAGTAGCCAATTTTAACCGTATTTATGGGTTAGACCAACCGTATCTTGTGCAGCTGCGTGACACGCTAGTTGGATTATTTACATTTGATTTAGGCACTTCATTTGCCGGAAAAGAAAATATTGCAGCTAGTATCGCTTCAAAATTTCCAGTGACGCTAGTTATCGCGTTATTTTCACTCGCCATGGCCATTGCGATAGCCATTCCGGCTGGAATCGTATCTGCTCTCCGCCCGAATAGCTATTGGGATTATACATTGATGATTGTGGCTCTCATCGGACTATCTATTCCAAGTTTTTGGCAAGGGTTGTTATTTATTCTTGGGTTTTCTATTCACCTTCAATGGTTCCCTGCTATTTATAGTACATCCAATTGGCTTTCCCTTGTTCTACCGGTTGCGGTTCTAGGCACATCGATTGCTGCGTCTATTGCTCGAATGACTCGTTCCTCTATGTTGGAAGTGATTCATGAAGACTACATTGTAACAGCAAAGGCAAAAGGTCTTACAGAACGTCAAATTGTCTCAAAGCATGCACTTAAAAATGCGATGATTCCCATCATTACTGTAATCGGGCTTCTTTTCGGTGGCATGTTAGGTGGGGCTGCCATTACTGAAAAAGTATTTAATATTAGTGGGATTGGAAGCTATATCGTTGATAAGCAGTTTATTCCTGATATCCCAGCACTCCTCGGTGGAGTCGTGTATATCGCGATTGCCATATCCCTTGTCAATTTGTTCATCGATATTTTATACGCGTTTTATGACCCGCGGATACGTTCGACCATGAAAAAGAAAGGATAGGAGGGCTTCCGTGAAACAAATTACCAATGACGCACTGCGTCTTAAATTATCACAAGAATACCGCAACGCTCATTTCACATGGGTGTTTACAGCACTGTTCACCCTCTTGTTTTTGCTCTATAGCTTTGATTTTGCAACGCAACAGGTGCGCGTTCCAGTTGTCGTATTCTTGATTGTCTATGCTGGTACTACTCTCTATGTACTTTTCCTTGCAAAGCGCATCAAACAAGACATCCTAACTAAAAGAGGGGTGCAGAAGCGGACGCGTCTCTTCGCCTACCCCCTTTTGCTCACCATTTTAGTAGGGAATATCTTTGCAGCAGGTTTCGCGTTTGTTTTAGCAAATCGTCATCACCACCCAGAGTATACATTTGCTAGTTATGCTTTTTTGACTCAGCTCTTTATTATCGGCGTGGCTGCATTCAATCTATTTAAACCGTACGTAGTCGATACATTTGTTCTAGCGATGGGGCTCCTCATATTGATGGCTATTTTTTACGGGGGAATGATAGTCTTAACAGCCAAGTTCGTCACAGTGGAAAACGCGCCGAGGTGGATGGTGTTTCCGGGTATCTTTCTCTTACTTAGTCTATTTATAGGGAACTTCTTCGCTGTCTTACTGGGCTATTCCTTATTGAAAAAGACATTATCTACGAACCCATCATCTATCGAGAAATGGCATAGCATGTGGTTGAAGATCACCCGAAATACGATGGCGATTTTTGGAATGTTCTTTATCACATTTATTTTCTCATTGTCAGTGGTGAGTGAATTTGTCTTTGATTATGATTTTGCGACACAAAATAATTATAGTGCGATTTTACAAAGTCCATCGCTATTGTATCCATTAGGCACAGATGATTTTGGTCGAGATCTGTTTTCGCGAATAGTGTTTGGTGCTCAAATATCTTTAATTGTCGGATTTGCATCTACAGTAATCCCATTTCTAATTGGCGGTACACTGGGGGCGATTTCAGGTTACTTTGGTCGAACTACCGACTCGGTCATTATGCGACTGCTCGATGTGCTCTATGCGATTCCGGGGATTCTTCTAGCGATTGCCATTATCGCAGCATTTGGAGCAAATACAGTGAACCTGATTATTGCACTGAGTGTAGGGGCTATTCCTACGTATGCACGAACCATGCGAGCCACTGTCATGCAATTGTCTAACTATGAATTTGTAGAAGCGGCTCGAGCACTCGGCGCTTCCGATGCTTCGATTATCTTTAAACAAATCGTTCCTAATGCATTAGCCCCAATGATTGTAAAAGCCACTTTGACGATTGGTGGTGCTGTGATTGCAACAAGCAGTCTAAGCTTTTTAGGACTAGGCATCGAACCTCATATTCCTGAATGGGGGAATATTTTGAAAGTGGGGAGTACGTATTTAGAAACGCATTCATACGTAGCTATCTTTCCTGGTATTTGCATCATGTTACTTGTGTTATCGTTTAACTTTTTTGGAGATGGCCTGCGCGATGCGCTTGATCCAAAAACAAATTAATCTAGAGGAGGAACAGTCAACATGAAGAAATTTTTTGCGGTTGCTGCAGCAGCAACCCTCGTTTTAGCAGGCTGTGTTCAAACGAAGTCGGATAGTGAATCAGGTGGCGTATCGGAGACGCCTTCTGCTGAAAAACCAGTAATTGAAGTACTAGGTATGGCATCAAGCGAACAAGATATGAACATTGTGCGTGACCAGTTATTGAAAAATGGTTTTGAGGTAACATTAAATATTCAACCGGATTACGGTTCTTATTCTTCTCAAAAAGATGCAGGCAACTACGATATTGCTGTATCTAGCTGGACAACCGTTACAGGAAATCCAGATTATGCGGTGCGTGGACTCTTCAAGTCAGATGGAGCGTCAAGTGTAATTGCTGATGAGCAACTGGATGAATTAATAGACGCAGCAAGTGCAGTAACGGGTGAAGAGGCAGTGGAGGCATACAAAGCGGTAGAAGAACTGCTTGTGTTTGACCAAGCTTATATTGCGCCACTTTATATTTCTAACAAGGCCCAAGGCATTTATTCGGCAGCTGTCAACCCAGATACCGTGCGTCTATCTAAGTCACGCGCACAAGCATGGGAGAAGATCTCCTTTAATGATTCTTCTTTAAATGCTTCTGAGACGTTAGTGTTGCACCAAGCAATTGGTTCCCTGACATCACTTGACCCAATCAAAGCCAATGATGGATCCATCAACACACTTAATACAAACATGTATGTTCGCTTGGTCAATTTAACAGATGCAGATGAAGTGGTGGCAGAAGATTCCCTTTCATACAATTATGCAATGACAGAGGATAACTCTAACTACTACTTTATCTTACGTGATGATATTAACTTTGCAGCTGTTGAGAACGGAGAGGCGGTTGATACGGGTGATTTAGTGTCGGCAGAAGACGTTGTCTTTTCATTGAATCGTGCGAAGGATCCAGAATCTGTTCCAGATCACCGCACTTATAGCTTGCATGAAAACATGGACACTATAGAAATTGTGACAGATATAACGGAGCTTGAGAATGCTACAACACCAGATGGAGAAAGTATTCTAGAAGCGTTGTCTCAAGAGCTCCCAGCAGATGTGACGGCACTAGTTGCTTCTGAAGAGGAAGTAGATAATGCAACAGGGAATTACCAAGTAGTAAAAATTACGACAACGCAGCCATTCCCGCAAGTACTCAACTACTTAGCACATCAATCAGGCGGAATTGTTTCTGAACATCAAGTTACTTCTATCAATACATTTGATGTAGCAAGTTACGACCCGAATAGCGACATCGCTTATGGTGACCAGTCTACAATCACAGAAGGTGGTTCATACGATAATCACCTGTATGCAAGCGGTCCATACATTTTAGTTCAGAAGAATGACTATGAAGCACAATTTGTGAAAAACCCTGCGTACCGAACAGGTTCGGAGTATGCACCAATCATCGAGTCAGTGAATGTGCGATTCATCGATGATAATGACAGTGCATTATCTGCCTTACGTAACGGGGAAATACACGTGCTTCAATCGGTGCCAGATACAAAATATGACGTCGTGAATTCTGATGAGAACCTGACACTGAAGCAAGCAGACAGCAATGGTGTGAGCTACCTACAATTCAACATGTCAGGACGTGAAGTATCAAATTCAGCAGATCTTCGAAAAGCCGTTCTTTATTCAATCAATCAGCAAGACTTTATTACGTACTATCAAGGAAATAAAAAGCCTGCAGTATCTACTGTGTCACCACTTGTTGATACAGGGTTATCATTTGAAGCAGATGCAGACAAAGTAAAAGAATTCTTAAATGCATACCAACAGTAATGAGAAAAATACCTATCCAATTCGGATAGGTATTTTTTTACCTAAATCGTTTTATGGCTTGTGGAAACGGGAGAATTCATGTGAAATTTAATCAACTCTTTTTGTTTTTAGTGAGTAGAAAAGTAGCTTGCAATCCACTTCCACAACCAGTAAGATAAGAAATGTTTTGTAAAACGGAATTGCTGTTCCGAATTTAAGGATATAAATGATAAGTGAGGTAATGGGAATTGACGGGATATTGGTTGACCGAAGAGGTGTATGTCATGAAGTTTGTAGGGCAGCCGGAATCTGTAGAGAAACGAAGAAAGCTCGAGCAACTGATCCACACACAATTTCATGAAACAATTCATGAAACTGTTTCCACCGCCTATACGCTAGCTCTCTATTTTTCCCCATCTTTGTCATATGAGGCAATGTGCCGGGTAATTGGTGAATTGGAGCAACAAACGAACTTTTTAAGTACAACACCCACTCCATCACGTCTTTTTGAAATTCCTGTTCTCTACGGCGGGGAAGAGGGACCTGACCTAGCCATTGTAGCTGAGCATAATGGGATGACTGAAGAAGAAGTGATTGTTCACCATACAGCGGGAACCTATCCGGTGACAATGATTGGATTCGTGCCAGGGTTTCCTTATCTAGAGGGTTTATCTGCAAAGTTACATACGCCTCGTAAGACAACGCCTCGTATATCCATTCCGGCAGGTAGTGTCGGCATTGCGGGTGGGCAGACCGGAATTTACTCTATCTCCACGCCAGGAGGCTGGCAAATCATTGGGCGAACCAACCGCCAACTTTTTTTACCGGATCAAGACCCACCGAGTCTTCTTCAAGCAGGAGATCGGGTCAAATTTGTCGCTGTGGGGGGATTGAAATGATCGAAGTGATTCATCCTGGACTGCTAACCACGTTTCAAGATTTAGGACGCCGGGGATACCAGAGTTTCGGTGTGCCGATTGGCGGAGCCATGGATACGGTGTCGCTTGAAATCGCTAATTACTTAGTAGGTAATGAAGCGGATGAAGGAGGGCTTGAGCTGACGCTTTCGGGTACGAAATTGCTGTTCCATCAGACAGCAACCATCGCGATTACTGGAGCTAACCTGATGCCGCTAGTAAATGAACAGCCAATTCCCATGGGGAAAGCAGTATCTATCGAACAAGGAAGTTTGTTGACGTTTTCAAAAGTGTCTCATGGGTGTAGAGGGTATGTAGCTCTGGCAGGAGGTTATGACATCGAACCTGTCCTTCAGAGTATGAGCACCTACCTTCGCGCATCCATTGGCGGACTAGACGGACGGGCTCTTCGTAAAGGGGACCAAATTCTCTGCAAAGTTTCTCAGTCGGATTTACCATGCAGCGATTTTACTATCCGTACAGAAGACTGGTGGACACGTCCGCGCATCCGTATTGTAAAAGGTCCGGAAGTGCACCGGTTTATAGAAGACCAATTGGCGAACTTTGTACAAACTCCTTACTCCGTGTCTCCTCAATCGGACCGCATGGGATACCGCTTAGATGGTGCTCAATTGACCCCTGAACAATCGGAAGAAATGCTCTCAGAGCCGGTTACAAAAGGTGCCATTCAAGTACCTGCGGACGGCGCACCTATCGTTCTCATGGCCGATTGCCAAATGACTGGGGGTTACCCAAGAATTGCGCAGGTTATTCAAGCAGATTTGCCTGCCATGGCTCAGAAGAAACCAGGGGATATCCTACATTTTGAGTGGGTGACATGGCAAGAAGCACGTAAAGCACTCGACCACCAGCGCAAACAATTGAAAGAACTCGCGTTTAGTATTCAGGAAAGGAGGGCGCGTCATGCTTATGAATAGTGATATAGGCGAATCATTTGGCGCGTATGATATCGGCGATGCCTAAGCCATGTTGCCGTACAACACGCCAACAAATAGTGCCCCACTTAAATTTTTCTATTTTTTGCTTCTTTAGCAGATTTCTCTACTTCTCTTTCTGATTCACTTGTGGAAGGGAGAAAAGGCTCGGGATGATAATCGGTTCGTTTTCCGTAACGTAGTATCTCGTAAATGATCATGCCGTTGTTCGGCTTTCCACCAATCATTCGCATAGGCACGATATCAAATAAAACATAGTAAAATACGTAGAAAATGAATCGATCCCAAAACGTTCGCATATCTTCAAAATAGCCATTGGCTAATAATAGATTAAGCGAGATCCCAAGAAGGATATTCATGAGAATAGGTGCTGAGTAAATAATAATGTATATCCATTTATTTTTGTGTTTCAACTCGTCATAAGAAAACCAACTATATAGATGATAGTATTTCCGCACATCGAACATACCGATTCGGAAGAGGCGAGGGCCTGATCCAATCGTCAAGCGCGGATTGTCGACCCCGATGAAGAAGGTGACGATGACATAGCCAAGCTCTCGCATGAATATGACTATAGGTAATATTAAAAACGCCGAGATTAGCAATGAAAAAAAATCTGTAAATCCAAATGTAAACATGAGTGTCTTCACCTCGTTTTTCTATTAGAGGAGAGTATAGCAGGAATTTGGAAAAGACTCGACTTTCAGTGTAAACGCTTTCTGAAAATAAGTGTTGACTTATGTGGTAAAAATTCGTATAACTATTACAATTCTTCATGGGAAGAAAGTTTACATGTCGTCCATCAGAAACGGATAGTAAGGATGTCAAATGAAGTTGAATAAAGGGGGAGAACAAGAAATGACAAGACCGATGCGAGAAGTCATTCCTTTGACTGTAATGATTCCAAAGATATTGCAAAGTTTTTTAAACCTAGCTTTAATCGGACTGGCTCTAACATTATCCTTTTTATTAGTTCGTTCATTAGTAGAGTTCGGTCAATTGATCTGGTCCGTCTCGACCTATGATTACAAAGTATTTCTAGCGGACATATTATTGTTCTTTCTCTATTTCGAATTTATAGCGATGATTGTAAAGTATTTTAAAGAAAACTATCATTTCCCACTCCGTTACTTCCTCTATATCGGAATCACTGCGATGACTAGGGTCATTATCGTTGAACATGACAATGCATTTCATACATTACTCAATGCTTTAGTTATTTTGATTCTTATCATCAGTTATTTCATCATCAATATGACACCTAGAGAACGGCCACAAGCCAAATAAAAAAACTCCCGCACCAATGCGAGAGTTCACGATTTACGAAGTATTTGCTTAAAGTAGTTCCACACGCGGTGAATCAGCTTTTCATCATGATCCGATGCTACTAGATTTTTTGATTTATCGATGCGCATGGATTAGCTAATAGCTTTTTGAGTAGATTTGAAGATATTCCACTTCGATAATCCCTTTACTTTTGTTGTGAAAGAAGACGTCTTATTTTCAATACGTTGATGGGCTTGGAAAGCCATTTCATTCTGTGCGTCTTTCATTGATTCTCCAACTGTGTAATAGTTCATCATTTTTTATTCCTCCATAATTGTATGAAATTTTAATTAAACAAGACAATTTGATTAAAAGTCGAAAAATTTAAATTTTAGGATTTGATTGAAAACCATTTCTTCCAAGGGTGGGGCTTTACAGTAGTAGCTGTCTGGTTGTCTAAACGTTGCTGTGCTAAAAACTGAATGGAAGACTGATTTTCTTTTACTGATTCATGCATAGAATATAAATTCATCATAAGAAATTCCTCCTGAATTGTTTTAATTTTTAATTAAACAAGACAATTTGATTAAAAGTCCTAAGCACAACCGGAAAAATCAATTTTCCGGTTTGAATAGACAACAGAGTTCATCAGATAATAATTGATTCAGCTCTACCTGATTCAATTGATAAAAACTCCAGGTTCCGCTTGTTTCTCGTTCAAGAAGGTCGGCGTCCAATAGAATTTTTAAATGGTATGACAGTTTGGACTGTGTCATATCCACCAACGGTGCGAGATCTCCTACGCACATAGCACCTTTATTCGATAAGATGTTCATAATCTGCAAGCGTTTCTGGTCACTAATGGCTTTGAATTTCTTTTCATATATTGCTAAAGTGTCCGTTGAAAGCGTGCAATGTGTCGTTTCTAGCATCGAATTCACCTTCTAGTTGTTCAATCAAATTTCCTTGATAAACTCATCATACGACCCCTCAGGTCGCATGTCAACTATTTCATCAAGAAATATTGATTAATTGATAATGGTGAATTTTGAGAAAATTAATTTACAAATAGTGTCGAAAAAGTGCTAGTTTGACATGCGAGAACATGTTATTGTAGAAAAGTGAACAGGAGGAATTTCAATATGCAATCATCCCATATTCGATCTTCGCGAGAAGTTGTCTATTTTATTATTAGTTTGTTAATCAGTATTAGCATATACATAGTAGCTGCTGTATCAATTGTTGGAATTGGAATCGCACTGATTGTGTTTGCTATCGTGTTTTATCTTCAACTGATCATGTTGGGATCCATCCGCGGAAACGGGGTACGCATCCATCAACAACAGTTTCCTGATGTGTATGCACGCGTAGACGTATTAGCCAAAGAGATGGGCTTAAAGAAAGTACCGGATGTCTTTGTCATCCAATCGGAAGGTGCATTGAATGCTTTTGCGACACGCTTTCTTGGACGTGACATGGTCGTTTTGTATTCAGAGGTCTTTGAGCTTGCTCGAGAACAAGGTCAAGAGGAACTCGATTTTATCTTGGCGCATGAATTAGCGCACGTTAAGAGACGACATGTCTGGAAGAATCTATTGATTTTACCTGCCGCCTTCGTTCCGTTTCTTTCACAAGCCTATAGCCGTTCCTGTGAATATACATGTGACCGCCATGCGGCATATGTCATTCAAAATCCACAAGCGGCCCGTCGTGCATTGACATTGCTCGGAATCGGCAAAGGAACATTCCGTGAAGTCAATGAAAACGCATATATGCAACAGATTGAAACCGAATCGAATGCTGCAGTATGGCTTTCTGAAATCTTATCTACCCATCCTTTACTTCCGAAACGGGTGCAGGCTATCTCTGTGTTTGCAAATACAGCACAAAAGGTGTATCAGCCAAGATTAGGAAAAGTACTCGGAGGGGCAGCGTTACTTGCTGTGGGGATTATGGCAGTATACTTTACAGCCATTGCCTTGTTTGCAGGAGGAAGTTTCCTATACGGCAACCTATTCACCTCTGCGTTTACTTCGGAATGGGAGGAGACACTTGGTGATGAATCGACCGCTTTTGGTATAGAAGGGGAAACTCCTCTGATGACAGCGGCGTATTACGGGAACACGGAGTCTGTAGAAGCAGAACTTGCTGCTGGAGCCGATTTACTCGCAACAGACGCGGACGGTTCAGACGCTCTAATGTATGCGGTTTACGGGGGAAATGCAGACATCGTCCGTTTCCTTCTTGACCAAGGTGCGGACCCGAATACGGCTGACAACTATACGACAGTACTTACAACGGCTGTTACGTATGGAGACCGTGCATCTGCTGAAGTATTGCTGGAGTACGGGGCAGATCCATCTCTTGCGGGACCGGAAGAACCCTCTGCATTTGATGTGACGGAAACGAATTCGATTGAAGAGCTACTCGAAGCGATTGAGTCTTACTAGCTGCCCCTTGTGGGTGGCTTCTTTTCGGACCACTTGATTACTATATGAGGCAAGAAACAAATAATGACGCATACATTCATAGATTCACTATTTAGACACATGAACTAGGTCTCGCGTCTCTGTTCGATTAGCCGTTTCTTTCTCATACTAATAGGAGAAGAACAAATCGAAATGGGGATTTTACAGAACTATGCGCGTAGCATCAAAGGTACTGATCAGTAGTTTATTTCTTTACATACTTTTGTCTATGTATGGAATATGGACGTTTACATCCGAACTTGAACTGGAATATGCAGATGCAGCGCTTGTCCTCGGCACGAAAGTGGAAGGAGATCAACCTTCACTTGCTCTACGTGTCCGGGTTGATTATGCGATATGGTTATATGAAGAAGGATTCGTCAAACAAATCGTATTTACAGGTGGGAAAACAGACGGGGCGTCTTTAAGTGAAGCGGAAGTATCCAAAGCTTATGCGATGGAGATGGGCATACCAGAGTCAGCCATCCTGGTGGAGGATACTTCTCAAATCACCCGGGAAAATATGATGTATACAAAAGACTTAGCAATTCAACTAGGACTCGAGAAATTTCTACTCGTCAGTGATCCATTTCATATGAAGCGTGCACTCATGATGGCGGATGTATTTGAATTAAATGTCTCTGCAGCTCCCACACCTACTAGCGTCTATACGTCTTGGGCAGAACAATTTCCTTTTGTGCTGAGAGAAACGCTTGCATATGTAGGAAATCAACTGACTTTCCATCAATCGTTTTAATCGTTTAACTCGTGATGAGTAGGGAAAAGAAGAGTATATTCTCTACTCTGTGAAGTATGCTATGCTGAGTAGGTAAGACAAGTAGACGAGGAGGAAACGATATGAGTACAGTAAATGTAGGCGATGTGTTTTCAATGGAAGATGAAAACGGCCAAGAAGTAGAAATCGAAGTTCTCGGTCTCGTACATGTGGAAGAAAATGAATATGCAGCTGTTGCATTTTCAGAAGACGTTCAAGATGATTCCAAAGAAGACATTGATGTGTTCTTCTTACGCGTAGAAGCGGAAGATGAGCTTTATGAGATTGAAGAGGATGCTGAATTTGAACGCGTGTCACAGGCTTTTCAACAATTACAAGAAGAAGCAGCTGACGATCTAAACTAAATAAAAATAAGCACCCCACTTGGAGTGCTTATTTTTTTTCGAGCATAAAACCAACTTTAGCTAGAGCTCGCTCTAGATTGGCTTCTACCATCACCTTCTTCAAATCAATACCAAGTTGATTGGTTTGTAGAGCTGTTTCAGGTCGAAGTCCGGTCAGTATAGGTCGAACACCCAACAGGTTTAAAAGTTTGGTGATTTTTAATAGCGAGTCTGCGACAGATTGGTTCATTTGAGTGATTCCTGATAGGTCCACAATTAAATAGTCGAGGCCGAGTTCCTGACTGCGTGTAAGGGCCACTTCGACAATCTGTTCCACCCGGGTCCGTGTAATGTTCCCGATGACCGGTAAAATCGCAATTCCCTCTGCAAGAGGAACGATAGGGACCGACAGATTTTGAATCTGACGTTGGGCATCATCGAGCTCAAGGACGTAGGAAAGTAAGGAACTCATTGTCTCGAACAAATCTACATGTTCCTCGCGTATACGAAAAGGCGTGGTATCGAGTCCGCAAATGGTGCCGTAATTCTCCCCGTCCCCTGTATAAATAGGAATTCCAATGAAACTTCCACTTTTCAAGTTATGTGTCACTTGCAAGTCTTTTGTCAGTTCGTGTTGCGTGATATCCGGAATGTAAATCACTTCATTCCCATGATCGACACTGATTTTACAAAACGTTTGCTCAAACGGCAAGGTGTCTCCTGGTTGAACGAGAGTCTCCTTTTTGTTGATTGCTTTTGTAATTTCATTTGATTGTTTGTCGTTTTTAGCGATGAATAACGTATTAATTTCTAATAGGCCTGCCATCATATGCAGTATCGTGTTTGCGGCCTCGTCAAAATTCTGAAACGGTACGCGTTTTACTTTTAACGGTGACATCCAATCATCCTTTGAAATATAGTGAATTAAGTATAGCATGCAATCTATTATGTTCCAAAGATTTCCCGGGAAATGAAAGTAGAAAGGGACTTCTGGTGGTTTTCGTATGGAAGGTTTCCATGTAGTATAGAGAAAGATTCAATAAAAGAGGGATTTCTATGAATAGTGCAAGACATTTTAACTGTCCGATCAGACTGACAAAATCCGTACAAGATGCGTTTAAACGGTTTGGACTCGAGGACTCGGGTTTTCTCAAGCAGCATGACCCTCATACGGTGCTAATTGAAAAAAATAAAGAGCCAGAGCAGGAATCTACTAAAATTCTGCTCTATTTTGCGCATATTTCCCCAGACTTGCTTGCACAATTTAATGGAAAACTTCCGGTTCTTACGGCAGTCATGGAAGATTACGTGTTAACAGCTGTACATGTCATGTTAAAGCCACATAAATCCATTTTAGAAACCAACTGGCGAAAAACTGCCCAACTCACATTCGTACCAGATTCACATATTAAGAACCCAGTTCCCCGACCCTTTCGTGAATGGCTAGATCAACTGGAAGATGCCGCTGAAAAATCGGCATATGTCAGAAAGAGGATAGCTGGATGGGAAGGGTATCTCTCGATTCAAGAGCAGCAAGCCGATATAGCAGACATCTCGTTTTCCTTTGGCGAGGTAGGAATTCAAAAAGACTTTAGACGTTTAACATTGTACGATGTTCAGTTAAAGCAAGACGACTGGCGGAAAGCAAAAGACTTAGACATCAAGTTTCCTGCACTAGGCCGCGAACTCGGGAAAGTACTGAAAGTAAATCAGCGTTCTGCCACGATGGAAATAGAGGTCTTGCCGTATATGGAAGACGTCGTCCGGAAAACGAATCCGGAACGATTTGGGAAGACAGCTACTTTGAGCAATTTTGCTTCGCTCAGTCAGATTCGGCGGTTACGTTCTGGATTTGTTCAGCTTGAAAAAGGGCAAGCGGAAAATCCACTTCTAGAGAAAATCTTGTTTGAAGAATCTCCACCGGTAGCACCACTCAAAACCATTCCTAAACTTCATTTGCATCATCCATTAAACGACTATCAACGGCGGGCTGTAGAAGGTGCCATCGCTGCAGAAGATGTTTATGTCATCCAAGGTCCCCCTGGCACGGGTAAAACAACCGTCATTTCTGAGATTTGTCTTCAAAATGCAAAGATGGGACTACGTACGCTTGTGGCCTCTCAGTCTAATTTGGCAGTAGACAACGCACTGAGTCGATTACTCGCCAATAAAGATATTCGAATTCTCCGTGTAGGACGGACGGAAAGTATTGAAGAAGAAGGTAAAAAGTTTATTGAAGAAAATATTGGGGATTATTGGCGAGACGTTACACTAAGAACCATTACAAGTACTGTCGATGAACGAGCACTTCGCATGAAGCA
The DNA here is from genome assembly GCF_042649045.1 of Chryseomicrobium palamuruense. NCBI lineage: Bacteria > Bacillati > Bacillota > Bacilli > Caryophanales > Caryophanaceae > Chryseomicrobium > Chryseomicrobium palamuruense. Next base: position 133,769 of record NZ_JBHSEF010000023.1, on the reverse strand, counting down.
AGTTGAACAGGAACTTGCGACTGTAAAACCATTGTTTGAGGAATTACAAGAAAAAGTAAATCTGTGGACAGAGAAAGCAGCACGCAAAAAAGAAGCGCAACAAAAAGAAGCAGAGCTCCGTACTGAACACCAAGAACGCACCAAACAAATGGAAGAGTTTGACCAACAGAAACAACAATTTGAAACAACTGTAGATGAGGCGTTGAAACACTTTAACGAAGTAACAACTAACAAGCGAAAAGAGGAAGAAGATAAGCATAACTTTCCGACGAAAGACGAACTTGATGAACAATTAGTAGTCGCTAAAGAAAAATTGCATCATGTCACGGAACTCCAACAACTTGCCAAGCTTCAGAAATCTCGGCAACAGGTGAAAGAGAATTTAGAAGAAACAAAGCATCGAGTAGAAGAACTTAACTCGAAACTTCAATTCACGGAACAAAAACAAGCACATTTTCAACAATTGCGTAAGGTAAAAGACATTCAAGACGTTTTAAATGAAAATCCGGTGTACCAAACACCGCGTGTACTTTTCAAATTAAAAGGAATCGAAGGGATTCGGCAATTGATGAAGACCTATCATCCTGCAGTAAGCACGTGGGAACAGTACTCCAAGGCGCTTGATTATTTCACCCAACAACTTGGAGAAAAGCAACGTCCGATTCGTAAACAGGCAGACCCTGTCTATCTGAATGAAGAATTGCAGGCGTATCTTGACCAGGGTAGAGCATGGATCAAATATCGGCAACTTCCGGATATGCGTGAACTGAGTGACTATGTTCAGGGTCTCTATAGCCGTCTTCGGTACATAGCGGAAATCATTTATCGTTATGAGGATCTCGTCGCTCGTGGAGAACACGAACTTATGATGTTGCGCGAGGAACTCGTGAACATGGAACGTTTGACGGTTCAGCAGGAACTCCGAGCTCAACAGAGTGCGGGGAACTTGCTTGAGGAATTGAAAGAACGGGAGCACCAGCTCGATGCAGAGTGGCAGCATGCAGAAGGAGACCGCTGGTTAGAAGAGCTGGAGCAGATAACAGAAACAACAGTTTTCGAATGGGAACGAACCGTACGAGATTTGGAAAAGAAACAGGCACATATTGCAGCATTTGAAGAACGCTACGCTCAAGTGATTTCGGATTGGGAAGTCGCAAAAGAACAGCTTGCGTCTGCCCAGAATGCACTTACAGAATGCTTAACACAGGCAGAGATATTTCCTTCCGAAATACAGCGTTTGGAAGAAGAGCTGAAAGAACTCGAACATCTTCTACAAGACAATCCAGAAGAAGAACTCGAAAAGATTCAAAAGGAATGGCTATCTCTGCAGTTCCAAGTAGAAACGCTTGAAAGAGAAAGTAAAGATGCGCCTTTGAAACAAAAACTGCAATCTCAGTGGCAAAGTCTTCTTGAGCAAGCTACTGCTGAGGACGTAGATGAAATTCGCAAACTGAACGTTAAGTATGCGAATGTGATCGGAACGACTTGTGTAGCTTCCGCAAGAAAAGATTTCGTAGAGAATTACCCATCGTTTGATGTGGTCATCATTGATGAAGTGTCAAAGGCGACACCTCCTGAGCTTCTCTTACCGATGTTAAAAGGGAAGAAAGTCATTTTGGTAGGAGACCATCACCAACTTCCGCCGCTTCTTGGAGATGATACGCTTGAAGAAGTGCTTGAACAAATGATGAAAGATCAGAAAGAGTTTACAGCGAAACAAGAAATTGAAAACTTATTAAAAGAATCATTGTTTGAACGTTTATATAAGAACTTGCCGGAAACTCATAAGACGATGCTTGCGATTCAGTATCGTATGCATGAGTCCATTATGCAGACCATTACCCCGTTCTATCGCCATGATCAGCACGAGTTAACATGTGGACTAGAGGATTCGGATACGCTTCGAGCACATGGACTTGAAACACCTTGGTTACGTCCGGAGAACCATGTGCTCTGGGTTGATTTGCCTCACGGTGAGGGCTATTTTGAAGAACGTGTCAAGGGCGGGAAGAGTTTATGGAACCCTTCCGAAATGAAAGTCATGCGGCAAGCGTTAATCGATTTAAATGAGGCAATAAAGACGGCGAAAGAACAAGGACGTTATCCGAAAGATACTCAAAAAACTGTCGGGGTCATCAGCTTTTACGGGGAACAAGTCAAACAGCTTGATCGACTCATTCAACAAGAGCTCCGATTACCTCATATCACGATGCGAACAGGGACAGTAGACCGGTTCCAAGGGATGGAGATGGAGGTCATCATCTTAAGTATGGTGCGTAATCATCAGGAAGGGCGAGGAGACATTGGGTTTGCGAATGACTACCGCCGACTGAATGTCGCTCTGTCCCGAGCAAAAGAACTGCTTGTTTTAGTGGGAAGCCATGAAATGTTCACGGAAAAAGTAAAACGCACTTCTACGAAAGATATGTACCAGCATGTTTGGAACTATACGAAGCAAATCGAGGGAACACGAACACTAGAGGAGGTGCTTGGTCATGTCAAACTTAGCCACTGATTTAGCACGCCAACTTGAAAGAAATAAAGCAGTGACAATCAAGCACCGAGACTTTTGGCAATTACCTGTATGGTCGTACGCTGTAACCTTCCGACGTGTAAAGAAATACCGACTCGATATTTTGATGCGGATGATTCTTCATGTGATCGATGAGATGCCCATCCGACGGGCAGCAGCTATCGCTGAATTATTAGTTGTCGAGGAACTGTTCGTCACCGACTTAATGGAAAAACTTCTACGAAACCAGTTGATACAAGAAACGAAGACAGGCTATGTGCTGACGCCAGCAGGAAAGCAACAACTCCTGGCGGGAATCTATGAGGAAGAACAAGAAGAAGAGTATCGGGATCTTCTATTTAGTCCGACACATCAAACCTTTTTAGTGGCAGATGAAGAAGTGGAGACGCACGAGGAAGCAGCCACTCCTTTTCGCTATGCACAGGCGTATGAAGTGCCCGACCGGCATGAGGAACAACTCGTTGAAGGTGTGAAAGAAACACTTGCGGATGAGCAGGAACATGCGGAAGGGTTTGTTGAATCGTTGAATGGACTAGTGGACTATGATGACGGAGAACTCCGGTGGGTGACCTGTTACGAGTTTCGCCTCTATGATACGGTTGAGAAAATGACGTACGTCCGGGTGTGGAATCCTTTAGTGAATACGTGGGATGCTTTTCTAGAAGCTGAAATTGAAGAACATGAAGCTCCTTCATGGACATAGAAAAACGCACTCACGAGGAGTGCGTTTTTTTATTACCTAAGGGATTCCTGCAACAGCTAAATACCTCATCAAGGAAGCGGGAGTCGGAATGTTAATGAGGATAATTTAAGGGCACTTTTTAATCATTATGTCGGAAAATAAATCCTAAGTGCCTGCCGTCTTGTTTATTTTGGCGGTATGAGAAGCCGTCCGCTGCTTGAAATGTACATACCGGAGAGACATGAATGTGCTCTGGTAAAATACCGGCCCGTAGACATTGCGCTCGTACTGTTTGCGCATTGTCGATATGATATTTATTTGTTTCTTCTTTGTAGACAATCCATTCATCAGCATACCCTAAGACTTTATATTTCTCAGCAACATCTGCATCGACTTCAAACTTCTCTTGGCTTAAGGCAGGTCCTAAAACGACATGTACATTCGATAACTCCTCTTTTTTCTCCTCTTTTAAGTGGACAAGCAGTTTTGGTACGATCTCTTTTACGGTTCCTTGCCAACCGGAATGGACACTGCCGATTACCTGCGAGCTTGTACTCCAAAAGAGCATAGGTACACAATCGGCAGTAAAGGTCCCGAGTACGAGGTCCGGTTCATAAGTAAACAGCGCATCGGTGTCGGGTATAGCGGTATCCACAGAAAACGCGCCTCTCCCTTGATCTGCTGCAGTTACTTCATGACAGTGGTCGCTATGCGTTTGGTTCGCAAGGACAAATTGATCAAGTGGCACACCGAGCTCTTGCGCAAGAACTTCCCGGTTCGCCAAAATATCCTCCGGATTCTCGCACGTATGCAAAGCCATGTTGTTGTTCTCCGGACGTTCATGGGATTTCATAGTAATGCCCCATGTAACGCCTGTGATTGGATGTTCGAGTTTCATGGTGATTCGCACCTTTCGTCTATTGAATTGATTGGTTCCCATCATACGTTTTGCGGCTAAAGGAATGCTTGTCATGGCTAATAAATCTCATGTCATGGCTAATAAATCTCAGTTCATGGCTAATAAATCTCAGTTCATGGTCAATAAATCTCATTTCATGGCTAATGAACGGTCGCTCGACGTGCAAGCTGTCAACACATCTAAAAGTTAATTCATAAACAGATAATCTCGTTCCGTCAAAAACGACGAGCTGATATCAATAAACAAGAAGTAGTCATTTGTTAGTGGGTAGCTAAACGTCCGAATGAACTCGCGGGTTTCAATATCGGAATACAAATCTGATAGTCTGCCTTTATGTGTTAGTTGCATCTGTAACATCGTCTCTAAAAAGTAGGGACGGAACGCCCAGTTTGCCCCGCGAATGTCTTCTTCTAGTGACCAGGCCTCTCCATGCCTGCGCAAGTTGGAAGACACCTGTCTGCCGTTGCTGTCGCAAATATACAGACGAAAGGCTTCTTCATCAAACAAACCTTGTGCGTCATGGAGTAACGCGTCTGCTCGTTCTTCCGACTGCCATTTCCGGAGTTTCTTCAGTCGCATGCCGCACGCTTCCGCAAATGCCAAACGCTGCTGAATCAATTGTTTTTCTCGCTCTACAAATTCATGAATTTGCTCCGTAATCGGAATGGCTAAGGCTTGATTAGAGGTAAGAGTGCAGGATGGCTTGCCTAAATAGTATCCTTGATAATAATGGCCGTTATTCTTCCACGCAAAATACAATTGGTTGACATCCTCAATGTGTTCGTAGGCAAGAACAGCCCCAATGCGGCGGGCAAGGACGGATAATGTATGTAAGACGTCTTGGAAGTTTTCAAGATTCGATGAGCGAGTTAACGATGCATTAATCTTGAGTATATGCGGTTGTAAGGTCCGGATACGATCGATATTCGAACTTTCTCCCCCGATATGGTCAATCGCTAGCTGGAGGCCATACGTTTTATAGTAACGCAGCAAATGACTCAAGTTTTCAAAGTCTCCAGCGATATCATGCTCTGTGACTTCAAGCACAAAACGGTCCATACGAAACCCTTTTTTCTCTTGTTTCTCAAGCTGTTGAAGCAATACTTCTCCGTCATCGGCAAGAAGTTGAGCCCCACTGCGATTGATAGAAAGATAGCCAGGTAATTTTTGTTCGAGCATGTGGTCGACGGCTAGATTTAGTAAGTGTCCATCAATCTCATTTTTGAAGTCTTCCGGAATTTCCGGATCGTTGAAGAAGGGGCCGAGGGAAATCACTCCGTCCTCTGTGGCAAAGCGTCCTAAAACTTCGTAGCCGACAATCTGATGGGTAATGGCACTGACAATCGGTTGCAGGGCAGGTCGTAGTTGATCAAGTTGGTCCATAATTTTTAATGCATCCATCGCCAAGGCTCCTTTTAAGTACAATTTAATTTTAGTATTATATCATGTTCCGCTTTGCATAAAAATGCAATACACAAAGAAAATAGGTAGAATAGATACTAGCAAAAAGATGTGAAGGAGTGAGTGCAATGAAAATAACGACAATTGGCATGTGGGGCGGCTATCCCGAAGCGGGAGAAGCCACCTCTTCTTTCCTCATCGAATACGAAGGTACACGGCTATTGTTCGATTGTGGGAGTGCCGTGCTTTCTACTTATCTGACACTGGGAACAATAGAAGAGCTCGATGCCGTACTCATTAGTCATTACCATCCGGATCATGTAGCAGATATTGGGGTGCTGCAACACGCAGCGATGATTCAAACACAGCTCGGCAATTTATCGAAGGTGATCCCGATCTATGGACACACACAAGATTCCGTGGAATTTGAGAAGTTAAGTTACAAAGGAGTGACCGAAGGGAAGGAAGTAATGGAAGGGGCTTCCTTCGAAATTGGGCCTTTTCATATTTCCGTTTGTCCCACCATTCATCCGGTCTATTGTCTGGCGTACCGAATTGAAGCAGGAGGCAAAGTTGTTGTCTTCACAGCAGATACCCAGTGGACAGATGATTTAGTTCCCTTTGCACAAGAAGCTGACCTTCTTGTAAGTGAAGCCAATGTATATCCGCAATATGCTGGCAAGATTCAAGGGCATATGACAGGCGAAGAGGCTGGAAAGCTTGCCGCACAAGCGAATGTGAAGCGGCTTGTTCTCACGCATTTGCCACAGTACGGAGACCGATCGATTTTAGTAACCGAAGCAAAAAAACGCTATACGGGGCCTGTTGAACTGGCATCGACCAAACAGGTGATTACCCTTTAAGAGGAGAGAGAGCTATGAAAACAGCATTGATTTTAGGTGGAACTCAATTTGTAGGGAAACGTGTCGTTCAACTCTTAGTGGAACAAGGTGTCGACGTTACAATTGCTACACGGGGGAAGGCGGCAGATGACTTTGGGCAGACGGTCCACCGGTTAACACTCGACCGCACGGACGGAAAAAGTGTGGCAGCTGCTTTAACTGGAAAAAAATATGATGTGGTATTTGACCATACATGCTATTCTCCTGTTGAAGTTCGCGAAGTGGTGGAAGCACTAGGTGAAGGAATTGGTAAGTATGTATTTATCTCATCAGTCGCAGTCTATGATGAAGGAGATCACTTAACGGAAGATGATTTTGACCCGCGTCAATTTGATATTCATTACAAAAGTCGGGAAGAGTACGCAGGGTTTTCGGGATATCAGGAAGCAAAAAGGGCATCAGAAGCCGTTCTCTACCAACAAGCTCCGTGTTCAGTCGTAACCGTTCGGTTCCCATTTATTATTGGAGCAGATGATTATACAGAGCGATTTGCTTTTCATGTACGTGCGGTTCTTGAAAATCAACCTGTAGGCTCTGTAAATCCGGGCGCACGCTTTGGATTTATTGATTCAAAAGATGCGGCCGAATTTTTAGTGGCTGTTGCGAAAAGTGAGTTCTTCGGACCGATCAATGCAGGCTCTGACGGAAGCTATTCGATTCGTGAACTCCTAGATAAGATTGCGGGTATCACCGGTCATTCCTACTCGATTTCAGATGAGGCGACTACCAATCGCAGCCCATACGACCTGGGCGGATCGCTCGCACAAACCACCGCATTTGCTGCTGAAAAAGGTTTTCGATTTTCGGATGTTCATGAACTTGTCGAACAACAAATTCGTGAGCTAGCTACTGCAGAATCCTCGAACTAACAACACCTGTCATTTGAAAGAGTGACAGCTGTCACTGTTTTCCTCCATAGGAAAAGCGTAGAGTGGGGAGTAAGGAGTGATCGGTTTGGATACAACACATACTTTTACAAAACGCGAAGAATTCATGAATGCTTTGATTCATGGTATTGGCATGCTCTTAAGTATCGCGGCACTCGTCATTCTCGTTGTGGCAGGAGCCCGCTATGGCACCGCGTGGCATGTAGTCAGCTTTACATTGTTTGGTGGGAGTATGCTGGTACTCTACACAGCCTCGACTCTCGTGCACAGTTTTCCGGAAGGGAAAGCTAAAGACTGGTTCGAATGGCTAGATCATTCATCGATTTATTGGTTCATTGCCGGAACCTATACACCGTTTTTATTTTTGGCTGTCCAAGGAACACTCGCTTGGGTGTTGTTCGGTATCGTCTGGAGCCTTGCCATTGCCGGCACATTGTTTAAATTGTATTTTGTGAAGCGCTTTGTGAAGCTTTCTACTTTTTTATATGTGGTCATGGGCTGGTTAATCGTTTTTGCCTGGAATCCATTAACAGCCTCGATGACACAAGAAGGGCTCATTTTACTGGTTGCTGGTGGTGTACTCTACACTGTAGGCGCTATTTTCTACGTGTGGCGCGGCTTTTCCTATCATCACGCGGTCTGGCATGTTTTTGTATTGGCAGCTAGTGTGTGCCATTTCTTCTCAGTAGCCACACTCATTTAAAAATGAATAATTTTTTTAATTCCACACAACCTAACTATGATTACCGAAGAGGAGGTCACATAGTTGGGTATTTTATCAGGAAATCCGTCTAAAGAACCGTTACATGTAGGTGAAATTACAGGGATTTGGGCATACTTATTGTCAACGAATGGATTGCTACGGTTGTACGAAACACTGAACAATCATGCAGGGGACGATGATTTGAAGCGGGAATTGCAGGATCTTCACAAAACGATGGAAGAAGAGACCGTCAAGTTAACGCAATTGTTGAAAGAAAATGGCATTCCCCTCCCTCCAGAAACACCAGAGCGACCAGTTGCTGATGCAGAGACCATTCCACCTGGGGCTCGTGTACTTGATCCGGAAATTGCGAATACAGTTAGCATGAACTTGGGACAAGGACTCGTTTCGTGCAGCATGGTCATGGGTCAATGCGTTCGTGAAGACGTAGCGATGTTATTCGGACAATTCCATGCATCGAAAGCACTTGCTGGAGCGAAATGGCTACGTTTAATGAAGGAAAAAGCTTGGCTCATTACTCCTCCCCTCCAACCACAACTGTCAACAGCTAAAAAAGCGTAATTCACTTGCTCACCTTTCGAGGTGGGCATTTTTTACTTTTCATAGACGTAAGGTTATAGAACACACACACTTAAAAGGCGAGGTAAAACTAAACGTCTATCATTCTTTTACAACAACATTCTTCGAAGGTTATACAAAATATCACAAAATAAAGCTCTTAATGGCATAATAAGAAAAAAGGTTGTATAATCATTATACAATTGTTGTACAAAGAGGAGGGCCATCATGAAAAAGAAAATAGCAGTTGTCGGTGCAGGGCCAGGTGGTCTTGCGGCGGCCATGTTGCTCGCTTCAAAAGGATACCAAGTGGACGTTTATGAAAAGAACGAAACAGTCGGAGGCCGTAATTCAGCAATTGAGCTAGGAGACTATCGATTTGATATGGGACCTACGTTTTTAAGTATGGTTCATATTGTCGATGAACTCTTTCAAGCAGCTGGGAGAAACATGCACGACTACATGGACCTTGTCGAGCTTCCGGAAATGTATGAATTGACGTTTGATGGGAAACGGAAACTAGGAATGACACGAGATCAACAAGAAATGAAACGTCGTATTGAAGAAGCGTATCCAGGAAACAGTGAGGGATACGATCAATTTATGACTGAAAGCGGTCGTAAATTAGCAGCACTCACTCCAATTCTACAATCTCGTATGGATAAATTGATTCACTATATGCGTCCAGGTGTAATTAAAGCATTGCCTGAACTAGAACTTGGAAAGACGCTACATGATGTATTGAGTAGATACTTTGACCAAGAAGAATTGAAGCTTGCTTTCACGTTTCAGTCAAAATATCTGGGGATGTCACCATGGGAGTGTCCGGGTGCTTTTTCCATCCTCTCTTATATGGAACATGCCTATGGAATCTATCACCCGATTGGTGGTGTGAATCAGCTTTCCCATTCGATGGCCAAGGTGCTTGGAGAATTTGGAGGGAGAATTCATTTAGATACAGGGGTGAAAAAATTTATTCTCGATGGTAAGAAAGTGACAGGGTTACTACTTGAGTCTGGAGAAAGAGTTACAGCCGACGAAGTAGTGGTTAACGGGGATTTTGGGCATGTCATGACAAACCTCGTTGATAAAGGTATACTAAAAAAATACTCATCTGAAAATTTGGAAAAGAAAAAATATTCTTGTTCTACCTTTATGTTATACCTAGGCCTGGATAAAAAATACGATCTCCCGCATCACTCTATTGTCTTTGCAAAAGACTATAAGACGAATGTCGAAGAGATTACTAATCAACGGAAGCTGTCTGCAGATCCTTCTATTTATATCCAAAATGCCAGTGTGACGGATCCAACACTTGCACCGGAAGGAATGTCTGCTCTCTATATCTTAGCGCCCGTGCCTAACAATGACAGCGGTATTGGCTGGGAGAAGGAACAACAATCATTTCGAGATTTAGTCCTCCGTACAATTGAAGAGAAAACGGAATTTAAAGACATCTCCAAACATATTATCGTTGAAAAAATGTTGACACCAATGCAGTGGGAACAGGATTTAGCTGTCTATAAAGGCGCCACGTTCAATTTAGGACATCAATTGTCACAAATGATGGTGTTCCGCCCACATAATAAGTTCGAAGAGCTGGATCACTGCTGGCTAGTTGGTGGAGGCACTCACCCAGGAAGCGGGTTACCGACAATTTTAGAATCTGCTCGTATTGTGGCCAATGGGATTTTAGCAGAAGAAGGAAAAGAACGGATTCCGGTCGGTCTTCTTCCTGCATGGGAGGGGACATCATGACAGTTGGAATTATTGGTGGAGGCGTTGGTGGACTGATGACGGCTCTTTACCTATCGAATCAGGGTTATGAGGTGACCATCTACGAAAAAAGCGATAAGCTCGGAGGCCGTCTTGCATTTGTTCGCCACGGGGAGTATCGCATTGATGAAGGCCCAACCATCGTGTTGCTGCCGGAAATGTTTTTAGAACTCCTTCAAAAAGCAGGTGTTGACACGACTTCCTTGCGATTACTGAGATGTGATCCCTTGTACTCGATGCATTTTCCAGACGGCTCGACTTATACAAAATACGCGGATGCTCTCGAGCAGCAGAAAGAAATTAGCCGATTGTTTCCAAGGGATACGGGAGGATTCAAACGGTTTCTTACGGAAGGTAAACAACGATTCCATATAGGGATGGATGCCTTTTTATCCAAATCTTTTTCCGAGTCCAAAGATTTTTGGACATTCTCAAATATACGTAAATTGCTGCAGCTAAAACCTTATCAATCCGTTGCTCAACTAATGAAGGGCTACTTTAGTGATGAGCGCCTGCAACAAGCATATGCACTGCAGTCTCTTTATATTGGTGGCAACCCTTATCAAGTGCCCGCGATGTATTCGTTAGTTTCGTTCTCTGAACATGAACACGGTGTTTATTACTTACAAGGAGGCTATGCCTCTCTGATTCCGTTACTTGAAAAGACACTTCGGGAACGTGGTGTGACGATTCACCTGTCCACATCCGTTGAAAAGGTACTGACAAAAGACGGCAACGTGACAGGCGTTCGAGCGTCAGGTCAAGAAACGCATCACTCCGCAGTAGTCTTTAATGGAGAGATGCCGCACTTACCGGAACTACTTCCGGAAGTGCCCGCGCGTAAGTTCACGCCATCATCAAGCTGTTATCTACTATACTTTGGTCTGAACAAGACGTATTTGGAGCAACCCGTTCATAACTACTTAATGGGACCGGATTTCAAAGGTCACATGAATGCCGTGTTCCAGACTAAAGAGTTACCGAAAGAACCTTCCATCTATATATTTAACCCGTCAGTCGTGGATCCCACGCTTGCTCCTTCCGGACATAGTGTTCTTTATGTTCTTGTCCCAGTACCCGCGGGTTCTGATGTAGCATGGAATGATGTTGATGAGTGGCGAGAAGGCATCATTGATCGTTTAGAAATGAACGGATATGAAGGATTGCGAGATCATACGGAATGGATGGAAATTCGCACACCAGAAACGGCAAAACAAGAAGGGTACTTCCAAGGTGGGAATTTTGGAATTGCACCGATACTTGGTCAGTCCGGCGTCTTTCGTCCACAAGCAAAACCTACGAAGATTCACAACCTGTATGCAACAGGGGCTTCTACCCACCCGGGGGGCGGCATTCCCATTGTCATGCAAGGTGCTTATTTAACAGCTGATGCCATTGTGGGTGACTTTCCGATTAAAGGGGGACAATCGAATGAACGTCAAACAAGCGTACCAACACTGTGAAAACGTCATTGCTGAGAATTCCAGGACATTTTACAAAGCATTCTCGCTTCTTCCAAAAGCCGATCGTCAAGCTGTATGGGCCATCTATGCCTTTTGTCGTAGAGTAGATGACTTAGTAGATGAAGGGAAACATCCCAAGGAAAGTTTGCGTGCATTTGAGGAAGAGTTTAATGCGTTCTTACAAGGACAATTTGATGCGTCCGATGCGATGTGGTTAGCTCTTGAAGATGTGTTTAAGCGCTATGAAATGGATGCAACCCCTTTTAAAGAACAATTAAAAGGTCAGGAGATGGATCTGACGATTCACCGCTATGCAACACTCGAGGACTTGTTGATTTATTGTTATCATGTGGCGAGTACTGTGGGCCTTATGTTGCTTCCAATTCTTGCGCCTGGCAAAGTTAATGAATTAAGACAAGACGCGATATCACTTGGTCTTGCGATGCAGTTAACCAATATTTTACGTGACGTGGGAGAGGATTTGGAACGAGGCCGTATTTATATGCCTACAGAACGACTCGCTCATTTCGAAGTGTCGGAATGGTGTATGCGCAAAGGGGTCATGAGTGAAGGGTTTAAAAAAGCGTGGGAAGAGTTGGCTGCGGAAGCAGAAAGCCACTATGACAAAGCGAACCGAACGATTCACTTATATCCAAAAAGGTCTCAAATTCCACTCAAGAGTGCTTCTCATTTTTATCGTCATATCCTCACGACCATTCGTGAAAAAGAGTACCGGGTGTTTGATACGAAACACTTCGTAACCGATGAACGGAAAGCCGAAATTTTAGCAGTGATTCAATAAAACACCCGCCTCCGGGTGTTTTTTCACTAGAGAAAGGATGTGGAGGTATGTCGAAGTGGAAAGACCGCATCTACTTACTCTTTTTGTTTTGGTATGCGGTCGGCGTGATTCTTGTCGGCTTTGCCCTTTTACCAAGTTGGCTTGAATGGGCAAATTCCGTCTTTTTAGTATTGGCTGGACTCATAGGGGTTCTGTATTTCTATCATCTCTTTCCCCCAGCCAAAGCAACCGTTGTTGTCTTTGTTATCTACATATTCTCTTCTTTTATGGAGTACTTAGGTTCTGCTTATGGAATTTTATTTGGAGAGTACGATTATACAGATCGGTTTGGATATAAACTATTTGGAATGATTCCATTCACGATTGGTTTCGCTTGGCTTCTTGTCATCGCCTCCACGCATGCTCTGACGAAACGTATCACCCCTTCCGGAGGCGTTTGGTATGTTGTGTTGGGAAGCTTGGCTGCGGTTGTCATGGACCTTATCATTGATCCGGTCGCTTTTAAAGCGAATGAATATTGGATTTGGCGGGAGGGTGGCCTATACTATGACATTCCATGGACCAATTTTATGGGATGGTTTGTCGTCGCTTTTCTTCTTCATGCGGTCATTTGGGGAATGGAAAAACGAGAGGAACGTCAAACGGATTTTGAAAGATGGGAAAGGCGGACCTATTGGTTATACGGCATGATGATCTTCATGTTCATCGTGACCGCGATGGCTGCAGGGGGATTGTGGGGAGCCATTTTCCTTAGCTTCTTCTTAACAGGCGTTCTTTATGGATTTGCAGAAAGGAGACTGAAGGAGTCATGATTCGTGCCAACCGGAAGCGATGGTTTGAAGCGATTATGCGGCAAATTACGCACAGACAGTTACGAAGTCACTTTCACACCATCTACTGGAAGGGAGAGGACCCCTATCCGTCTCCGGCAATTTATATTGCGAATCATTCTTCCTGGTGGGATGGTCTTCTCTACTTTCACTTACGTCACACGGTAATTGACCGAGTTGTCTATATTTTAATGCATGAAGAAGGCCTCAAGAAATTCTGGTATTTTCAATGGATTGGCGCCTACTCCGTGAAGAAAACCTCTCGTCGAGATATTGTGGAAGCCCTCAGTTATTCTAAGCAACTCTTAAAAGAAGGAAAGAGTATTTGGATTTTTCCACAAGGCGATGAATATCATCAAGAAAAACGACCGTTGAAACTGGAGACAGGTGTAGGGCATCTTGCCAGTCAACTTCCGAAAGTGCCTATTATCCCTCTTACCTTCTATTATTCATATGGTCATCACCAGAAAGGCGAAGTAGCCATCCAGGGAGGATCACCTGTCTACTTTCATGACTTAGAAGGTGAAACGAGGAAACAGAAAACAGAAGCACTTGAACGCTTGCTGGAGCAGCAGCTCAATCAAGTACGACAGGACGTTATCCATGAACAAGTAGAGGACTACATCAAGATATAAAGGGGGGGTTCGATGGAGTGGACATTGTGGTTTAGTTATATACTTTTAAGTTTTGTTGTCATTACGCTAGTTCACAGTCTATTGCTGCCGAACCTATCTAAGATACGAAGGATAGAGGGAGTTCCACTGGTCTCCGTTCTCGTACCTATGCGAAATGAGGTGCGTAACGTCAAGGGGATGGTAGACAGTGTAAAGAAACAAACGTATAAGCATATAGAGGTGTTCTTTCTTGACGATGAATCCACTGATGGGACTTCTTCCGCATTAGAACTTGCCGTTCGAGGAGACGCAAGATTTAAGGTTCTACAGGGAAAACCAAAGCCTGAAAAGTGGATAGGCAAAGTCTTTGCCTGTCATCAATTGAGTGAGGCGGCAAAAGGAGACTATCTGCTGTTTTTAGATGCCGATGTCCGGATACAACCAGAAGCCGTAGAGCGGGCACTTGGATTGATGCAACAAAAGAACATTTCTTTGCTTTCTGGTTTCTCACGATTTATTTTACCTACATGGTTAAATAAACTGCTCGTTCCTTTGCAACATTTTTTTGTTCTCTTTCACCTCCCCATCCTCCTTGCCAATTGGACAAAGTGGCCCCCTGCTACAGCTGCCCACGGAGGGTTTATGTTCTTCGAACGAAGTGCTTATCAGGCCATTGGCGGACACGCGGTCGTAAAAGAAAATATTGTGGAAGATGTGGCGATATCTAAACGTATGAAAGCAGAAGGATACAGGATGTGGATTGCCAATATCACGTCGGTTGCGAGTTGCCGCATGTATGAAACGAATGCCGAAGTATGGCAAGGGTTCACTAAAAACATCTTTAATGGGATTGGACGTTCAATTCCTCTTGCCGTAGGAATCATTCTTTTTTATGGTGTCGTTTATGTGGGGTCCGGCATACTTGCTCTGGCAGCTCTTCTAGTGGAGGAGAGAGTTTTGTTACTACCTTACTTACTGATTATCCTTCAGGCAGGAATTGTCTATCTGAACACACGGGAGCCACTTGCTCTTGCATTTTTGTTGCCGGTTGCCTCCGTTGCATTCATTCTCCTATTGGTTTCCGCTATGAGAAAATCAGTAAAGGGACAGCAAGTGGAATGGAAAGGCAGGTATTACGGATGAAAAAAGTAGCAATTATCGGGGCTGGTCTCGGTGGACTTTCTGCTGCAATCACACTTGCTCATGCTGGGTTTGACGTAGACGTGTATGAGAAAAACACACATATCGGCGGCAAATTGATGCCTGTTCAACTAAAGACGTACGGATTTGATTTCGGGCCGAACACCATTACGATGCCTCATGTGTTTAGACAGGTGATCGAACAGACCGGAAGACGGGCGGACGATTACTTTACACTGATTCCATTGAAACACCATACGAAGAATGTATTTCCTGATGGCACAGAATTCATAGTATCCAGAGATAAGGACAAAATGATTGAACAACTAGAAACGCTTGATCCGATTGGGGCAAAAAACTACTATACGTTTCTAAAGGAACTGACACGACTTTACGAATTGTCAGAAACCCATTTCTTTCCGAAAACGTTTCGTTCCTGGACGGATTATTTGTCACCGTCCTTAGGATATGCACTCACACAAGTGCGTCCACTCGAGTCGATGGACCATTTCTTCAAGCGCTATTTTCAGCATCCTGCAGTTTTGCAATCGTTTGGTCGGTATGCAACGTATATTGGGTCGTCCCCTTACCAAGCACCTGCCACATTTGCGATGATTGCTTATTTGGAATTGATTCAAGGCGTCTATACAGTCAAAGGCGGAACGGTATGCATCGCTCGTGCGTTCCATAGTGTAGCGAAAGAACTGGGCGTAAAATTTCATCTTCAGACACCTATTGATCAAGTAGCGATTGAGATGAAACAAATTCATACGCTGTTCTCGCATGGGCAATCTGTGTGGTCAGGGGACGACGTAATTATGAATGCCGATTTACTAAAAGCGTACCCTGAACTGATTGATGAAGTAGACCGACCTTCGTTTACAGATAAACAAGTGGAAGAAATGGAGCCCTCTATCTCAGCTTTCGTCATTTTGGCAGGGTTGTCGACACGACGTAAATCGCAGTTTCATCACACGGTCTATTATTCGTCGGATTACAAAAAAGAGTTTCAACAGATTTTCAAAAAATGCGAGATGGCGGAGGATCCGACCATTTATATTTGTAATTCGAGTGTGACAGACCGGGAACGTTCACCGGACGGGGATAATTTATTCATTCTGGTCAACGCACCTGCTTTAGGAAAGGATGGGTCGGCGTCGTATGAGGCTGAGGCGTATAAAGAAATCATCTACGACCGTCTCAAAGAAAAAGGAGTCGATATTCGCAAGGATCTCGTGGTGGAACGTGTCATCCCGCCTGCAGAGATTGCGGAAAAGTTTGGAGCCTACAGAGGTGCCTTGTACGGGTTATCGAGTCACCGAAAAAAGGATGCCTTTCTTCGGCCGCGTAACACAAGCAAAGACATTCACAATCTTTATTTTGTCGGTGGAAGTACACATCCTGGGGGAGGGTCTCCTATGGTGACGTTATCCGGAATGAATGTGGCGAACCTACTGATAGAAAAAGGGAACTAGAGCAGGACACATCCTGCTTTCTTTTTTTGAGTAGTATTATACATTGAATAGTAGTGGGGGTGTAAGTTGAATATCCAGTTCAAAAAAGGTGTACTGAATTTATGTGTCTTAGCATTGGTCGAACAAAAAGATCGGTACGGATATGAATTGGTTCAAACGATATCGAAACAGATTGAATTATCTGAAGGAGCTGTCTATCCACTTTTACGTAAATTGACCGCCGAAGGGTATTTCGAAACGTACCTAATGGACTCGGTTGGAGGGCCTCCGAGAAAATATTACCGAATGACAGAGCAGGGCACAGTGTATTGTTTGGAACAAAAGGAAGAGTGGGAGACTTTTGTAAAAGCTGTACAACATTTATTACAAAAAGGGGATGAAATAAATGAGTGAACAACAATTTATTGAGAAGTTAGTAGCAGCACTACAGACACTTTGATCAGAAGACCGTCAAGAAATAGTGAGCGATATGAAAGAATATTTTGCAAATGGAAGAGCTGATGGGAAGACAGATCAAGAGATTGCATCGGATAGTGGTTCGATCGAAGTAAATGTTCTAGGAATTCCGAGTGATGCCGTCATTAGCACGGAACGAGATTCAGGCAAAGCGAAAATATTTGGGGAGAAGGTAAAGGAGCGGAAGTTTGGAGAGGGTCGTGTCATCATCTCCTTAAAGACTGACAATGGCCAAATTGAAGTGAAACAAGGGGCATCCTAAGCAATCCCATGGTATGCTACTTTAGACTAGAGTAACAAGGGGGAGATGAAGGTGTACCGTAAAGACTATTATGCTTTCAAGGAGAGTCGTCCTGTGAAGGTGACCATTCGAACATACACTCCGGATGATTTTCAAGAACTAATTCAAATCCAACGGGAGAGCTTTCCACCACCTTTCCCGGAAGAACTGTTGTGGACGGAGGAACAGCTTGAGAATCATCTCCGGCTCTATCCGGAGGGGGCATTGTGCGCGGAGGTAGAGGGAATCCTGGCTGGGTCTGTGACAAGTTTACTTACAAACTTCTCGTATGAAGATCCTGATCATACATGGGAAGAAGTAACCGGTGGAGGCGATATTTCGGCACATGATCCGGAAGGTACTACATTATATGTTGTCGATCTTTGTGTCCGTCCTGGCTATCGTCAGCTGGACCTTGGAAAGGCTCTTCTTCAAGGACTGTATGACCGCGTAGTGGCAGATCAATTAGACCGGCTGCTTGGCGGAGGAAGGATGTCAGGCTATCACCGCTATGCGGAAGAGGCGACACCAGAAGAATATATGGAGAACGTTCTAGCAGGCGTATGGAAAGATCCGGTCATTACATTTATGTTACGAAGCGGCAGAACGCCGGTCCGGATCGTCAAAGAGTATTTAGAGGATGCGGAATCTCACAACATGGCGATGTTGATGGAGTGGAAAAACCCATTTAAATAACCGATTCGAGAGAGGCTGGGACATAACTCAGTAAAATGAATAAACCGCGCATAATCAAGTTTCAAGAACCTTGATTTTACGCGGTTTTACTATTGAGTATTCAGCTAATCAGGTTAATATTTTGTACTTATGTCCCAGCCTCTATGATTTTTGTTCTGCACAGTCAAAACACAAAAGTTGACCGTTTTCATGAATCCCTTGAAGAAATCCTGCCTGACAATAAACGGTTTTCCCGCAGTAGGCGCATGTTCCTACAATTTCCATGTACTTCACTCCTTACTTATTCGCTACAGACACTTCTTTTTTGGGTCCTATGACAACAGGTACAGGAAGCCCCGCTTGTTTTATGGGCTGACAAGTTTTAGACCAATCACACTAGCAATTATGAGTCCAAGGAAAAATAGCCGAAGTGGTGCAGTGGACTCTTTATAGAAAACCATCCCGAGAACGGCACCGCCAGCTGCTCCAATGCCTGTCCATATAGCATAGGCCAACCCCATAGGCAACGTTTCCATCGCCAAAGACAAGAAGAAGAAACTGCCCGTAAAGCTGGCGCCGAGTAGGAGCGCAGACGATAGATTTTTCTTTTCATGTAGTCGAGCCATCATAGCGACGCCTGTCATCTCCAAAAGACCCGCCACAATCAGTGCAATCCAAGCCATTAGACTTCCGCTCCTTTCGTCGTCTGCTTCAAGCCGATAATTCCGGCAAGCAACAGACCAATCAATACGACTTGTGCCCATCCGAGAGGTTGACCAAAAAGAACGGTATCCATAATGACAGTCCCTACCGTTCCAAGACCGACGAATACGGCATACGCTGTACCGACAGGCAAATACTTTCCGGAGCGGATCAATAGCCCGAAACTGATCAGAATCGCCACTACGGTCCATCCCCATTCCACTACTGAACTGGCATGCTTTAATCCGATGACCCAGCCCACTTCAAAAATAGCGGCAACTATAAGAAGTCCCCATTCTTTCATGTTGTATTACCCCTTTCCATAGTAAAAGCCTGAAAGACACTGCAACAGCAGTATCTCCCAGGCTTTTGTCCCTCCGTGTACATGGCGCACCATGCGTTTTCTCTCGGACCAGTCAAAGCAACAGCTTCCGGAACCCTAGAAAACTTTCGTGTCTTTCAGTTCCTCATAGTATACTAAAGAAAGAAGGATAAGAAAAGGGAGACGGGTTGAATGAGACAAGTTGATTATCTGACACCGATTGGACGACTAGTCATTACAGGGGATGGGGATGCGGTTCATTCAGTTCTATTTGAAGAAGGGGATGCACTTGAATTCCCTATGACAGACGAACTTCCGGAGGAACTAAAGAAAGCGTATGAAGAGATTGATGCGTATTTTAAAGGGACAGGAAAAGACTTTACATTCTGTATAGCGCCTCAAGTTGGTACGCCATTTCAACGGGAAGTGTGGGAAAGCTTACGGACGATTCCTTACGGAGAAACAGGTTCGTATTTACAGATTGCCACGACAGTGAATCGCCCGAAGGCAGTGCGTGCAGTAGGTGGAGCCAACGGGAAGAATCCCTTTACGGTCGTCTTGCCTTGTCACCGTATCATTGGGGCGAGCGGGAAGATGGTAGGGTATGCGGGAGGCCTTTGGCGAAAAGAATGGCTTCTTGCCCATGAACAGAAACATAAAACCACTTTGTCCGATTGACAAAGTGGTTTTTCGTTTACTTCTTTGTGGAAAGTTCTTTATACGAAACATCTAGGTGTGATCCCTGGTCATCCATCCACCGAATGGCAATTCGTTGATCATCTTCTTTATAAACTTCAAGTTCACTTGTAAGTTTGTAGTACTCAGGGGCAATCAAATGATCAAAATTCATCTTTCCTTCCTCCACTCTCATGATGTCTACGTAAAAATTGTACGCGTTCCTTTTAGAGAGCGTCAACCCGTAGTTGTAAAATTAAAACAATTTATCAGTTTGCACTCGACCCATACACCTAAGGATTACGGAGAGGGTGAGAAGGGTATGATAAGGATAGAAACTATTTGCGAATGAGGTGATGAAGTGATGTGGGGTAAAGATTCCAAGGAAAAAGAACGTGAGAAAAAAGCAGAAGAGGAAATTAAGAAACTGAAGCTCTCTTCAAATGACCTCGATGATGACAAAAATGAAAACACAGAAGTAGTAGATCCACAGCCACGAATTAACACAGAAAATTTGTGAGAACTAAGCCATTATCCCGCCGGATAAGGCTTTTTTTAGGGGAAAGGAACGGAAAGAAGCGTTATTTGTTTTCAGAAAATCAGAACAATATACTTAACGTATCTAAATACTTAGAAAGGGGACGACGATTGACTTTTACCGTCGATCCCGTAATTATTGTTCTTTCTATTCTCTTAATTAAGCGACACAGTTATCCTCGGTGAGAATGTGATGTATGTGCTCGTTACAAAGTTAAAGCGAGAAACGATTCTCTCTTTTAATAAAAACAAAAGTACATTCTGTACAAGCATTATCAAAAGCTTCCGAGAAATCGTGAGCTTTTTCTTTCTTAGCCTAGAGAAAATGTTATATCGTTAAACGAATTCGCTGTAGTATCCGATACTACGATAAGGTATTGTATATATAAGGAAGAAGAGAGCAAAACAAGGAGGAAAAAGATGTCTTGTCAAGGATGTAAAGTAAGCGATCTCACGTATCAGTTTGATTTACAAGGTCAGTACAATGAAGCACTAACAGATAAGGTAAAAGAACATCTGCAGCGAAATGATGTACCAGTTACGTTGACAAAAGAAAACAAATTGAAAGTTCCCGAACATCATATTCGAGAAATTTTAGATTTCTTTGAAGATCACATGGAGACAGACCAGATTTTCTTCAGAACGTCTCAAGGGGAATGGTCACCTCTTTCGGAAATCAGTGAAGTGTTGGAAACCAGTTGGATTGATGAAATCATTTTAGAGGAACTGGTTCACTGCCACTATCAGCCAATTCTGCGATCTGATGGCGAATTGTTCGGATATGAACTACTTGCCCGCTTTACAGACGGAGAAGGGAACATGGTGTATCCAGGTGAATTATTTCAAGCAGCCCGCCTCCGAGGCAGATTGTACGCGCTCGACCGTGTATGTCGTATGGCAGCAGTTCGCCACGCCGCACGCCTAGATAAAGTAAAAGCATTTATCAATTTCATTCCGACATCTATTTACTCCCCAGAATTCTGCTTGCGAAGTACGATGCAATTAGCAAGCCAACTCAATCTCGATCCCCAACAACTGGTGTTCGAAGTAGTTGAAACAGATAAAGTGGATGATGTAGAACATTTAAAAAAGATTTTAACGTATTACAAAGATAAAGGGTTTATGTATGCACTAGATGATGTTGGTGAAGGTTTCAGCACCATTGAATTGCTAACAGGTATCGAACCTCATTACATGAAATTAGATCGTAAATTTGTCAGTGATGTTCATGAAGACCCTGAGAAACAACGAGTGGCTCATTTGTTCCTAGAGAAAGCTCGGTCGATGGGAACGATCCCGTTAGCTGAAGGAATCGAACAACAACAAGAATATCAATGGTTAAAAGACGCCGGCTATGTGCTTTTTCAAGGATATTACTTTGGCCGCCCTCAATCAGAACCGGTACCACGGGACGCTCTCAACTTCTGAGACGTCTTTTTTACTGGAAAAGAGGTGGAAAGTTCTAAGTCTATCGTGTAAAATGTTTATTTATAAACATACTGGAGGATTGCCACATGGTGAAAACGAAAAAGAAACGAAAAAAAATTAAGAATCAATTATTATCTACAATGCAGCAAGCAGGATCATTAGAAGTGAACGAACAAATGCAGCGCCTTGCACTCGAGTGGAACCGCGGTATGGAGTCTGCGTTTGCAGAAGAGTCGATTACGTTTACTCAGTACAATGCGATGCGTAAAATAAAAGAACATCAACCCCTTCATCAACAGCAACTGAGCAATCTATTATCTGTCACGAAAGGGAATGTAAGCCAATTAATTACCCGCTTGGAAAAGGCTGGATTTGTGAAAACAGAAAAGTCAGGAAATGTGAAACACCTCACTCTAACTCCTGAAGGGAATCAGGAAATAACTCGTTTAAACCAGACAGCTGTAAGTGCTGATGAAGAATTTTTAGCAGTTTGGACAGAAGAAGAACAACAAGTGCTGAACGGATTATTAAAGAAAGCGCTTTCATAAATTTCAAAACTATCTGACTATTATATGAAAATAGGAAAAAGGTGGACGAACCTGTATGGAAGAGAACATCACTCGTTTAGATGTGGACGGGAAAGAAATCATTTTGATTGGTGCAGCACACGTCTCGAAAGCGAGTGCGATACAAGTAAAAGAAGTCATTGAAGCGGAACAACCAGATTCCGTCTGTATTGAACTGGATGCACAAAGATATCTATCCATTCAACAAGGTGATAAGTGGAAGAACATGGACATCTTTAAAGTGATTAAAGAGAAAAAGGCAACGATGCTCTTGATGAACCTTGCCATCTCTTCTTTTCAAAATCGGATGGCCAAACAGTTCGATGTCACACCAGGTGCTGAACAAATTCAAGGAATGAACAGTGCAAAAGAAGTAGGTGCTGAACTTGTCCTTGCTGACCGCGATATTCAAGTGACATTTTCACGTATTTGGTCAAACTTAGGGTTCTGGGGAAAATCCCAACTACTGGCAGGAGTCATCTTCGGGATTTTTGAAAAAGACTCGATCACCGAAGAAGAGATGGAGAAAATGAAGCAGCAAGATACGCTTCAAGCAATTCTTGCTGAATTCACCGAATCCTTCCCGAAACTAAAAACACCCCTAATTGATGAACGAGATCAATATTTAGCACAAAAAATTAAGACGGCGCCAGGAAACAAAGTGGTTGCTGTTCTCGGAGCGGCTCACGTTCCGGGAATCACAAAAGAGATCTATCGTGATCATGACCTAGAGAAACTTGCGGAGAAGCCACCGAAATCGATTGTGCCGACGATTATAGGGTGGGCTCTTCCAGCCATTGTCATTGCCCTCATTGTCGCAACCTTCTTTATAAATCCGGAAGCTGGCACGAGCCAAGCGCTGAGCTGGGTATTATGGACAGGGAGTATGGCAGCGATTGGAGCGGCTGTGGCATTCGGACATCCACTTGCCATCCTTTCAGCCTTCGTCGCAGCGCCTATCACAGCCCTTCATCCGATTTTAGCGTCCGGGTGGGTTTCTGGTTTAGTCCAGGCCTTTATGAGAAAGCCGACCGTGGCTGATTTTGAAAAGCTTTCGGAGGATGTTTTTACTGTCAAAGGGTTCTGGCGGAACAAAGTGACCCGCGTGTTACTTGTGGTGGTGCTCACGAACATCTTTGGGTCTATCGGCACGCTCATCGGTGGAGCAGACGTCATTCGCCTCTTCCTGAAGAACATAGGATTGTAGAAAGTAGGAACTACTGATGGCAACAAACTATATTTACACATACGGATATAACAACGAGGAAGGCGCGCTGGCTCTGATGGAGATGCGCGCTTTTTTCGGGTACACCGCGACGAACAAAGTAGTTTTGTCGCCGATATCTATTGACCCGTCGCGTAGCGTATTTATTCGGGAAAAGATGCACGTGCTCCTCGAAGCAGACTCACAAGAAGAACTGATTGCCCGTGCGCATGAGTATGGCCGATGGGATGAGTCCTTTAAAGTGATCTTTATGAAACATGATTGTTTGAAAGAGCAAAGTGGCTTCGGAAATGCCGAGCGTCTCCAATTCACACGAACAATCGGCAATGAAATGCCCGGATCGTTGGATTTAAAAAATCCGGATCAAGTGTATGCTGTGACAGTGTTAGAGGGCCGATTTTATTTTGGAAAATATGAGAAGAGCAGACCCGTATGGCTCGATCATGTCAATAAACCACAAGGCTATTCGACAGCACTCAATGCCCGAACCGCACGTACACTCGTTAACATATTAAATCCTCATGCAGAGTCTTTGAAGTTAATTGATCCGTGTTGCGGTATCGGGACACTACTCGTAGAAGCCGCTTCAATGGATATCTCGATGATTGGTCGGGACAAAAATCCCCTAGCTTGTATAGGGGCAAGGGAGAATTTGGCGCACTATAATTATCCGCTAGGAATGGATGTCCAAGTAGGACTTATTCAAGATGTGGAAGGTTCCTATGACGCAGCTGTATTGGATTTACCGTATAACCTTTATACACACTCTAGCTATGACCAACAAGTCGACCTCATTCATCATGCAGCTCGCATTGCAGATCGTGTATTGATTGTAACAATTGAACCGATGGATGAAGCGATTGAAGCGGCGGGACTCCAGATTATTGACCGTGCGGAAACCATTAAACAACGCTTTAAGCGCGAGGTATTGCTTTGCGAAAAGAACTAATGTGTGGCCCCGTACCTTTTGGTTACGGGGCTTTACTTTGAAGTCAGAATAATTTTATTGAAATATTCCGTCTAATCTGACAAAATAGGAAGTGGGAGAAATGAAAGCGTATTCATTTGCGCTTACTACTAATAAAGGGAGAGATTAGCATGGTGTATAAGTTTCCGAATACGGACGGCGCTGTCGTTCACTTTAAAGAGCAATACGATAACTATATTAATGGAAAGTGGACAGCTCCTGTAAAAGGTCAATACTTTGAGAATATCACGCCAGTTACCGGAAAAGTATTTACAAAAGTAGCACGTTCTACAGAAGAGGATATTAATTTAGCTTTAGATGCGGCTCATGCAGCGAAAGACAGCTGGGGAACAACTTCTGTTGCCGAGCGTGCTGTCATATTAAATAAAATTGCCGATAGATTAGAAGAAAATTTAGAGATGCTTGCTGTTGCTGAAACGTGGGATAACGGAAAAGCAGTCCGAGAAACATTGAACGCGGATCTTCCTCTCGCGATTGACCACTTCCGCTATTTTGCTGGAGCAATCCGTGCACAAGAAGGAAATTTAAGTCAAATTGACAACAATACCGTGGCATATCATTTTCATGAGCCACTGGGAGTAGTTGGGCAAATTATTCCTTGGAACTTCCCGATCCTTATGGCCGTCTGGAAACTTGCTCCTGCACTTGCAGCAGGGAACTGTGTGGTTTTAAAACCAGCTGAGCAAACTCCAGCATCTATCCTTGTGCTAATGGAAGTGATAGAGGACCTACTTCCGCCAGGCGTCGTCAACATCGTCAATGGATTTGGTTTAGAAGCAGGGAAGCCTCTTGCTTCAAGTCCACGCATTGCGAAGATCGCCTTTACAGGAGAAACGACAACAGGTCGTTTAATCATGCAATATGCATCACAAAACTTGATTCCTGTGACACTCGAGCTTGGTGGTAAATCACCAAACATCTTCTTCGAAGACGTGATGGATAAAGACGATGCGTTCCTTGATAAAGCAGTCGAAGGATTTGTGTTATTTGCGCTTAACCAAGGGGAAGTATGTACATGTCCATCTCGTGCGCTGATTCAGGAGTCCATCTATGATAAGTTCATGGAGAAAGTGCTGAAACGCGTAGAAGCGATCGCTACTGGAAACCCATTAGATCCAAGTACGATGATGGGTGCACAAGCATCGACCGAACAAATGGAAAAAATTCTTTCTTACTTAGACATCGGGAAACAAGAAGGTGCTGAGTGTTTAACAGGTGGAGAGCGCAATGACCTAGGCGGGGACTTCGCGGAAGGATATTACATCAAACCGACGGTCTTCAAGGGACATAACAAAATGCGTATTTTCCAAGAAGAGATTTTTGGACCAGTTGTTTCGGTAACGACGTTCAAAACAAAAGAAGAAGCACTTGAAATTGCCAACGATACATTATATGGTCTTGGATCAGGAGTCTGGACACGTGATATGAATACAGCATACCGCTTTGGTCGCGGCATTCAAGCAGGTCGCGTCTGGACAAACTGCTACCATGCTTACCCTGCCCATGCAGCATTCGGTGGATACAAAATGTCAGGTATCGGACGTGAGAATCACTTAATGATGCTTAGCCATTATCAACAGACGAAAAACTTACTTGTCTCATATGATGAGAACAAATTAGGATTCTTCTGATCCCCTAGAGGAGGTGACGACGATGACAGAACGTGTAATTGCAACGGATGCGGCTCTTGAGTTGATTCATCTGTTGACTGAGAAGCATGGGCCTGTGATGTTTCACCAGTCCGGAGGCTGCTGTGATGGGTCTTCGCCCATGTGTTATCCGGAAGGAGACCTTCTCATTGGCGACCAAGACATTTATTTAGGAACGATTGGTGGCGCTAAATTCTACATTCACAAAAATCAGTTTGAATACTGGAAACATACCCAGTTGATCATTGATGTTGTCGAGGGACGCGGTGGCATGTTCTCTCTAGAAGGTGTGGAAGGGAAACGTTTCTTGACACGATCTCGTGCGTTTACGACAGAAGAGAACAAGGAATTACAAAACTCATGATGGACAGGCTTCCCCGAAAAGGGAGGCCTTTTCTTATGAGGCCATTGCTATTCGAAAACACTAGTTTTCTTGTATAATGAAGCAAGAATGAGGAGGATACCTATGCAAATCGAATCATATGAAGTAGAACGTATTAAAGATCCTACGGGAATTATTGAAGGTGACCGCTATGAATTTCTGATTGGTCTTGTGTATGATGAAGAAGACGAATTGTTTGAGGACAGCCAATCGATTGACGTACGAGTCATTTTCGCGGACGATGCAAATGGACAACGTATTGTCCAAGCCAACTTTATCGACCGTCCGAGCGGCAAGGTGTTGGAATTTGAACTCGAAGAAGACGAGCTAAACGAACTTCAGGAATTTTGCTTCTCGCGTTTTCAGGAAGCTGACTGAAGAAAGGGTCAGGTGACACAGATGAACATTCAGAAATTGATGAACCATATAGAAGTACTCGAAACAAATTACACAAAAGATATCAAGGTCACTGGTCTTGCCTATAATTCACGCAAGGTAGAACCAGGTGAAGTCTTTGTCTGTGTCCGAGGCTTAAAAGCAGACGGTCATGACTATGCTCCAGCTGCTGTAAAGGCAGGAGCAGTGGCTCTTGTCGTAGAAGAGTTTCTTCCGGAACTCGATGTGCCTCAGTACCGCGTGACGAGTGCGCGCAGCAGTTTAGCGACACTTGCAGATGCTTATTACGATCATCCGACGAAGAAGATGAAAACGATTGGGATCACGGCGACAAACGGCAAGACATCGACATCGTTCATGGCCAACGCCATTTTAGAGGAGCAAGGATTACCGACTGGTCTTATTGGAACGGTTGTCGTGAAGATTGGAGATAAGGCGGAACCGTCTGAACTGACGACGCCGGAATCCTTAGACCTTCAACATTACTTTGCCCAGATGGTGGATGTAGAGATTAAACATGTCGTCATGGAAGTATCATCATCCGCATTAGAGCTAGACCGTGTCGGCAACGCAGACTTTGATATCGTGACATTTAACAACATCAGTCGCGAACATATCGATTTGCATTCTTCATTTGAGAACTATGTCATGCATAAGTCAAAACTCGTGACACGTGCAGCAAAAGACAAAGTGGCTATTTTGAATCTGGACGATGCGTATTCTGCGGCTCTTCAAGACCAAACGGAGGCACATGTCGTCACGATTGGTGTAGAAAGTGAAGAAGCAGATATCCGTTGTAAAGATCTCGATCTGTCGACAGGAAGAGCGACGTTTACTGTCGTCATTCCACATACAATAGAGACGCCACAAGGGACCATCCCTCAAGGGGAATTTACAGTATCTCTTGGTACACCAGGCTATCATTCCGTGTATAACTCGCTCGTAGCCATTGCGATCGGTCTTCTTTGCGGAGCTTCTGTAGAGACGATCCAGCGTGCGATGAGGAATTTCACAGGCGTCGAACGTCGATTTGAAATGATCTTTGAAGAACAGTTCAAAATTATTGATGATCATTTCGCGAACAGTGGAAACATCGACATTACACTCGGGACGCTGGAAAAGATGGACTACAAAGACTTAAAACTTGTTTATGCAATTCGTGGCGACCGCGGGGTGACGGTCAACCGGGAAAATGCGGAAGCCATCGCTCGTTGGGCGCCGAAGCTTGGTCTAAATGAAGTCATTGCCACTACAAGTAAGTCTCATGTCACTTCAAAAGATACCGTGGCAGAAGAAGAAAAGCGTGTGTTTTTAGAAGTAATGGATGCTGCAGGGATTACGGTCCACTTCTACGAGGAACTTCCGGAAGCCGTGAAGCAAGGCTTGATGAAAGCGGAGCAGAAAGATGTGGTTCTTCTTGCGGGTTGTCAGGGGATGGACTATGGTGCGAAGCTTGCCCTCGAGCAACTTGCCGAGATGCGTCCGGAGCTAGATAAAGAGAAACTGTATAAACCCCTTGCTACACGTGTAGCAGGTGTATAACCAAGAGCCTCGCTGCTGCTGCGAGGCTCTTTCATTACCACTCGATCGTGTCTTTTTCAGGGTATTCTGCAGTTAATTTAATATCGTGAATTGAACTTTTCGTCTTATTGGCTTCCGCAAGCACTTTTTGTTTGAATCCGTCGTAATCAGAACTGCCG
Source organism: Chryseomicrobium palamuruense (assembly GCF_042649045.1). NCBI lineage: Bacteria > Bacillati > Bacillota > Bacilli > Caryophanales > Caryophanaceae > Chryseomicrobium > Chryseomicrobium palamuruense. The sequence continues at coordinate 105,082 of NZ_JBHSEF010000023.1, read as the reverse complement.
ACAACAATACTACGCGCAATCTTCGGAAGTAAAACAACGCGCTCTTCTTTTGGGACCTTTAAATAAGAGACTGATAACATATCGATGTATTGTGTAGCGTATTCTTCAGTGGAGCGTTCCGGTGAAACAAGTGCTCGTTTCAAGTCTGTAAAATCCTCTTCCGGAAGTGCTTGCTCGAGAGCCTCCACTACCTTCGCTTGGAATAAATGCAGCTCTACCAAGTCACGGTGGAGTTGGGGATGAGCCGCCTCTTTGGAGTGTAAGCGAATGTAGTCATGCAGTCCGAAAATCGTAAATAATAATTCTGGCCAAAGGACATTCGTCCCGAAATAAACATTCTTTTGTGGACCAACAAGGTCTTTTTCTTTCATTTGTTCACGACTTGCTCCATTGTCGACGAAAAGAACAGCTTCATGTCCTTTTCGAGCAGCCGCCAACTCCAGTAAGTTCTTTGTCAGGCGTGCGTGTGTACTTTGGTAATCATAGTAACGATTCGTCTTCCCGATAATGGCGAATGCCGCTGTGAGGAAGCTATCAAAATCCCAGTAGTCGCCACTGATCGTGGCGCCTGTCGCGTGGGGTGTAGACTGAATGGTTAACATCGTACCAACTCCTCTCTACTTTTTCTATTACCTTTTCGGTGTGTAATTAAGCATTGTAAAGAGTTCTTTTTTCTCATCCGCCGTCAAATCACGCCACTTCCCCGTGGGGAGATCTCCAAGTTCAATATTCATGATGCGGACTCGTTGAAGACGTTTAATAGTGAATCCGAGCGCTGAACACATTCGGCGAATCTGTCGGTTGAGACCTTGAGTCAGAATGATCGAGAACGTGAAAGGCCCGAGTTTTTTAACTTTACAAGGTTTTGTAACTGTATCTAAAATCTTCACACCTTTCGCCATCTTTTCAAGGAAGGTAGGGGTGAGGCGTTCATTTACAGTGACAATGTATTCTTTTTCATGGTCATTTTCCGACCGAAGAATTTCATTGACGATATCTCCGTCATTCGTCAGTAGAATCAAGCCGTCGGAGTCTTTATCAAGTCGTCCGACATGAAAGATTCGTTTGTCGTGATTCACGAAATCCACTATATTTCCTTCGATGTGGCGCTCCGTTGTACTTGTAATCCCAACAGGTTTATTAAGAGCCAAATAGACGAGCTCTTGTTCCTGGGAAATCACCTTTCCGTCTACTTGAACCTCGTCACCTTCTTCTACACGGCTTCCGAGTTCTGCGGCTTTCCCATTGATTACAACGCGTCCGTCAAGAATCCACTGATCCGCTCCGCGTCGGGAAACAATGCCAGCTTCCGCTAAATATTTATTAATACGCATAGTATGCCTCCTTAGTGACTTTTAAATAATTTGAACCAGCCTTTATACGTAAACCAAGTGAGCATCCCGCCTGCAATGAGGAACATGAACAGTAAGACACCAAAATAACCGAACGACCAGGATAACTCTGGCATGTTTTCAAAGTTCATTCCATAGACACCCGCAACAAAGGTGAGAGGAATAAAGACTGTGGACACGATGGTTAATGTCATCATGATGCGGTTCATACGGCTCGAATTCATCGACATATTGCTGTCACGAATATCAGCGGTGAGTTCCCGGTTTGAATCAATCATCTCTGAAAGCTTTAATAAATGGTCATAAATATCCTCGAAATAGGTGCGTTCTTCTTGAGAAAAGTTTAAACGAGAAGAAGCCAGCATCCGGTATAGTAAATCGCGCATCGGATTGATCGTCCGGCGCAAATGCAACAGGTCACTGCGGATCTCAAAGACGCGGTTCATAGAAAACTGATCATAGTGACGCGACATATCGTCTTCGACTTCATTCAAGTAATCCTCAATTTTATAGATGATGGGGAAGTAGTGATCCACGACCTTGTCGATGATTTGATAAAGGGCTTGCATCGAACCACGTTGCCATGTCTTCGTACTATGAACAAGACGCTCTCTTGCTTCATCCAGTTCATGCATTTCGTCGTAATGGAACGTCACGACAAAATTCCCTCCGAGAAAGACGTCGAGCTCTTCCGCTTCCATCGTCTTTTCGTTGTATGTATGCAGCACGAAAAAGGTATGTCGGTCGTAGTTATCTAGTTTAGGACGTTGTAGGTCATGAAGACAATCCTCGATAGCGAGGGGGTGAAATTGAAAGTAGTCCCGAAGCAAGTTTTGTTCATCGATGGACGGGTTGCTAATGTCGACCCAGTACCATTCAAATAAGTTTTCTTTAAGTTCGTCGAGTGTGAAATCTTTGACGAGTTCGTGTTCCGTAGTAACACCGATGGTACGAATCATTACGCACACCTCCTGCTTGTTCTATCATACCCCCAAATCGCTGAACTCAAAAGCCCAGAAGTGATTGACAGAACAATTGGTCGGGCAGTATAGTAAAAGTACTATAACTCGGAAAGAGGTGGAGTATTATGGCGAATGTATATGGAACATCACGCATCCGTTCAGCCGGCATGCTTCATTCTCTATGTGTACACTCTGGTTCCAAGTAAGACGGGACCAGTAGGTTTCCTATGGAGTCACGAAGCTGTTTCTGAACGCGAATGCGTGCAGAGACAGCTTTTTTTATCGGCTAAAAGCAAAAAGTGTAGCCGGTGACTACTTAATTTTGGAGGAAACTGAATTGACACAAATCGAAAACTACGGCTGGACACCAGCGTGGGAACAAAAAATAACGATGACCGGACAACCAGGACGCGTCGTCCTCGCGCATAAAGGAACCTATCGTGTTGTGACAAACGAGGGAGAATGGCTAGCGACGCCGAGCGGAAAGTTCGGATTTACGCATACCAGAGAACAATACCCTGCTGTTGGGGACTGGGTGGTGGTAACGCAAATGCCAGGAGAGCAGCGAGCCATTATTCATGAGGTCCTTCCACGCTCCTCGCAGTTCGAACGAAAAATGGCGGGACGTACGACAGAGATTCAATTAATTGCGGTCAATGTGGACTATGCGTTTTTAACAATGTCGTTGAATCAAGATTTCAACGTGCGCCGATTGGAGCGATATTTGTTGGCAGCCTATGATTCCGGCGCCGTTCCAATTATTGTATTGACGAAAAAAGATCTATGTGGAGATGTACGCCCTTATGAAGAACAGCTTGAATCAATTGCTTTTGGTGTACCTATTTATGCGGTAAGCAGCAAGACAGGGGAAGGCATTGAGGAGCTAAAAGAGCTATTTCAACCAAATAAGACAGCGGCGCTCCTTGGATCCTCCGGGGTCGGGAAGTCGTCCGTCGTTAATGCGCTGCTTGAGGCGGAATGGATGACAGTCAGTGAAATCCGTGAAGATGATGCAAAGGGCCGCCATACCACCACGCACCGCGAGCTCGTGCTGTTACCGAGCGGGGGCGCTATCTTAGATACACCAGGGATGCGGGAATTCCAATTATGGGAATCGGAAGACGGCTTATCTGAAAGCTTTCAAGACATAGAAGGGTTTGCGGCAAACTGTCGCTTCCGGGACTGTTACCACCAGAAAGAGCCAGAGTGTGAAGTGCTGGAAGCCCTTCGCACAGGCGCTTTAGCTGAGGAACGCTACGCGAGCTATTTGAAGCTACAGCGAGAGCTCGCTCACTTAGAGCGGAAAGCAGATGTAGCTGCTCAGCGAGAAGAACGTGCGAAATGGAAACAAATCTCGAAAACAGTACGGACGATGCCAAAAGTGAAACGCTAATGTGGGGACCATCTCTTTTAGAGGGATGGTTCTTTTTATGGGAAAGCAAATCAATTGCACCTCGGAAAGTGAATTCGTATAATAAAGTCAAAGATAGTCAAAGTCAGTAGGAGGTGACCTCATGAAAAATATCTCAGACATCATTGAAGGGTATTTGAAGAGTGTTATAGAAGAGACTAAACAAGGGCAGATTGAAATAAAGCGCAATGAAGTGGCGGAAAAGTTTCAATGTGTACCGTCTCAAATTAACTATGTCATCAACACTCGTTTTACTGTAGACCGTGGCTACATCGTTGAAAGTAAAAGGGGAGGAGGCGGGTATATTCGAATTGTTCGCGTCGAAGCGTCTGCAGCTTCTGAACTCATTCGTAATATGATAGAAGTACTCGAAGAAGGGGCTTCCGAATCGCTCGTTGAAGACATGGTATACCGCCTACTTGATCAAGAAATCATTTCAAAGCGAGAAGCCAAATTGATATTAGCTGCTTGTGCTCGAACCACATTATCGCTGCCGCTGCCTTTACGTGATCAACTTCGCGGACGTGTAGCACAGGCGATGCTGTTGACCCTCTTGCATAAGTCCAATGAAAGGTAGGATGCCAGATGATTTGTGAGAATTGCAAGCAGCGTCCCGCTCACGTCAAAATGACGGTGACGCAGAGCGGGGAACCCTTCACACGACATTTGTGTGATGTGTGTGCTAGTCAGCTGCATCCGCTCCAACAGCAACAAGATCCATTAACGATTCACCAATTGCTCACCAATTGGTTTACACCTGAACAACAAACGAAACAATCGGAACGTGAAAAGAGCCAGTGGAGCTGCCCGTCGTGTGGCTGGACGTATGAACGTTTTGTCCACAAAGGAAAATTCGGCTGTGCATCTTGTTATGAGACCTTCGGGAATGCTTTACCTCCGGTAATGAAACGATTGCATAACGGCAATGGCGAGCACGTCGGAAGTGTTCCAGAAGCTTTTGAAGAAACACGCGCGTTGAAACGTCGTATCGAAGACATCCGGGCACGTATGCAAACGGCAATTGGAGATGAAGAATTTGAAACGGCTGCCAAGCTTCGCGACCAGGCACGAGCACTCGAAGCCAAACTGTCGAAAGGCGGTGAGCACTAGATGGACATGGATCGTTTCTTAAAGAAACAAGTGACCAGTTGGATGGAAAGTGCGGGTGAACACGCAGACATCGTCATGAGTACGCGCATCCGCCTCGCCCGGAATTTGGAAGGGTATCGCTTTCCGTTAGCATTTACAGAAGACGAAGCGCATAAAATCGAACAGACCATCAGTGGTATTTTGCTCGACGTGGACAGGGAAGAAAATCCGTTTACGTCGTATCAAATGAAACAGTTGGATTCACTAGACAAACAAGTGTTGATTGAGAAACACCTCATCAGCCCAGCGCTTGTGGAATCGAATGTCGAATCGGCTGCTGTTATCTCTGAAGATGAGTCGCTCAGTATTTTAATCAATGAAGAAGACCATTTGCGCATCCAGTGCATTCTTCCGGGCTTACAGCTCGAGCAGGCGTATGAACAAGCTGCCTCCATTGACCGGCTACTGGATAAACAAGTAAGTTACGCATTTGATGAAAAATATGGGTACCTTACGACGTGTCCAACAAATACGGGAACTGGTCTCCGGGCTTCTGTCATGATGCATTTACCAGCACTGACCGCCACGAAGCAAATGACCAAAATTGCTCCGATCATCAACCGTTTAGGAATGGTGGTAAGGGGAATCTATGGAGAAGGCAGTGAAGCGCTCGGGAATGTTTACCAGGTCTCAAACCAAGTAACGCTCGGGAAAGCAGAATTTGAAATTCTGCAAGAGCTTCAAGGCCTTACTACACAATTGATTGAAAAGGAACGAGAGTCACGACAAGCACTTCTTGAACACTCGCGTATCCTATTAGAAGACCGCCTCTACCGTTCGCTCGGCACCCTGCGCTATGCACGCTTATTAACGACGGAAGAAGCTGCGTCATGTTTATCCGATGTGCGTCTTGCCATTGACCTTGGAATTATCACGCATGTCAGCAAAACGATTTTAAATGAATGCATGATTTTCATGCAGCCAGGATTTTTACAGCAATATGCCCGTACTGTCTTATCCCCGAAAGACCGTGATGTGTTTCGGGCGAAAATGATAAGGGAACGGTTGACTATAGAAGAAAAGGGAGAGAACTCAAATGATGTTTAATCGATTTACTCAACGCTCACAAAAAGTGCTCCAGTTGGCACAAGAAGAAGCAATTCGACTCAAGCATGAAGCGATTGGCACAGAGCATATCCTCCTCGGATTGATTCGTGAAGGAAATGGCATCGCCGCGAAAGCGCTCGAAGCTAGTAACGTTGATCCGAAAGCTATCGAAGAAGGAATTGAAGAACTAGTCGGCACAGGTGAAAAAGAAGTCGGACCGATTGTTCACTACACACCACGTGCGAAAAAAGTCATCGAGCTATCCGTAGACGAATCACGTAAACTGGGCCATTCCTATATCGGAACAGAGCATTTACTTCTTGCTTTGATTCGTGAAGGAGAAGGTGTCGCTGCACGCGTGTTAAGCAACGTGGGTATTAGCCTAAATAAAGCACGTCAACAAGTGCTTCACCTCCTCGGAAGCAGCGAACAGGGGAATAATTCCTCTTCGACATCATCGACAGCGACAGCAAGCACACCAACTCTTGATGGTCTTGCTCGTGACCTGACGCAAATTGCGCGTGAAGGCACACTCGATCCCGTCATCGGTCGTAGCAAAGAAATCACGCGTGTTATCGAGATTTTAGCACGCCGGACGAAAAACAATCCGGTTCTAATTGGAGAACCAGGTGTTGGTAAGACAGCGATTGCAGAAGGACTTGCCCAGCAAATCGTTCAAAACGAAGTGCCGGAAATCTTGCGTGACAAACGCGTCATGACGCTTGATATGGGAACGGTTGTTGCGGGAACGAAGTACCGCGGCGAATTTGAAGACCGTCTGAAAAAAGTGATGGATGAGATTCGCCAAGCCGGCAATATTATCTTGTTCATTGATGAACTTCATACATTGATTGGTGCAGGAGGAGCAGAGGGTGCGATTGATGCATCAAATATTCTGAAGCCAGCACTCGCTCGTGGCGAGCTGCAATGTATCGGTGCGACGACACTTGATGAATACCGTAAATACATTGAAAAAGATGCCGCTCTTGAGCGACGCTTCCAGCCGATCCAAGTGGATGAACCATCTGTAGAAGAAGCGATTCAAATCATCTATGGCTTGCGTGACCGTTACGAAGCGCATCACCGTGTGAAAATCACGGATGCTGCTGTTGAAGCGGCTGTGAAAATGTCAGACCGTTACATCTCGGACCGTTTCTTACCGGACAAAGCCATTGACTTGATTGATGAAGCTGGATCAAAAGTGCGTTTACGTTCATATACGACTCCGCCAAACTTGAAAGAAATGGAGCAGCAGCTCGAGAGTTTACGCTCCGAGAAAAATGCGGCCGTTCAAAGCCAAGAGTTTGAAAAAGCGGCTTCTTTCCGCGATAAAGAACAGAAGTTAAAAGACGAACTTGAAAAGTTAAAAGATACATGGAAAGAGAAGCAAGGCAAGGCGGAATCAGAAGTGACTGTGGAAGATATCGCGACTGTCGTATCCATGTGGTCTGGTGTGCCGGTATCGAAACTTGCCCAAGCCGAATCCGACAAGCTGCTCAAGTTAGAAGATACGCTTCATGAGCGTGTCATCGGGCAATCAGAAGCAGTAGACGCAATTTCTCGTGCCATTCGCCGTGCACGTGCCGGTCTGAAAGATCCTAAACGTCCGATTGGTTCGTTTATTTTCTTAGGTCCTACAGGTGTCGGGAAAACGGAACTTGCGCGTGCGCTTGCAGAAGTCATGTTCGGTGACGAAGATGCGATGATCCGTATCGATATGTCCGAGTATATGGAGAAACATTCGACGTCTCGTCTTGTCGGTTCACCTCCAGGGTACGTTGGATTTGATGAAGGTGGCCAGTTGACGGAGAAAGTCCGTCGTAAACCTTATTCAGTTATTTTGCTGGATGAAATCGAAAAAGCGCACCCGGATGTCTTCAATATCTTGCTACAAGTATTGGAAGACGGTCGCCTGACCGATTCGAAAGGTCGCACAGTCGACTTCCGCAACACGGTTGTCATCATGACGTCGAACGTTGGTGCAGATGCATTGAAGTACAATAAATATGTTGGCTTCAACCTGCAAGATGGCGGGACGAAAGATTACAAAGACATGAAGTCGAAAATGCTTGAGGAACTGAAGAAAGCATTCCGCCCTGAGTTCCTCAACCGCTTAGATGAAATGATCGTCTTCCACTCGTTAGAGCGCGATCACATGTTGCAAATCGTCACATTGATGGCGAATCAGCTGACAAAACGCCTAAAAGAGCAAGACATTGAGCTTGAACTGACGGAAGCAGCAAAAGAAAAAATCGCTAAAGAAGGCTACGATCCAGATTACGGTGCACGTCCACTCCGTCGTGCTCTACAGAAGCATGTAGAAGATCGTCTGTCTGAAGAAATCCTAAAAGGTGAAGTGTTAACAGGTCAACATATTCTCTTCGATGTCGAGAACGATGAATTTGTTGTCCGCACGAAAAAAGAAGAGGTTATAACTGAATAAAACAAGTCAAGACGCCCCGAATTCTCTAGTGGAGTTCGGGGTATTTTTCGTTCAATTAAAAGTAAGGTATACTGTAACTAGAACACTCGTTCTTGAGGAGGCTATTATGGCGAAACGAAAAACAAAATTTATGTGTAACGATTGTGGGTATGAATCTCCGAAATGGATGGGGAAATGTCCGGGTTGTGGACACTGGAATACAATGGTTGAAGAAGTGGAAGTCGTGTCAAAAGGACCGAAGCGGTCATTTGTGACATCCGATGGTCCGGCTTCGAAAGCGACACCGATTGTGGCTGTGGAAACGCAAGAAGAGCCGCGTGTAGACACGTCGCTTGGGGAATTGAACCGTGTACTGGGTGGTGGAATCGTTCCTGGGTCGCTTGTGTTGATAGGGGGGGATCCGGGTATCGGGAAGTCGACGCTTCTGTTACAAGTTTCTTCTCTTCTTGCCAATAAGGATATGCGTACGCTTTATATTTCCGGAGAGGAATCGGTGCGTCAAACCAAACTGCGTGCAGAAAGGCTTGGGGTCGCATCTAAAGAGTTGTATCTCTATGCTGAGACAAACCTCGAGCTGATCAACGAGACAATCGAACAAGTCGAACCGAAATTTGTCATCATTGACTCGATTCAAACGGTGCATCATCCGGATGTGACGAGTGCACCCGGAAGTGTCTCTCAGGTAAGGGAATGTACGGCTGAGATGATGCGTATAGCAAAAACGAAAAATATTGCGATCTTCCTAGTCGGTCATGTGACAAAGGAAGGGCAAATTGCCGGACCGCGTTTACTTGAACACATGGTGGATACGGTGCTGTACTTTGAAGGGGAGCGTCACCATACGTACCGCATCTTGCGTTCACAGAAGAACCGATTTGGTTCCACCAATGAAATTGCCATCTTTGAAATGGTGCAGGCGGGTCTGAAAGAAGTGTTGAATCCGTCTGAACTGTTCTTGCAAGAACGATCCCACGGTGCACCGGGATCGGCGATCGTGGCATCGATGGAAGGGACGCGGCCGATCCTTGTTGAAATCCAGTCGCTCGTCACCCAGTCAAGCTTCAACTATCCGAAGCGAATGGCGACAGGTGTAGACCAGAACCGTGTATCACTTTTAATGGCGGTTCTCGAAAAGCGGATGGGGCTACTCCTGCAGTCACAAGATGCCTACATCAAGGTAGCTGGCGGTGTGAAACTAGACGAACCATCGATTGATTTAGCGATTTTAGTTAGTATCGTGTCAAGCTTTAAGGACACCGGTGTCCAACCGACAGATGTCTTTATCGGCGAAGTCGGTTTGACTGGAGAAATCCGTCGCGTCTCACGTATCGAACAACGTGTGCAAGAAGCCGCGAAACTGGGTTTCAAGCGCGCCATTGTACCGGCGAGCAACCTCGGAGGTTGGGATTACCCAGCAGGGATTCGCGTAATTGGAGTAGAGGCAGTGAATGAAGCCATCCAACTCGCGTTTTCTTAGATGTGGAAGGTGTTCGTCCAGAAATGCTTAGGGAATTAAGTGTGCCCCTAGAGACTCTCTTTGTCTCTAGGGGTGCGATTGATTTTCGAATGTATTTCTAACGCCTGCAACTCGATTCCGTTAGATGGGCAGAACACTTATAGGCTCCGCGTGGACGTCCTTCGAGAGGTAAGCGTATAATGAAAGAACAATAAAAAGGAGGTGGAACAATGCTCAAATGGATAATATATATCGCATTTGTACTTATTGGAGGAACACTCGGGTTATTTTTCTTACCGCACTTATATGAAGCAATGAATTTATCCGATAACCCGTGGATCGCCAATCCGTATGTATCGATTTTAGTGGGAGCGATTTTGCTTTTTGTTGCCGCATTGTTTATCACGGACTATCTCGTCACATTTATCCGCTGGATGGAAGAACGATTACTGAATACGCCTGTGTGGGATCTTTTGTTCGGAACAGTAGGACTTGTCCTTGGACTTGTCGTTGCCTTTTTACTTGGGAGTGCCATTGAAACACTCGACCTTTTAGCCATTGGATCAATCGTGCCAGTTGTCTTATCCTTGGTCCTTGGGTATCTAGGGTTCCAGGTAGGCTTTAAAAAACGAGAAGAGATGATGCAGATCTTTACAGGAGGACGTGCCGCTGCAAAGAAAAAGGCGGAAGAAGAAGAAGTAGCCTCGACCGATGTACATAGCTACAAGCTTCTGGATACCAGTGTCATTATCGATGGCCGAATCGCTGACATTTCAGAAACCGGCTTTATCGAAGGGACGCTTGTCGTACCCCAATTTGTATTGACCGAGCTTCAGCACATTGCTGACTCTTCAGACACATTAAAACGTACACGTGGACGACGCGGACTCGACGTCTTAAAGCGATTGCAGTCTGAGCGCATCGTGCCGATTGAAATTGTAGAAGATGATTTTGAGGATTTGCACGAGGTCGACTTAAAGCTTGTGCGTCTAGCAAAAAAGAAGTCGGGTGTCGTCATGACCAATGATTTCAATCTCAACAAAGTTTGTGAGCTTCACAGCGTGCCGGTCCTAAACATTAACGACTTGGCAAACGCCGTAAAACCTGTTGTCATCCCGGGTGAGGTCATGCAAGTGGTCATCATCAAGGATGGAAAAGAACAAAACCAAGGAGTCGCCTATCTCGATGATGGGACGATGATTGTCGTTGAAGGCGGAAAAGCCTATATCAATCAAGCGATTCAAGTCGAAGTCACAAGCGTGCTTCAGACCTCTGCAGGACGCATGATCTTTGCCAAACCTATGGATACGAAATAATCAAATCTCGGCTGGGTGTATCCGGCCGGGGTTTTGCATTTAGAACAGGAAGAAAGGTGTTTACATATGAACTACACAGTCGTCTTGCCGGCAGCAGGGAGCGGCAAACGTATGGGGGCAGAAGGGAACAAGCTCTTTTTAAAGTTACGAGGGAAACCGATTCTCGCGCATACGTTAGAAGTCTTTCAACAAGATGAGTGGTGTGAGCAGATTATTCTCGCTATTAAAGAAGAGGAACGTCATTTGATCAAAGTGTGTCTCCGTGAGTACCATCTTACAAAAGTCACAAAACTGGTTGTCGGAGGAAAAGAACGTCAACACAGTGTGTGCGAAGCGTTGAAAGCGGCTGAGGGAGCGGAACTTGTGCTTGTTCATGACGCCGCTCGTCCGTTTATCCAGCAACAGGTAATTCACAAACTTGTCGAAGTGGCAGCGGAACAAGGCGGAGCGGTTGCTGCTGTGAAGGCAAAAGATACGATGAAGCTCGTTCGGAACGGTCGCGTAGAAGAAACGATTGACCGAGAGACGTTATGGGCGATTCAAACACCACAAGCCTTCCGCTATCAATTGTTAGTTGATGCAGCCAAACAAGCCGATGAACAAGGGTTTGTAGGAACGGATGAAGCCATGCTTGCTGAACGGGCTGGCCTTCCGGTGTATATTGTAGAAAGCAGTTATGACAATCAAAAAATGACCACGCCAGAAGATCTGGTATTAGGGGAATTGATTTTGACAAGAAGAGAGGAGAACAATTAATGCGTATTGGACAAGGATTTGATGTACATGCTTTTGAAGAAGGACGCCCGCTGATTATCGGGGGCATCACCGTACCTCATGAAAGAGGGTTGGTCGGACACTCCGATGCGGACGTATTGCTGCACACCATCACGGATGCGGCACTCGGCGCAATCGGTGAAGGGGATATTGGAAGGCACTTCCCTGACACAGACCCTGCGTTTAAAGATGCGGACTCTGCGAAATTACTGACGCACTGCTGGGAAATTATTAAGGAAAAAGGCTACGTACTCGGTAACGTCGATTGTACGATCATCGCCCAGCGTCCGAAAATGGCGCCACATATTCCAGCGATGCGAAAGCGTATTGCAGAGCTTCTTGAAGCAGACGAGTCACAAGTGAACGTCAAAGCGACGACGACGGAAAAGCTAGGATTCCCAGGGCGGGAAGAAGGAATTGCTGCTTTAGCCACGATTCTCTTAGTACAAAAATAAACTTTCTAAACGAAGCTGGCAGTGATAGAATGGAAAAAGTGAATTTTAGAGGAGGAACACCTTATGACGAAGGAAGTACGCGTTCGTTACGCACCGAGTCCGACTGGACAACTCCATATCGGAGGTGCCCGCACAGCGCTATTTAACTATTTATTTGCACGACACCATGACGGGAAATTTATTGTCCGTATTGAAGATACAGATATCGAGCGTAATATCGAAGGTGGCGAATTGTCACAACTTGAAAACTTACGCTGGTTAGGTATTGACTACGATGAGTCCGTTGACATCGGTGGCGATTACGCTCCGTATCGTCAAATGGAACGTTTAGGTATCTACATAGAGCATGCTGAGAAAATGCTTGCTGAAGGACATGCTTACAAATGTTTCTGTTCTTCAGAAGAACTCGAAGCAGAGCGTGAACGTCAGAAAGACGCTGGTATCGCAGCTCCGATGTATAATGGGAAATGCCGCAACCTTTCTCAAGAAGAAGTAGCTGCCAAAGAGGCAGCTGGCGAAGGCTTCACGATTCGTATGCGTGTCCCTGCAGATGTGACCTATACGATTGAAGATATGGTACGTGGCACCGTGACGTTTGAATCCAAAGACGTGGGCGACTGGGTGCTTGTGAAAGCAAATGGCATTCCAACTTACAACTATGCGGTTGTTCTAGATGATTACTTTATGAAGATCAGCCATGTTCTTCGCGGAGAAGAGCATCTCTCGAACACACCAAAACAAATCATGGTCTTCGACGCATTCGGCTGGGAAGCTCCGAATTATGGTCATATGACGCTGATCATCAACGAAAGCCGTAAAAAGTTATCGAAGCGCGATGAGTCCATCATTCAGTTCATCACACAGTACAAGAACCTTGGCTACCTTCCGGAAGCGATGTTCAACTTCTTTGCCCTTCTTGGCTGGTCGCCAGAAGGAGAAGAGGAGATCTTCTCGAAAAAGCAACTGATTGAACTGTTCGATGAAAAACGTTTGTCGAAGTCACCGTCGATGTTCGATACGAATAAACTAACCTGGATGAACAACCAATACATGAAGAAGCTGTCGCTTGAGGAAGTCGCAGAAATGGCGATTCCGCACTTGCAGAAAGCAGATAAATTACCTGCTGAATTAACAGCGGAGCAAAGAGAGTGGGCCACACAACTTGTGGCACTTTACCAGGAACAAATGAGTTTCGGTGCTGAAATTGTTGAACTTTCTGAGTTATTCTTTACGGACGAGCTGACGTATGATGAAGAAGCACAAGCTGTTTTGAACGAAGAGCAGGTGCCAGCTGTGATGACAGCGTTTAAAGCGCAGATTGAGCAGATGGACACGTTAGAAGCAGACGCAATCAAAGCCGCAATCAAAGCCGTTCAAAAAGAAACAGGTACGAAAGGGAAAGGTCTCTTCATGCCAATCCGTGTAGCGGCGACAGGTCAGACACACGGTCCGGATCTACCAAACGCGATTGCGTTACTTGGCAAAGAAAAAGTTCTCGCGCGCGTTTCGAAACTCGCAGATCAATAAAGTTGACTTTCGAGTATCTGGGAGTAAAATTAAAGACACATATAGGCATCAAACAAAGCTTTGATGAGGAGAAGTAAAAGACGTATGTTCTGTAGAGAGGGTCATCACCGGCTGAAAGTGACCTGAGCCACTACATCTTTGAAATGCACCTCTGAGTGCTGTGCTGAAACTTGAGTAAGCCAGACGGATCGCCCCCGTTACGGGTAAGAGAAGTGAAATCCCGCGTGGATTTCTCATCAGAGTGGAACCGTGCAATCTATGCGCCTCTGTCTAGTCATTTGACTGGATGGGGGCTTTTATTATTTTCGAAAGCTTTTTACATATCAAAGGAGGCACATTTATGTTCAATCGCATGAAAGAAGACATTGCCACCGTCTTCGAGCAAGACCCCGCTGCGCGTAGTGTCCTGGAAGTCGTATTGACCTATTCCGGACTACATGCTGTATGGAGTCACCGCATCGCACATGCTCTTTTTATAAACAATCTATTCTTTTTAGCTCGCGTCGTGTCGCAAATCAGCCGCTTCTTCACGGGTATTGAAATTCATCCGGGTGCCAAAATCGGCCGCCGTCTCTTCATCGATCACGGCATGGGTGTCGTTATCGGCGAAACGTGTGAAATCGGAGACGACTGCATCCTTTTCCAAGGAGTCACCTTAGGCGGTACCGGGAAAGAAAAAGGAAAACGCCATCCGACGCTTGGCAACAATGTGCTGGTGGCGACAGGAGCGAAAGTGCTCGGTTCCATTACTCTCGGTGACAACAGTAAAGTGGGAGCAGGCTCGGTTGTTCTAAAAGACGTCCCGGAAAATGCGACGGTTGTCGGAATTCCCGGAAAAGTCGTCGTTCTTGATGGAGTTCGTGTAAAACAAAATTTAAATCATCAAAACATTCCTGATCCAGTTGACGAACGCTGCCAGCAGATGGAAGACTGCATCGAACGCTTGCAACGTGACCTGGACCGATTAAGCAATCAATTACGAGAGGAGAGAGGACAATGAGCATTCGCATTTTTAATACATTGACGCGCGAAAAAGAAGAATTCGTGCCACTAGAAGAAGGAAAGGTAAAGATGTATGTTTGTGGTCCTACCGTCTACAACTACATTCATATTGGGAATGCACGTCCGGTAATCGTCTATGATACGGTGCGGAACTACTTGACGTACCGCGGGTATGACGTTCACTTTGTCTCGAATTTTACAGATGTCGACGACAAAATTATTAAAGCGGCGAACGAACTGGGTGAAGAAGTCTCAGACCTAACAGAACGCTTTATTGACGCATACTTCGCGGATATCGAGGCACTCGGGTGCCATCGCGCAGATGACCACCCTCGAGTGACGGACCACATGGATCAGATCATTGATTTCATCCGTGTCTTGATCGACAAAGGGTATGCCTATAAATCACAAGGAGACGTCTATTACCGTACACGTAAATTTGAAGGATACGGTAAGCTGTCTCACCAAGATATCAATGACCTGAAGAGTGGAGCGCGCATCGAAGTTGGTGAGAAAAAAGAAGACGCGCTTGATTTTGTCTTATGGAAAGCAGCGAAGCCTGGCGAAATCTCATGGGAGAGTCCGTGGGGCGCAGGACGTCCGGGCTGGCATATTGAATGTTCCGTGATGGCACGGGACATCCTTGGGGATACGATTGACATTCATGCGGGTGGACAAGATTTGACGTTTCCGCACCATGAAAATGAGATTGCCCAATCAGAAGCACATAATGATAAAGAGTTTGCACGCTACTGGATGCATAACGGCTACATCAATATCGATAACGAGAAGATGTCAAAATCTCTTGGGAACTTTGTTCTTGTGAATGACATTCGTCAACATATCGACCCGCAAGTGCTTCGGTTCTTCATGCTGAGTGTGCACTACCGTAATCCAATCAATTACTCTGGTGAACTTGTTGAACAAGCAGAGGCAGGCCTTGACCGCATCCGGACGGCCTATGCCAATGTCATTCACCGTCTCGAGCATTCAGCGGACCTTGGCGACCAAGACGATATGTGGACGTACAAAATCAATGAACAGATCAAGGCGTTTGAAGCGGCAATGGATGACGACTTCAATACAGCAAATGCTATTGCAGAACTGTTTGAGATTGCGAAGCAAGCGAACATTTACCTGAAGCAAAATCAGACATCTATCACTGTCTTGACTGCCTACGCAACGACCCTTGAAAAGTTCATGCAAGTACTCGGCTTGAAATTATCCGCAGAAAAAGAATTGCTCGATGAAGAAATCGATGCACTGATTGAAGAACGCAACACGGCACGTAAAGAACGCAACTTTGCCCGTGCGGATGAAATTCGTGACCAGTTAAAAGATATGAACATCATCTTAGAAGATACCGCACAAGGTGTGCGCTGGAAGCGAGGGTAAGGCATGGGACTTCGACCAGCCGAAGTGAAACAGTTAAATGCACTCGCACTTGCCTACATGGGGGACGCGGTCCTCGAACGGGCAGTGCGCGAACATCTTCTTGTAAGCGGAATGATTCGGCCGAATGCCTTGCACCGGGAGGCAACCAAATACGTCTCTGCAAAAGCACAAAGTCAAATCGTCCATGAGATGATGGAACAAAACTTCTTGACAGAAGAGGAACTTGCGACTTACCGGCGCGGAAGAAATGCCAAGTCCGGCACGGTCCCGAAAAATACAGATGTGCAGACATACCGTGCGAGCAGCGGCTTTGAGGCGGTTCTTGGCAGTCTCTATCTACTTGAACAACACGCGCGTGTGGAGGAATTGCTCCACTTTGCCATCACCTATATTGAGAAACGAAAGGAGGACGCCAAATGAGTGATGCAACACAACAGACCGGCGAAATCATCGCAGGTAAAAATGCCGTCCTGGAATCTTTGAAGGCCGGACGAGAAATGAATAAAATCTGGATTGGGGAAGGTACGCAAAAAGGGGGCGTCGTGGAAATCGTCAAGCTTGCGAAAGAAGCAGGCATCATCGTTCAATTTGTCCCGAAGAAAAAACTCGATCAGTTAACAGATTCCGTCCATCAAGGTGTGGTGGCCTCCGTTGCCGCCTATCACTATGCTGAACTCGATGATTTGTTTGAGCTAGCCGCTTCGCGTAGTGAAGATCCATTTTTCCTGATTCTTGACGAACTGGAAGACCCTCATAACCTTGGTTCGATCTTGCGTACGGCGGATGCGGTAGGTGCGCACGGCATTATTATTCCAAAACGCCGAGCAGTTGGACTCACAGCGGTCGTGGCAAAAGCTTCGACAGGGGCCATTGAACATGTCCCAGTCCACCGTGCAACCAACCTGGCGCAAGTCATTGATGAACTGAAAAAACGTGGCGTGTGGATTGCCGGTACAGATGCGAAAGAATCTACAGATTACCGTCGTATGGATGCAACGCTTCCTCTTGCTGTTATTATCGGTGGAGAAGGAAAAGGAATGGGCCGCTTGATGCGTGACAAGTGTGATTTCTTGTATCACATGCCGATGGTCGGTCATGTAACAAGTTTGAATGCTTCTGTTGCGGCGTCTCTTCTGATGTATGAAGTATATCGTAACCGTCATCCACTAGGGAAATAGCATGAAACAGATCTTACTCGTCGATGGCTACAACATCATTGGTGCTTGGAAAGAGCTGCGCGAGCTAAAAGAAGCGAAATTAATCGATGCACGGGACCGTTTGATCGAGCATATGGCGGAATATCAGGCGTATATGGGATGTGAGGTCATCATTGTCTTTGATGCCCACCTTGTTCCGGGGATTGAAGCGAAAGAGAAGAAGTACAAGTTACAGATCATCTATACACGAGAAAACGAGACGGCTGATGAACGCATTGAGAAGTTGGCGTCTCAACTCATCAACCGACGCACCCAAGTCGTTGTCGCGACCTCCGATTCCATTGAACAGTGGGTCATCTTTGCGCAAGGTGCCCTTCGGAAGTCTGCGCGGGAGCTCGAAATTGAGATGGGACTTGTAGAAAAACAAATCACGAAAGAAGTCGAAACCATTCAGAAGTTAAATGGGCATTCCAAAATCCCATTGAGTGCAGAAGTGGCAGAAATTTTTGAAAAATGGCGCAGAGGATTGAAATGATGCATTGAAGGCGTTTCCAAAGTCCGCTATACTAGAGACAACAAGCGCATCTGAGGTGACTTCATGGAAAAGACAGCATACGCAGTTCCTCCCTTTGCGGTTCTTCCGGATGATGAGATTCTAGAACTCGTTCATGCAGGGAATACCGAAGCACTCGATTTTCTGATAACCAAATACAAACCTCTTGTACGCATGAAAAGTAAATCCTATTTTTTGATTGGTGCGGACAAAGAGGACATCTTGCAAGAAGGCATGATTGGTTTATATAAAGCCATTCGTGATTTTCGTGAGGAAAAATTGACATCGTTTCGCGCGTTTGCGGAATTGTGTATTACGCGGCAAATCATTACGGCCATCAAGACGGCGACGCGTCAAAAGCACATCCCGCTGAATTCGTATGTGTCGCTCGACAAACCGGTCTATGACGAAGAGTCGGAGCGAACACTTCTCGATACGATTGCCAGTACGGTTGTGGATGACCCAGAACAACTGCTTATCAGTCAGGAAAGCTTTGATTTCATGGAAGAGAAGATGGGGGAGATGCTGAGCGATTTGGAACAGCAAGTCCTCATGCTCTACATCGAAGGTCAGAGTTATCAAGAGATTTCGGAGCAGTTGAATCGCCATGTGAAATCCATTGACAATGCATTGCAGCGTGTCAAACGGAAACTAGAACGCTATGCCGAAGTAGAGACCATGGTTTGATGACAACGTGTGACAAACGTGGTTGACACAGGAAAAATCAGGTGATACGCTTGTAAAAGACTTCAGGAGCCAGAAGGTGATTGATATGTCACAAAAAATTAGTTTAAGTTGTACACAGTGTGGCAGTCGGAATTATACGGTCCCTGCTAAATCAACATCAACGCGTATTGAACGCAAGAAATTTTGTGCGCATTGCAATGCACATACACTTCATAAGCAAACACTGTAAATATACATCGTAAGATCCCATGCATGGAGGTTTTAGCTCGAATGGCTAATGTAGGTAATTTCTTTAAAAACGTCGTTTCAGAAATGCGTAAGGTCAGCTGGCCACGCCGTAAGGAACTGACGCGTTACACGATCATCGTATTGTCCACGGTTGTTATTGTTGCTTTATTCTTTGCAGTTGTTGATTTAGGCATTACAGAATTATTCCGCTGGTACCTTGATCTGTAAAAAGCAGCAGCTTGATATGTGAACGAATAGCCCGTCTTACTAACGGGTTTTTTCATTTGGAAAGAAAAAAGGAGGTTTCCACACCGATGGAGAAGAATTGGTATGTTGTCCACACGTACTCTGGGTATGAAAACAAAGTAAAAGCCAACCTAGAAAAACGTGTGGAAACAATGGGAATGCAGGACAAGATTTTTCGCGTCATCATTCCGGAAGAGCAAGAAACAGATTATAAAGACGGCAAAAAGCGTACAGTGATGCGTAAAACATTCCCTGGGTATGTCCTTGTTGAATTAATTATGACGGACGACGCATGGTATGTTGTGCGAAACACACCAGGAGTAACAGGATTCATCGGTTCATCAGGTGGAGGAACGAAACCAACGCCTCTATTACCGGAGGAAGTTGGTTTTATCTTGAAACAAATGGGGATGTCAGAACGCAAAGTGGAAATGGACTTTGAAGTCGGTGAAATGGTCGAAGTACTCGAAGGACCTTTTGCGCACTTCCAAGGAAAAGTGGAAGCACTCGACGGTTCAAAAGGCAAAATTACTGTATCTGTCGACATGTTTGGACGCGAAACGAACATGGAGCTTGATTACGAACAAGTACAAAAAATATAAATTCCGTTTTCCTACTTGCGGAACATTGGAAATTATAGTATCATTTCAAAGGTCAGGCTGAAAAAGTCTGCCTAACAAATTTTATTACTGTAAGCAGCGTAACGCTGAGAGACAGATATTGAGTGGGAGGGGCAACCCTATTACCACATCACGGACTTAAGGAGGTGTGTCTCGTGGCTAAAAAAGTGATTAAAGTTGTTAAACTACAAATCCCTGCAGCGAAAGCTAACCCGGCTCCACCAGTTGGACCAGCACTAGGTCAAGCAGGTGTGAACATCATGGGATTCTGTAAGGAGTTCAACGCACGTACTGCTGATCAAGCAGGACTAATCATTCCGGTTGAAATTTCTGTATTTGAAGACCGTTCATTTACATTCATTACAAAAACTCCACCGGCAGCAGTTCTACTTAAAGTAGCAGCTGGTATTCAATCTGGATCAGGTGAACCAAACCGCGTAAAAGTGGCAACGGTGAAACGTGATAAAGTACGCGAAATTGCGGAACAAAAAATGCCAGATTTAAATGCAGCATCTGTTGAAGCAGCTATGTTGATGGTTGAAGGTACTGCACGCAGCATGGGTATTAAGATCGAAGATTAATCCTATGCGCTATTGATATGACGCGTTTGTTTTGGGGGTTGCAGTTGTTCATAATAATGAATAGCTGCAGCCCTTAAATGTGGGAGGTTTATTCCGCTAAGACCACTATAAGGAGGACATTTTAAAATGGCTAAACAAGGTAAAAAACTGCAAGAGGCAGTAAAATTAGTAGACCGCACGAAATTATATTCTGTTGACGAGGCAATCGAGCTTGCGAAAAAAACAAGCACTGTGAACTTCGATGCAACAGTTGAAGTGGCATTCCGTCTTGGAATCGACACTCGTAAAAACGACCAGCAAATCCGTGGAGCAGTTGTGCTTCCAAACGGTACTGGTAAAACTCAACGAGTTCTTGTATTCGCAAAAGGGGAAAAAGCAAAAGAAGCAGAAGCTGCTGGCGCTGACTTCGTAGGCGATGCAGACTTCATCAACAAAATCCAACAAGGATGGTTTGACTTCGACGTGATCGTAGCAACTCCTGACATGATGGGTGAAGTTGGTAAAATCGGACGTGTATTAGGACCAAAAGGTTTAATGCCGAACCCGAAAACAGGTACAGTTACATTTGACGTAACAAAAGCAGTAAACGAAATCAAAGCTGGTAAAGTTGAATACCGTGCGGACAAAGCTGGAATCATCCACGCGCCAATCGGAAAAGCTTCTTTCGATAACGAAAAATTAGCTGAGAACTTCAAAACTGTCTTTGATGTGATTCAAAAAGCGAAACCTGCTGCAGCAAAAGGTGTCTACATGAAGTCTGTTGTCGTAACAACTACAATGGGTCCTTCTGTGAAGATCGACGCTCTAGCTGCTTCAAAATAAGTATTGACACTAATGAGGGGCATCTGTTAAGATGTCTCTTGTTGTAACTTAATCATTTGTACCGAAGACAGCAGGTGCACATTTTGTGCTTAATATTCCTGCCGAGGACAAGCAAAATTCAGATTCTTTCGTGATGATGACTTTTACTGCCTTCGTGTCTTCTGAGACCGGAGGCTTTTCTTTTGTCGGTATAAATGGCAATTCTAATAGGAGGTGCCACTATGAGCAAAGCAATCGAAACAAAACAAGTGCAAGTGAAAGAAATCGCTGAGAAGTTCCAAGCTGCTGCTTCTGTTGTCGTTGTTGATTACCGTGGTTTAAACGTTGCGCAAGTAACAGAACTTCGTAAACAACTTCGTGAAGCTGGAGTGGAGTTCAAAGTATTCAAGAACTCTCTAACTCGTCGTGCGACTGAGTCTGTTGGCTTTGAAGCATTAAACGAGCACTTAACAGGTCCAAACGCAGTTGCATTTTCTACTGAAGATGTAGTAGCTCCAGCGAAAATCATCAATGATTTCGCGAAAAAGAACGAAGCGCTTGAAATCAAAGCGGGAATCATCGAAGGTACGGTTGCATCTGCAGCAGACGTAAAAGCTCTTGCAGAACTTCCATCACGCGAAGGCCTACTTTCTATGCTACTTTCTGTGCTTCAAGCTCCAATGCGCAACTTCGCGCTTGCAACAAAAGCTGTTGCAGAACAAAAAGAAGAGCAAGGCGCTTAAGAGCAGCCGCGTAGCTTCAAACACTTATATCCAAATAGGAGGAAATTAAAATGAAAAACGAGCAAATCTTAGAAGCAATCAAAGAAATGACAGTTCTTGAACTTAACGACCTAGTAAAAGCAATCGAAGAAGAATTTGGTGTAACTGCTGCTGCTCCTGTAGCTGCTGCTGCTGGTGGCGCTGTTGCTGCTGAAGAGCAAACTGAATTTGACGTAATCCTAGCTTCTGCTGGCGATCAAAAAATCAAAGTAATCAAAGTGGTACGTGAAATCACTGGTCTTGGCTTGAAAGAAGCTAAAGAAGTAGTAGATAACGCTCCTAAAGCACTTAAAGAAGGCGTATCTAAAGAAGACGCTGAAGCTATGAAAGCTCAACTTGAAGAAGTAGGCGCTAACGTAGAAGTTAAGTAATTTTTTCTTGCTTATTCTTGAGAAGCCCGTCATTTCGTGACGGGCTTTTCTTCATTTTTTTCCATCGAAAGGAGAGGGACGACATCGCTGACCATTATTATTCCAACCGACCGGACGCAGAAAGTGCACCGGCTGTCATCAAGCATACGGGCAGAGGTCACCACATGACACTTGAAACGGACCGTGGGGTCTTTAGTAAAAGCGGAGTAGATTTTGGTTCCCGACTATTGATTGAAGCGTTTGAAGCGCCGACCATAGAAGGAGATTTTGCGGATATCGGCTGTGGATACGGTCCGATTGGCTTATCACTTGCTAAAGATTTTCCTGAACGCCAAATCCATATGGTGGACGTGAATGAACGAGCGGTGGCGCTTGCTCAGAAAAATGCAGAACGCAACGGGGTTCAAAATGTGCGAATTGACGCAAGCGATGGCATGGAAAACGTGCCTTCAGGACTTGCGGCTGTCATCACCAATCCTCCCATTCGGGCTGGAAAAGAAACCATCTTCAAATTTTACAAAGAAGCACGCGAACGACTTGTTTCGGGAGGAGACCTTTGGGTCGTGATTCAAAAGAAGCAAGGCGCTCCTTCGACAAAAGAGTTTCTAGAAGGTCTATATAACGAAGTGGATGTCGTAGAAAAAGTCAAGGGATATTGGATTTTAAAGGCCAAGAAATATTGACTTGACAAATTCGCTATGATATTATAATAAAATGCAAAAAAATTATTTTGTAGGAGTATGCCCATTTTTAAAGCAGGCTCCCTCAAATTGTTTATGTAATCGAAAATGAGCTCTAACTTAGAACTCGTTTTCTTTTTGTCTTTATCGCTGCTTGCCAGCAAAGAAAGAAAATTGTTTCTTGAGGGGTGAATAAGTTGACAGGTCAACTAGTTCAGTACGGACAACACCGCCAGCGCAGAAGTTTTGCGCGTATTAGTGAGGTGCTGGATCTTCCGAATCTAATTGAGATTCAGACGGCATCTTATGAGTGGTTTTTAGAAGAAGGATTGCGTGAAATGTTCAAAGATATCTCACCAATCGAAGATTTTACGGGGAACCTATCCCTCGAATTCGTGGACTACAAATTAGGCGAGCCTAAGTATTCCGTCGACGAATCAAAAGAGCGTGATGCAACGTATGCTGCACCACTACGTGTGAAGGTTCGTCTTCACAATAAAGAGACAGACGAAGTAAAAGAGCAAGATGTATTCATGGGTGACTTCCCGCTTATGACAGAAACAGGCACATTCATCATCAATGGTGCTGAGCGTGTTATCGTTTCTCAATTAGTTCGTTCCCCTAGTGTATATTTCCACGATAAAACAGATAAAAACGGTAAAAAAGGCTTTGGCGCTACAGTGATCCCAAACCGTGGAGCTTGGCTTGAGTATGAAATCGATGCAAAGGACGTTGTGTATGTCCGTATCGACCGTACACGTAAATTACCGGTAACTGTGTTATTGCGTGCTTTAGGATTTGGAACTGACCAAGAAATCATTGATCTTCTTGGAGACAACGAATACTTACGCAACACACTTGAAAAAGACAACACAGAAACAACAGAGAAAGCACTTCTTGAAATCTACGAGCGTCTTCGTCCGGGCGAGCCGCCTACAGTAGAGAGTGCAAAAAACCTTCTTTATTCCCGTTTCTTTGACGCGAAGCGTTACGATTTAGCGAACGTGGGTCGTTACAAAATGAATAAAAAGTTACACATCAAGAACCGTCTATTCAACCAAACGATTGCTGAAACACTCGTTGATCCTGAAACAGGTGAAATTCTTGTAGAAGAAGGCACAATGATTGATCGTCGCGTGCTTGACCGTTTAATTCCGAACTTAGAAAATGGCATCGGCTTCAAAACGCTTTCACAAGTTGGTGGCGTGTTAGAAGACGATATCACGATTCAGTCGGTGAAAATCTATGCACCAAATGACGAGAATCAAAAAGAAATCAACGTCATCAGCAATGCGTATGTGGCGGAAGAAATTAAAAATATCACACCTGCGGATATCATTTCTTCAATTTCTTACTTCTTTAACCTTTTATACAACGTTGGAAACACGGATGATATCGATCACCTAGGAAATCGTCGTCTGCGTTCCGTTGGTGAGCTTCTGCAAAACCAATTCCGTATCGGTCTATCCCGTATGGAACGTGTGGTACGTGAACGTATGTCAATTAATGACACACAATCAATCGTGCCCCAGCAGTTAATCAACATCCGTCCAGTGATTGCGTCGATCAAAGAGTTCTTCGGAAGCTCACAGCTTTCTCAGTTCATGGATCAGACAAACCCACTTGCGGAACTGACGCACAAACGTCGTCTATCGGCACTCGGGCCTGGTGGTTTAACACGTGAGCGTGCTGGATTCGAAGTACGTGACGTTCACTACTCTCACTATGGTCGTATGTGTCCGATTGAAACGCCAGAGGGTCCAAACATTGGACTGATCAACTCACTTTCTAGCTTTGCGAAAGTGAATAAGTTCGGTTTCATCGAAACACCATATCGTCGCGTCGATCCGGAAACAGGTCTTGTGACTAGCCGTATCGATTATCTAACAGCGGACGAAGAAGATAACTACGTAGTGGCACAAGCAAACTCCATCTTAACGGATGAGGGTGGCTTTGAGAACGAAGAAGTTGTAGGACGCTTCCGTGGAGATAACACGGTCTTCCGCCGTGAGCAGATCGATTACATGGATGTATCACCGAAGCAAGTTGTTTCGGCTGCGACAGCATGTATCCCGTTCTTAGAAAACGATGACTCCAACCGTGCCCTTATGGGAGCGAACATGCAACGTCAAGCCGTGCCTCTTTTAAACCCGGAAGCACCGTTTGTTGGAACAGGTATGGAGCACGTCAACGCACGTGATTCAGGGGCTGCTGTGGTAGCAAAGTACCATGGTATCGTCGAACACGTCGAAGCAAAAGAAATTCGCGTTCGCCGCATCGAAGAAGTCGATGGCAAAGAAGTAAAAGGCGACTTAACTACGTATAAACTTCAAAAGTTCATTCGTTCGAACCAAGGGACAAGCTATAACCAACGCCCGATCGTTCGTGTCGGTGATGTCGTGAAACCTAAAGACATTCTTGCAGATGGTCCTTCTATGGAAGCAGGAGAGCTTGCGCTTGGCCGTAACGTTCTTGTTGCCTTCATGACATGGGATGGATACAACTACGAGGATGCGGTCATCATGAGTGAACGTCTTGTGAAAGACGACGTGTACACATCTGTCCATATTGAAGAGTATGAGTCAGAGTCTCGTGACACGAAGCTTGGACCGGAAGAAATCACACGTGACATTCCAAATGTCGGTGAAGAAGCACTTCGTAACTTAGACGACCGCGGAATCATCCGTATTGGGGCTGAAGTACGTGATGGCGATATCTTAGTTGGTAAAGTAACACCTAAAGGGGTTACGGAATTAACAGCTGAAGAACGCCTGTTACACGCAATCTTCGGTGAAAAAGCACGTGAAGTTCGTGATACCTCTCTACGTGTACCTCACGGTGCAGGCGGGATCATCTTGGACGTGAAAGTGTTCAACCGTGAAGACGGCGATGAGCTTCCACCGGGTGTGAACCAACTGGTTCGTGCGTACATCGTGCAAAAACGTAAAATCTCTGTTGGAGATAAAATGGCCGGTCGTCACGGAAATAAAGGGGTTATCTCACGCATCTTGCCTGAAGAAGATATGCCTTTCCTTCCAGACGGTACACCAGTCGACATCATGTTGAACCCGCTTGGGGTTCCATCACGTATGAACATTGGTCAGGTACTTGAGCTACACCTTGGTATGGCTGCTCGTACACTGGGCTTACACATGGCTTCTCCAGTATTCGATGGTGCGAATGAAGAAGATGTATGGGCGACAATGGAAGAAGCAGGGATGAATCGTGACGGGAAAACCGTACTATACGATGGCCGCTCTGGTGAACCATTCGATAACCGTGTATCTGTCGGAATCATGTACATGATCAAACTTGCACACATGGTTGATGACAAACTTCATGCACGGTCAACAGGACCTTACTCATTAGTTACGCAACAGCCACTGGGTGGTAAAGCTCAGTTTGGTGGACAGCGTTTCGGTGAGATGGAGGTTTGGGCACTTGAGGCATATGGAGCTGCGTACACACTTCAAGAAATCTTGACAGTGAAATCCGATGACGTGGTGGGTCGTGTGAAAACATACGAAGCCATCGTTAAAGGCGAGAGCGTTCCAGAACCTGGTGTTCCAGAATCATTCAAAGTATTAATCAAAGAGCTTCAGTCATTAGGTATGGACGTGAAGATGATGACGATCAATGACGAAGAAATTGAGCTTCGTGATTTAGAAGAAGATGAAGATCTTCCGTCAGCAGAAGCACTAGGCATCTTGCCTCCAGTGGCAGAAGAAACAGCCGGATCAGTAGAATAAATGAATGTTTGCGGGAGGGTTCGTCTCTTCCCGCCTATCTAAAAGCAGAGCTGCTTAAAGTCTTTTCAAGACAACACTAGAGGGAGGTAGGCTCCTTGATAGACGTTAATAACTTCGAATATATGAAAATTGGTCTTGCTTCACCAGACAAGATTCGTTCGTGGTCTTATGGAGAAGTCAAAAAACCAGAAACAATTAACTACCGTACACTGAAACCTGAGAAAGATGGGTTGTTCTGTGAACGTATTTTCGGTCCTACAAAGGACTGGGAATGTCACTGCGGAAAATACAAACGTGTTCGCTATAAAGGCGTCGTTTGTGACCGCTGTGGAGTAGAAGTCACACGTGCAAAAGTACGTCGTGAGCGTATGGGTCATATTGAGCTTGCAGCTCCTGTGTCACATATTTGGTACTTCAAAGGCATTCCAAGCCGCATGGGCTTAATTTTAGATATGTCGCCACGTTCTTTAGAAGAAGTCATTTACTTCGCTTCATACGTCGTGGTTGATCCAGCGGATACGCCGCTTGAAAAGAAACAACTTCTTTCTGAAAAAGAATACCGCGCATACCGCGATAAATTCGGTACGAAATTCCAAGCAGCTATGGGAGCAGAAGCGATCAAACGTCTGCTTGAGGAAATCGACCTTGAGAAAGAAACCGAAACATTAAAAGAAGAATTGAAAACGGCTCAAGGCCAACGTCGTACACGTGCGATTAAACGTCTTGAAGTAGTGGAATCATTCCGTAACTCTGGAAACAAACCAGACTGGATGATCCTTGATGTTCTTCCTGTTATCCCACCGGAATTACGTCCGATGGTACAGTTAGATGGTGGTCGTTTCGCAACGTCTGACTTAAATGACTTGTACCGCCGTGTAATCAACCGGAACAACCGTCTAAAACGTCTTCTTGACCTTGGTGCCCCAAGCATCATCGTTCAAAATGAAAAGCGTATGCTTCAAGAAGCCGTGGATGCACTGATTGACAATGGTCGTCGTGGCCGTCCAGTTACTGGACCAGGTAACCGTCCATTGAAATCACTATCACACATGCTGAAAGGGAAGCAAGGGCGTTTCCGTCAGAACTTACTTGGTAAACGTGTTGACTATTCTGGTCGTTCGGTTATCGTTGTAGGTCCTAACTTGAAGATGTACCAGTGTGGTCTTCCAAAAGAAATGGCGATCGAGCTATTCAAGCCTTTCGTAATGAAAGAATTGGTAGAACGTGGCCTAGCACACAACATCAAATCAGCAAAACGCAAAATTGAGCGTCTGCATTCTGAAGTGTGGGATGTACTTGAAGACGTCATTCGTGAGCATCCAGTATTACTAAACCGTGCACCAACGCTTCACCGATTAGGAATCCAGGCATTTGAACCAACACTTGTTGAAGGTCGTGCCATCCGTCTACACCCACTCGTCTGTACAGCGTACAACGCCGACTTCGATGGTGACCAAATGGCGGTTCACGTTCCGTTATCAGCAGAAGCTCAAGCAGAAGCTCGTCTTCTCATGCTTGCTGCACAAAACATCTTGAACCCGAAAGACGGGAAACCAGTTGTTACACCATCTCAGGATATGGTATTAGGAAACTACTACTTAACTCTTGAGCGTCAAGGGGCACGTGGTGAAGGTTCTGTCTTCTACGGTCCAGATGAAGTGTTATTAGCGTATACAAATGGACATGTTCATTTGCACTCACGTATTGCAATTTCTGCAGCTTCTTTAAACAACCAAACGTTTACAGAAGAACAAAATAAAATGTTGTTATTAACGACAGTTGGTAAAGTGATTTTCAATGAAATCCTTCCAGAGGAATTCCCATACATCAACGAACCGACTGACTTTAACTTACAAGTAGAAACGCCTGCGAAATACTTCGTTCCAACGAATACAGATGTGAAAAAACATTTCGAAGACGTGGAACTAGTATCTCCATTCAAGAAAAAGATTCTTGGAAACATCATCGCGGAAGTATTTAAACAATTCCACATCACGGAAACGTCTAAAATGCTTGACCGCATGAAGGCTCTAGGATTCAAACACTCGACTCGTGCAGGTATTACAATCGGGATTTCCGATATCGTAGTATTACCGGACAAAGGCGAAATCCTTGAAGAAGCGCAAAGCAAAGTGGACAAAGTAACAAAGCAATTCCGTCGCGGTTTGATCACGGAAGACGAGCGTTATGCAAGTGTTATTAGCCAGTGGAGTAAAGCAAAAGAAGTCATCCAAGACAAGCTGATGCAATCTCTTGATAAATTGAACCCAATCTTCATGATGCAAGACTCTGGAGCACGTGGTAACGCGTCCAACTTCACGCAGCTTGCAGGGATGCGGGGTCTGATGGCCAACCCGGCTGGTCGTATCATCGAGTTACCAATCAAATCTTCCTTCCGTGAAGGTCTGACAGTACTTGAATACTTCATCTCAACTCACGGTGCGCGTAAAGGTCTTGCCGATACAGCCCTGAAAACAGCTGACTCAGGTTACTTGACACGTCGACTTGTTGACGTTGCACAAGATGTCATCGTTCGTGAAGACGATTGTGGCACAGACCGCGGTCTTGAAATTGGTTCACTTATGGAAGGTACAGAAGTTATTGAGGAGTTCGGCGAGCGTATCGTTGGACGTCACACGAAGAAAACTGTGTTCCATCCGGAAACAGGTGCAGTCATCGTAGAGAAAGACGGCCTGATTACACAAGACGTTGCACGTGATATTGCAGAAGCAGGTCTTGAGAAATTAACGATCCGCTCTGCATTCACATGTAATACAAAACATGGTGTTTGTAAGAAATGTTATGGTCTAAACCTTGCAACAGGCGACACAGTAGAAGTTGGGGAAGCTGTTGGTATCATCGCTGCCCAGTCTATTGGAGAACCAGGTACACAGTTAACGATGCGTACATTCCACACAGGTGGGGTTGCCGGAGACGATATTACACAAGGTCTTCCACGTATCCAGGAAATCTTCGAGGCGCGTAATCCGAAAGGACAAGCTGTGATCTCTGAAGTTCATGGGACGATTGAGAAGGTCGATGAAATTCGTGAAGGCCAAAAAGAAATTACAGTCCAAGGCGACGTGGAGACACGCAAATACTTGGCACCATACAATGCCCGTCTGAAAGTAGTAGAAGGCGATACAGTGGAACGTGGTCAAGTCATGACAGAAGGTTCAATCGATCCGAAAGAACTTCTTCGCGTCAAAGATGTCAACACCGTTCAATTGTACTTGCTGAAAGAAGTTCAGAAAGTATACCGTATGCAAGGGGTAGAAATCGGAGACAAGCACATCGAAGTGATGGTTCGCCAAATGCTTCGTAAAGTCCGCGTCATCGAAGCTGGTGAAACAGAGCTCCTTCCAGGTTCACTTCTGGATGTACATCAGTTCGCTGAAGCAAATCGTGATGCTGTTCTTGAAGGAAAACTTCCGGCAACTTGTCGTCCAGTTATCCTGGGGATCACAAAAGCATCTCTTGAAACGGAATCCTTCTTATCTGCCGCGTCATTCCAGGAGACAACTCGTGTCCTTACAGATGCAGCAATCAAAGGAAAACGTGATGAGTTGCTTGGTCTTAAAGAGAATGTTATCATCGGTAAACTTGTACCAGCAGGTACGGGAATGCAACGCTACCGTCAATTGCGCTTAGCAAAAGACGAGTTAGAAGAAGATTTAGAAACAGTAAGCGCTGAGTAAGCCATACATTTGTGGCGGGTGTTCTCTCCTGAGAGAATACCCGTTACTTTTTTCTTGTTTCATGTTGACACGATTCTGTAGAGATGATAATATGTTTAAGGTTGATAGTTCTATGACTTGACCGCTTTGGAGGATATGCAAATGTCTTATGAAAAAGTGAAGCAAGCAGACAAGACGATCATCGGTACAAAGCAAGCAGTAAAAGCTGCACGAAACGGGTCTTTATCTGAAATTATTGTTGCGATGGACGCAGAAATGCACGTCATAGCACCGGTACTGGAAGCGGCTAAACAGCATGGCATCCCAGTCAGCTATGTACCATCCAAACAAATGCTTGGGAAAGTGGCGGGCCTTCGGGTCAACGCTTCGGTTGTGGCAATTACTGACTCACGGTTTTTGTGAATTTCACAAAGCCTTTGTTTTTTACCTAAAAATGAACCACCTGGATGTGTGGTCTTAAATCAACAACTAAATGAAGGGAGGACAAATCGATGCCTACAATTAACCAATTGGTCCGTAAGCCTCGTAAATCCAACGTTACTAAGTCAAAATCACCAGCACTAGGAAAAGGCTACAACAGCTTTAAAAAATCTACGACAAACTTAAACTCGCCTCAAAAGCGTGGGGTTTGTACGCGTGTTGGTACAATGACACCGAAGAAACCGAACTCGGCTCTTCGTAAATATGCTCGTGTACGTTTAACGAACACACTGGAAGTAACTGCTTACATTCCAGGAGAAGGTCACAACCTTCAAGAGCACAGCGTTGTACTTATCCGTGGCGGTCGAGTAAAAGATTTACCAGGGGTACGTTACCACATCGTTCGTGGTGCACTTGATACTGCTGGTGTTAATGGTCGTATGCAAAGCCGTTCACTATACGGTACTAAGCGTCCGAAAGAAAAGAAATAATTTCGCACTATAAATCGTAACAATCTTTGAAAGGAGGAAAACACATGCCTCGTAAAGGTCCTGTTTCCAAACGTGACGTGTTACCAGATCCAATTTACAATTCAAAGCTCGTAACACGCTTAATTAATAAAATGATGATTGATGGTAAAAGAGGTACTTCTCAAAAGATTCTTTATGGAGCGTTCGAATTAGTAAAAGAGCGTTCTGGTAAAGATCCACTAGAAGTATTCGAAGCTGCTTTAAACAATGTAATGCCAGTACTTGAAGTACGTGCACGCCGTGTAGGTGGAGCTAACTACCAAGTGCCAGTTGAGGTTCGCCCTGACCGTCGTTCTACTTTAGGTCTTCGTTACCTAGTTAACTATTCTCGTCTACGTGGTGAGAAAACAATGGAAGAGCGTTTAGCGAATGAAATCCTAGATGCGTCTAACAACACGGGTGCTTCTGTTAAGAAGCGCGAAGATATGCACAAAATGGCAGAAGCGAACAAAGCATTCGCTCACTACCGCTGGTAGGATTTATTCCTATCTAGTCACGCTAATCCGAAGTGGAAGGAGACTATATAATGGCTCGCGAATTCTCATTACAGAAAACACGTAATATCGGAATCATGGCCCACATCGATGCTGGTAAAACAACAACGACTGAGCGTATCCTTTATTACACTGGCCGTATCCACAAAATTGGTGAAACGCACGAAGGTGCTTCACAAATGGACTGGATGGAGCAAGAGCAAGAGCGCGGAATCACAATCACTTCAGCTGCTACAACAGCTGCATGGAAAGAGCACCGCGTAAACATCATCGATACACCAGGACACGTAGACTTCACAGTTGAAGTTGAACGTTCACTACGTGTACTTGATGGTGCGGTAACTGTACTTGATGCACAATCAGGTGTAGAACCACAAACGGAAACAGTATGGCGTCAAGCTACAACTTACGGCGTACCACGTATCGTTTTCATCAACAAAATGGATAAAACAGGTGCAGACTTCTTGTACTCTGTAAAAACATTACACGATCGTTTGGAAGCAAACGCTCACCCAATCCAATTACCAATCGGTGCAGAAGATGACTTCACAGGCATCATTGACCTAGTGGCAATGACAGCTACGATGTACGGAAACGACCTTGGTACAGATATCCAAGAAGTAGAAATTCCAGAAGAGTACAAAGCGCAAGCTGAAGAGTACCGTGAAAAGTTAGTTGAAGCGGTTGCTGAACTTGATGAAGAACTTATGGAAAAATACCTTGGTGGCGAAGAAATCACAAATGAAGAACTAATCGAAGGTATCCGTAAAGGTACTGTAAACGTTGAGTTCTACCCAGTAGTTTGTGGTACTGCGTTCAAAAACAAAGGTGTTCAGAAGATGCTAGATGCGGTTATCGCATACTTGCCTTCTCCACTTGATGTAGCTCCAATGAAAGGTATCGACCCAGACTCTGATGAAGAGCTAGTACGTGAGCCATCTGATGAAGCTCCATTCTCTGCACTTGCATTCAAAGTTATGACAGATCCTTACGTTGGTAAATTAACATTCTTCCGTGTGTACTCAGGTACATTGGATTCTGGATCATATGTTCAGAACTCAACAAAAGGGAAGCGTGAGCGCGTAGGTCGTATCCTACAAATGCACGCTAACTCACGTGAAGAGATTTCTAAAGTATATGCAGGAGATATCGCTGCTGCTGTTGGTCTTAAAGACACAACAACTGGAGATACACTATGTGATGAAAAGAGCCTAGTTATCCTTGAGTCTATGGACTTCCCAGAGCCAGTTATCTCATTATCTGTTGAACCAAAATCAAAAGCTGACCAAGATAAAATGGGTCAAGCTCTACAGAAACTTCAAGACGAGGATCCAACGTTCCGTGCACACACGGACCAAGAAACGGGCCAAACGATCATCTCAGGTATGGGTGAACTTCACCTTGATATCCTAGTTGACCGTATGCGCCGTGAATTCAAAGTTGAAGCGAACGTAGGTGCTCCACAAGTATCTTACCGTGAGACAATCCGTGATACTGCTAAAGTTGAAGGAAAGTTCGTCCGCCAGTCTGGTGGTCGTGGTCAATTCGGTCACGTTTGGATCGAGTTCTCTCCAAACGAAGAAGGTAAAGGCTTTGAATTCGAAAACGCAATCGTCGGTGGGGTTGTTCCACGTGAATACATTCCAGCTATCGAAGCGGGTCTTCGTGACTCTTTAGATAACGGTATGTTAGCAGGTTACCCAATCATCGATTTGAAAGCTAAATTATTCGATGGTTCATACCACGATGTTGACTCGAATGAGATGGCGTTCAAAATTGCCGCTTCTATGGCATTGAAAAACGCAGTATCTAAAGTTAACCCAGCTCTTCTAGAGCCTGTTATGAAAGTTGAAGTTGTTATTCCTGAAGAATACCTAGGCGATATCATGGGTGACATCACGTCACGTCGTGGACGCGTTGAAGGTATGGAAGCTCGCGGAAACGCACAAGTAGTTCGTGCAATGGTTCCACTTGCTGAAATGTTCGGGTATGCAACATCTCTTCGTTCAAACACACAAGGTCGCGGAACATTCTCAATGACATTTGATCATTATGAAGAAGTTCCTAAATCAATCTCTGAAGAGATCATCAAAAAAAATAAAGGTGAATAATTGAAATTCACCTCTATTTAAAGTATAACTATCTGTAGTGAATGAAAGTAGAGGGCTTGCCCTCTCGCTTTTGTCATAAAATAAACAATATTCTGAGGAGGATTTACTCTAATGGCTAAAGAAAAATTCGATCGTTCCAAAACACATGCTAACATCGGTACTATCGGTCACGTTGACCACGGTAAAACAACTTTAACAGCTGCTATCGCGACTGTTCTTTCTAAGCGTCTTGGCGGTGAGGCTCGTTCTTACGACCAAATCGATAACGCTCCAGAAGAAAAAGAGCGCGGAATCACAATCAACACTTCTCACGTTGAGTATGAAACTGCTACTCGTCACTATGCACACGTTGACTGCCCAGGTCACGCTGACTATGTTAAAAACATGATCACTGGTGCTGCACAAATGGACGGCGGGATCTTAGTAGTATCTGCTGCTGACGGCCCAATGCCACAAACTCGTGAGCACATCCTTCTTTCTCGTCAAGTAGGTGTTCCTTACCTAGTTGTATTCATGAACAAATGTGATATGGTGGACGACGAAGAGCTACTTGAATTAGTAGAAATGGAAGTACGTGACCTATTATCTGAATATGATTTCCCAGGTGACGATATTCCTGTAATCAAAGGTTCTGCTCTTAAAGCTCTTGAAGGCGAAGAAGAGTGGGAAGAAAAAATCATCGAATTGATGGACGCTGTTGACTCTTACATCCCAACACCTGAGCGCCAAACTGACAAGCCATTCATGATGCCAGTTGAGGACGTGTTCTCAATCACTGGTCGTGGTACAGTTGCTACTGGTCGTGTTGAGCGTGGACAAGTTAAAGTCGGAGACGTTGTAGACATCATCGGTATCGTTGAAGAGCCAAAATCTACTACTGTAACTGGTGTAGAAATGTTCCGTAAGCTTCTTGACTATGCAGAAGCTGGAGACAACATCGGTGCACTTCTTCGTGGGGTTTCTCGTGAAGATATCCAACGTGGACAAGTATTAGCTAAACCAGGCACAATCACTCCACACACTGAGTTCAAAGCTGAGGTTTATGTTCTTTCTAAAGAAGAGGGTGGACGTCACACTCCATTCTTCTCTAACTACCGTCCACAGTTCTACTTCCGTACAACGGACGTAACTGGTGTATGTAACTTACCAGAAGGCGTTGAAATGGTTATGCCTGGAGACAACATCGAAATGACTGTTGCTCTTATCGCTCCAATCGCGCTTGAAGAAGGTACTAAGTTCTCTATCCGTGAGGGTGGACGTACTGTTGGTGCTGGTGTAGTTGCTTCTATCACTAAATAATTTCAGCTTTTGCTGATCTTTCACCCTCTCCGGGACGCTGGAGAGGGTTTTTATATTTCTAGATGTGGAGCAGGCTCGCCCTGAAATTCTGTCAAATGACAGCGTGGCCAGAGAAGCGCTCTTGGCTTCTCTGGCCGCGATGGCATTTGGCATGGATTTCAAGCCTGCGCAACTCGATTACTTTAGATGCGGAAGCCGTTCTTCCAGAAATGTCGAAAACAGCACGGAGCCCATTCGAGCCATCTACCCGGTCCATTCTCCTTCCTCACTTAAAAATCCACATGTCTTACCCTCACTTTTAACCCCCAACCACCCAAGCCCTTCCTAGCAAGCCCTTCCCACTCCAGCTCCCCCTCCTAGTTTGCAAAAACGCACCTGCGGGTACAGAGTCGTATACTGACATGGAGGCAACCCTATGAAGATCACAGATTATAAAATTCCATGCACCAAAGAAATTAAGCTGAAAGACTATCCGACAACGGAAGGTAAGAAGAAAGACAATGAACAGATTCGTCAGGAAGTTATCCCGGATCTTGTCGCTCGGATGAAAGAACTTCATCATAAACTGCATGCAGAAGAAAAGCGTGGTATCCTCGTCGTATTACAGGCAATGGATGCAGCAGGGAAAGATGAAGCGATTAGTTACATTTTCTCGAACTTGAGTGCTCAAGGTCTCAAGACGACAACCCTTGAAAAGCCATCGGAAGATGAGAAGAAGCACGATTACCTTTGGCGCATTCAAGAAGGACTGCCCGCTCGAGGGGAGATTGGTATCTTAAATCGTTCCTACTATGAAGAAGTGATTGCACCACGTATCCATGATTTGCTTGAAGATGGGGACATCCCAGAGCATGCGGACAAAAATTCCATCTGGAACTTGCGCTACCGTCAGATCAACGATTACGAGAAGTACTTATACGAAAATGGAATTCATATCGTGAAGTTCTTCTTCCACATGTCGAAAGACGAACAAAAAGATCGACTGCTTGAACGGATGAAGAATCCGGAGAAGCATTGGGAGTTTTCATTTGCCGATGTAGAGGAACGAGAGCATTGGGATGAGTATCATAAGATCTTTGAGGAAATGTTAAATAATACATCTACGAGCTATTGTCCGTGGTATGTGCTGCCAGCCGATGATGAATGGCACAGTCGCAGATTGGTGACTGAAATTATGATTCAATTGCTGGAGAAAATGGATCCGAAGTACCCTCGGTATACAGGAGAAGATTTAAAGAAGTTGAAGAAATATATTAAAAAATTGGAGAATGAATAACGAAGGTACCTATTCCAGGTGCCTTTTTATTATTTATTTGATGGAATACGCACGTATTGACAACCAAATATCAGCATGTTATTATAACGATTGTTCACTTTAATACTCTACTTGTTTAGCAGAGTAAAGTGTTTTAGTAGTATCAATAAGAACTGTATTAAGAAAGAAAAGAGGAACTCATCATGAACGCAGTATTAATTGCGGTCCTCCTCATGCTCGTACTTAGTTTACTACGCGTGAATGTGGTCATCGCATTACTTATAGGCGCACTAACCGGGGGATTGATTTCCGGGATGGATCTTGCTGCCACACTTAAAGCTATTACAGATGGACTGGGGAGCGGTGCAACGATCGCCCTCAGTTACGCATTACTTGGAGGGTTTGCAGTCGCTATCTCTCGTACAGGATTGCCCCTATGGCTTGTCGATAAACTGATTGATTCGGCAAAAGAAACAAAGACGGGCAGTTTCGGGTCAATCAAATGGTTTTTGCTCACGGCGATTCTGTTAATGTCAATCGCCTCACAAAACGTGATTCCGATTCACATTGCATTTATCCCATTACTCATTCCGCCGTTATTACCGTTATTTAATAAGATGAAACTAGATCGCCGTCTTGTGGCATCCATCTTGACATTTGGATTGACTGCACCCTACATTTTGTTACCTTACGGATTCGGCGCAATCTTCCACGATATCATTGCAACTCAAATGGCAGCGGCAGGGATGACGATTGACCGCTCAAACATACCGACAGCGATGTTGATTCCTACAGCGGGACTTGTCGTTGGTTTGATTGTTGCTGTATTTATTACGTATCGTAAAGAGCGCACATATCAAGAAAGTCAGGAGATTGCAGTTGAACGTGTTGAAGTAAAGCCAACGACGATTCTCTTTACTGTCTTAGCTCTAGCTGCAGCACTGGCTGGTCAGCTACTTACAGAAAGCATGATTGTTGGGGCAATTGCAGGAATTGCGGTTCTCTTCATCACGCGTGCCGTTCGCTGGTCAGAGTCGGACCGTGTATTAGTAGAAGGAATGCAGATGATGGCATTCATCGGTTTCGTCATGATTTCCGCGAATGGCTTTGCGAATGTAATGACAGCGACTGGTGATGTAGAGTCACTCGTGGAAAGTACGACAAGCATCATTGGAAACAATCAGGGCTTAGCCGCGTTACTGATGTTGGTGGTTGGCTTAATCGTCACCTTAGGAATTGGTTCTTCGTTTGCGACGATCCCTATCATTGCCTCATTGTTTGTTCCATTTGCAATTGAGGTTGGTTTTAGCCCTATGGCCATCATCGCTTTAATTGGAACGGCAGGAGCACTTGGAGATGCCGGTTCACCAGCATCGGATTCAACCCTCGGGCCAACTTCCGGATTGAATGCAGATAGTCAACACAATCATATTTGGGACACGACAATTCCAACCTTCATCCACTACAACATCCCGCTTATCGCATTCGGATGGGTAGCGGCCATGATTTTATAAAAGAATATAGAGAAGTAAAAAAGAATTCGCTAAAACACTTGCGGATTCTTTTTATTTTAGTTATAATGTTGAATGTTGGTCTTTGACTGCGATGAAGCGAGAGGTTACCGACACACCCGGCCGCTTTGCCATGGCGCGTGCGTTGGAAAATTTTCGTGGAGAATGTCTAGAAAATAGGCGAAAAGGAGGGAAAATAATGGCAAAACAAAAAATTCGTATCCGTTTAAAAGCGTATGATCACAGAATTCTTGATCAATCAGCTGAGAAAATCGTTGAAACTGCGAAGCGTTCAGGTGCTAGTGTATCAGGTCCGATCCCACTTCCAACTGAGAAGTCGACGTACACAATCTTGCGTGCTGTTCACAAGTACAAAGATTCTCGTGAGCAATTCGAAATGCGTACGCATAAACGTCTGATCGATATCGTTAACCCAACACCACAAACTGTTGATGCGTTAATGAAGCTTGATTTACCATCTGGCGTTGATATCGAAATCAAACTTTAATGGTAGAAAAATAAAAAACAAACAATTATCAGGAGGTGTGACGAATGACCAAAGGAATCTTAGGTAGAAAAATCGGTATGACGCAAGTATTTGCTGAGAACGGTGATCTTATCCCAGTAACAGTTATCGAAGCAACACCAAACGTAGTGCTTCAAAAGAAAACTGTTGATACGGATGGCTACGAATCAATTCAGTTAGGTTTCGAAGATAAGCGTGAAAAGCTTTCTAACAAACCAGCTAAAGGACACGTAGCGAAAGCGGACACTGCTCCTAAGCGCTTCATCCGCGAGTTCCGCGGACTTAATACTGCTGATTACGAGGTTGGTCAAGTAGTCAATGTAGAAAGTTTCGCTGAAGGCGACGTAATCGATGTAACAGGTGTAGCAAAAGGTAAAGGTTTCCAAGGTGTAATTAAACGCCACGGACAATCTCGCGGCCCAATGTCTCACGGTTCTCGTTACCACCGTCGTCCGGGTTCAATGGGTCCAGTTGCTCCGAACCGTGTATTTAAACAAAAGAAATTACCTGGTCAAATGGGTGGACAAACAGTAACGATTCAAAACTTAGAAGTTGTGAAAATCGATGCTGAACGTAACCTACTATTAGTAAAAGGTAATGTTCCTGGTTCTCGTAAATCATTAGTAGTTGTGAAAGCAGCTGTTAAATCGAAATAATTTTTGAAGAAAGGAGGAAACAGGAATGGCAAAAGTTAAAGTTGTAAACTTAACAGGTTCTGAAGTTGGTGAAATCGAATTAAGCGATAAAGTATTCGGTATCGAACCAAACGAATCAGTACTGTTTGAAGCAATCATTGCGCAACGTGCTTCTCTACGCCAAGGTAACCACAAAGTGAAAGGTCGCTCTGAGGTATCTGGTGGTGGACGTAAGCCATGGCGTCAAAAAGGAACTGGCCGTGCTCGTCAAGGGTCTATCCGCTCTCCACAATGGCGTGGCGGTGGTATCGTATTCGGTCCAGTACCACGTAGCTACAGCTACAAATTACCGAAAAAAGTTCGTCGCTTAGCTCTTCTTTCAGCGTTATCTTCTAAGGTACGTGAAGAAAGCCTAGTGGTGGTGGATGCATTATCATTCGATGCACCAAAAACGAAAGAATTCACGAAAGTATTGAAAGATCTTTCAATCGCGAAAAAAGCTTTATTTGTTACTGCTGATCTTGATGAAAACGTAGCATTATCTGCTCGTAACATCGCTGGAATCACAGTACTTCCTGCTTCTGGCATCAATGTACTTGATCTTGTTGGACATGATCAATTAATTATGACTAAAGCAGCTGTAGAAAAAGTGGAGGAGGTGCTTGGATAATGGAAGCACGTGATATTATTAAACGTCCGGTCATTACCGAGCGTTCTTCTGAACTAATGGGCGAGAAAAAGTACACATTCGAAGTGGACACTCGTGCAACAAAAACAAACGTGAAAAGCGCAATCGAAGAAATCTTTGGCGTTGAAGTGGCGAAAGTCAACATCATGAACTACAAAGGAAAATTCAAACGCGTTGGCCGTTTCGGCGGATTCACAAACAAACGTCGTAAAGCAATCGTAACATTGACTGCAGACAGCAAAGAAATCGAATTATTCGAGATCTAATTCTATAGAAGAGTTAAAACCAAGAAGGAGG
Organism: Chryseomicrobium palamuruense; assembly: GCF_042649045.1. NCBI lineage: Bacteria > Bacillati > Bacillota > Bacilli > Caryophanales > Caryophanaceae > Chryseomicrobium > Chryseomicrobium palamuruense. The sequence goes on along the minus strand of NZ_JBHSEF010000023.1, from coordinate 64,874 downwards.
GAAAACAATGGCGATTAGAAAGTATAAACCGACCACAAACGGACGTCGTAACATGACTAGTCTTGATTATGCTGAAATCACAACAAACAAGCCGGAGAAATCTTTGCTTGCACCTGTGACGCGTAAAGGCGGCCGTAACAACCAAGGTAAAATTACTGTTCGTCATCACGGTGGTGGCCACAAGCGTCAATACCGTATCATCGATTTCAAACGCAATAAAGATGGCATTCCAGGCCGCGTTGCTACAATCGAATATGATCCGAACCGTTCGGCTAATATCGCATTGATCAACTACGTTGATGGAGAAAAACGTTACATCTTAGCACCAAAAGGATTAGTAGTAGGAATGGAAATCATTTCTGGACCAGAAGCGGATATTAAAGTAGGTAATGCGTTACCACTTGAAAACATCCCAATGGGTTCTACAATCCACAACATCGAAATGAAACCTGGTAAAGGTGGACAACTGGTGCGTTCAGCTGGTACATCTGCACAAGTTTTAGGTCGTGAAGGTAAGTACGTAATCGTACGTCTTCAATCTGGTGAAGTTCGCTTAATCCTAGGTGTTTGCCGTGCAACAATCGGTGAAGTAGGAAACGAACAACACGAACTAGTAAACATCGGTAAAGCAGGTCGTTCACGCTGGTTAGGTAAGCGCCCAACTGTACGTGGATCTGTAATGAACCCGAACGATCACCCACACGGTGGTGGTGAAGGTCGTACGCCAATCGGACGTAAGTCTCCAATGTCTCCATGGGGTAAACCAACTCTAGGAGCGAAGACACGTAAGAAGAAAAACAAATCCGACAAAATGATCATTCGTCGTCGTAAAAAATAAAGTGGTTAAACTGCGGTTCGTAGGAGCCGTAGTGGAATCACTAAGGGAGGTTCCAAAATGGGTCGTAGCTTGAAAAAAGGACCTTTTGTAGATGATCACTTAATGAAAAAAGTGGAAGCTCAAAAGGACACTGAGAAAAAGTCTGTCATCAAAACTTGGTCTCGTCGCTCTACAATTTTCCCAACATTTATCGGTTTAACGATTGCAGTCTACGATGGTCGTAAACACGTGCCTGTATACGTTACTGAAGATATGGTTGGACACAAATTAGGCGAGTTCGCACCAACACGTGCTTATAAAGGTCACGGTGCTGACGATAAGAAAACAAGACGCTAATTGAGAGGAGGTAACACCACATGGCACAAGCTAAAGCAGTTGCTAGAACAGTGCGCATTGCTCCTCGTAAAGTACGATTAGTCGTTGATTTGATCCGAGGCAAGCAAGTTGGCGAAGCTGTTGCAATTTTAAACCACACACCACGTTCTGCTTCACCGGTTGTTGAAAAGCTTTTGAAATCAGCTATCGCTAACGCAGAGCATAACTATGATTTAGATATTAACAGCTTAGTAGTATCTGAGGTCTTCGTTGATGAAGGTCCAACATTAAAACGTTTCCGTCCACGTGCACAAGGTCGTGCGAGTGCGATTAACAAACGTACTAGCCACATCACTTTAGTGGTATCTGAGAAGAAGGAGGGATAATTCGTGGGTCAAAAAGTACATCCAATAGGGTTACGCGTAGGTATCATTCGTGACTGGGAATCAAAATGGTTCGCAGAGAAGGATTACGCTACACTCTTACACGAAGATTTAAAAATTCGTCAATTCATCGACACACGTCTAAAAGACGCGTCTGTTTCTAAAGTAGAAATCGAGCGTGCTGCAAAACGTGTTAACGTTACAATTCACACTGCGAAACCAGGTATGGTAATCGGTAAAGGTGGTACAGAAGTTGAAGCTGTACGTAAATCTTTAAACGATTTGACTGGCAAACGTGTACACATCAACATCGTTGAAATTAAACGCGCTGACTTAGATGCGAAATTAGTAGCTGAAGGAATCGCACGCCAACTTGAAGGCCGTGTATCTTTCCGTCGCGCACAAAAACAAGCTATCCAACGCACAATGCGTTCTGGCGCACAAGGGATCAAAACGCAAGTTTCTGGTCGTCTAGGTGGAGCTGACATCGCACGTGCTGAACACTACAGCGAAGGTACTGTTCCACTTCATACACTTCGTGCTGATATCGATTACGCACACGCTGAAGCTGACACTACTTATGGTAAGTTAGGCGTAAAAGTATGGATCTATCGTGGAGAAGTCCTTCCGACTAAGAAGAACTCTGAGGAAGGAGGCAACTAATATGTTAATGCCTAAACGCGTTAAATACCGTCGTCAACACCGTGGAAAAATGCGCGGACAAGCAAAAGGCGGTACAGAAGTAACATTTGGTGAATTCGGCCTTCAGTCAACTGAAGCAAGCTGGATCACAAGCCGTCAGATTGAGTCTGCTCGTATTGCAATGACACGTTACATGAAACGTGGCGGTAAAGTTTGGATTAAAATTTTCCCGCACAAACCATATACGAAGAAGCCTCTTGAGGTACGTATGGGTTCTGGTAAAGGGGCACCTGAAGGCTGGGTTGCTGTCGTTAAACCAGGAAAAATCATGTTTGAAATTGCAGGGGTATCTGAAGAGGTAGCACGCGAAGCACTTCGTTTAGCATCTCACAAGCTTCCTGTTAAATGTAAAGTAGTTAAACGTCAAGAAATTGGTGGTGAATCTAATGAAAGCTAATGACATCCGTGAACTTACTACAGCTGAGATCGAACAAAAAGTAAAATCACTGAAAGAAGAGCTTTTCAACCTTCGCTTCCAATTGGCGACTGGTCAATTAGAAAACACAGCTCGCATTCGTGAAGTCCGCAAAGCGATTGCACGTATGAAAACTGTGATTCGCGAAAGAGAAATCAGTGCAAACAACTGATAAAGGAGGTTTTCAGGCATGACTGAGCGTAACCAACGCAAAGTATACACAGGCCGGGTAGTTTCAGACAAAATGGATAAGACTGTAACAGTTTTAGTTGAAACTCACAAAAAGCATAAATTATACGGCAAGCGTGTTAAATATTCGAAGAAATTTAAAGCGCATGATGAAATGAACGAAGCTCAATTAGGAGATATCGTACGCATCATGGAAACTCGCCCGCTGTCAGCTACAAAACGTTTCCGTTTAGTGGAAGTTGTAGAAAAAGCGGTTATTATCTAATTATAATTCGGAACGATTTATTTTCCGGAAGGAGGTAACCTAAATGATCCAACAAGAGAGTCGTATGAAAGTTGCTGACAACTCAGGTGCACGTGAAGTATTAACAATTAAAGTTCTTGGTGGTACAGGCCGCAAGACTGCTAACATCGGCGATATCGTCGTGTGTACAGTTAAGAAAGCAACACCAGGTGGCGTTGTCAAGAAAGGTGACGTTGTTAAAGCGGTAATCGTTCGCACGAAAAGCGGAGTTCGCCGTAAAGACGGTACGTACATCAAATTTGATGAGAACGCATGTGTCATCATCAAAGACGATAAAGGACCTCGTGGAACTCGTATTTTCGGACCAGTTGCACGTGAACTACGTGATAGCAACTTCATGAAAATCGTATCTTTAGCTCCAGAAGTTCTTTAATTACGAGATAGTGCCAATCAAGGAGGTGCGACAGAATGCATGTAAAAAAAGGCGATAAAGTAATGGTAATCTCAGGGAAAGACAAAGGGAAAACAGGTGTGATCCTTTCTGCGTTTCCTAAGAAAGACCGCGTGCTTGTTGAAGGTGTAAACATCGTCAAAAAGCACACTAAGCCAAACCAAGCAAATCCACAAGGTGGAATTGTTGAGCAAGAAGCTTCTATTCACGTATCTAACGTGATGTTGATCGACCCTAAATCAGGTGAACCAACACGTGTAGGTTACAAAGTGGAAGATGGTAAAAAAGTTCGTGTTGCCAAAAAATCTGGTGAAATTATTAAATAAGCAAAATGAAGAAGGGAGGTACACACATGAACCGCCTAAAAGAAAAGTATGTTAACGAAGTTACTCCTGCTCTAATGAGCAAGTTTGAATATACATCTGTTATGCAAGTACCAAAAGTAGACAAAATTGTGATCAACATGGGTGTGGGCGACGCTGTCCAAAACACGAAATCACTTGATGCTGCTGTTGAAGAATTGCAAACAATCGCTGGTCAAAAACCAGTCGTAACAAAAGCTAAAAAATCTATCGCCGGCTTCCGTCTTCGTGAAGGTATGCCAATCGGTGCGAAAGTTACATTACGCGGAGAGCGTATGTATGACTTCTTGGATAAATTAATCGCAATCGCACTTCCACGTGTTCGTGACTTCCGTGGTGTTTCTAAAAAAGCATTCGACGGTCGCGGAAACTACACGCTTGGAGTTAAAGAGCAATTAATCTTCCCTGAAATCGATTATGACAAAGTATCTAAAGTCCGCGGTATGGACATCGTAATTGTAACAACTGCGAACTCTGACGAAGAAGCTCGTGAGTTATTGACACAATTCGGTATGCCATTCCAAAAGTAAATAATAGGGAGGCGAAATCGTGGCTAAAAAATCAATGATCGCTAAACAAAAACGTACGCCGAAACATCCAGTGCAAGCCTACACACGCTGTGAGCGCTGTGGACGTCCGCACTCTGTATATCGTAAATTTAAGCTTTGCCGTATTTGTTTCCGTGAGTTAGCTTACAAAGGACAAATTCCAGGCGTTAAAAAAGCAAGCTGGTAATCCCCTAAACTGGGAAGGAGGTAAATGTAATGACAATGTCAGATCCAATTGCAGATATGCTGACTCGCATCCGTAATGCGAATATGGTTCGTCACGAGAAACTAGAAGTGCCTGCTTCAAACATGAAGAAGGAAATCGCTGAAATCCTTAAGCGTGAAGGTTTCGTCCGTGATGTAGAATATGTAGAAGATAGCAAACAAGGTATTATCCGTATCTTCTTGAAATACGGTCAAAATAACGAACGCGTTATCACTGGCTTAAAACGTATTTCAAAACCAGGTCTTCGCGTTTACGCGAAAACGAGCGATGTTCCTCGAGTTCTTAACGGACTTGGAATCGCATTAATCTCAACTTCACAAGGTCTTGTAACTGATAAAGAAGCTCGTGCTAAACAAGTTGGCGGAGAAGTCGTCGCTTACGTTTGGTAATCCGTAACAAATGAATGGAGGTGCAACAGTATGTCTCGCGTAGGTAAAAAAGTTATTGAAGTACCAGCTAACGTTACCTTGACAATTGCAGATGACAACACAGTCACTGTAAAAGGTCCTAAAGGTGAGTTAACTCGTACATTCAACAAAGATATGAAGATCGAACAAGAAGGTACTACACTTTCTGTAGTTCGTCCATCTGAAACAAAAGAACACCGTACAATCCACGGTACGACTCGTGCGTTACTAGCTAACATGGTCACTGGCGTATCTGAAGGATTTACTCGAAGCTTAGAATTAGTTGGGGTAGGTTACCGTGCACAATTACAAGGTACGAAACTTGTACTAAACGTAGGTTACTCTCACCCGGTTGAATTCACTCCTGAAGATGGTCTTGAAGTCGAAGTTCCTACAAACACGAAGATCATCGTTAAAGGGATCAACAAAGAACGCGTTGGAGCTCTTGCTTCTAACATCCGTCAAGTACGTCCTCCGGAGCCGTATAAAGGTAAAGGAATTCGTTATGAAGGCGAAAACGTTCGTCGTAAAGAAGGTAAAACTGGTAAATAATGCTCGTAAGCATTAGAAAGGAGTGACCACTGTGATTACGAAACAAGATAAAAATCAAGTTCGTAAGAAACGTCATGCACGTGTTCGTACAAAAATCACGGGAACGGCTGAGCGTCCACGCTTAAACGTTTACCGTTCAAATAAACACATTTATGCACAATTGATTGATGATGCTTCTGGTGTAACACTAGCTAGCGCGTCAACAATGGAAAAAGACTTTGACGGTGTTGCTGGTAATGTTGAAGCTGCAGCGAAAGTTGGCGAAGCAATCGCTAAACGCGCAGTAGAGAAAAACGTTACTAACGTAGTATTTGACCGTGGAGGTTACTTATATCATGGACGTGTGAAAGCATTAGCTGATGCTGCACGCGAAAATGGCTTAGAATTTTAAGAAGAAGGAGGGACATACATCATGCGTGCTATTGACCCAAACAAATTTGAATTCGAAGAACGCGTAGTAACAATCAACCGTGTTGCTAAAGTTGTTAAAGGTGGACGTCGTTTCCGCTTTACTGCATTAGTTGTGGTTGGTGACAAAAACGGACATGTAGGATTCGGTACTGGTAAAGCGCAAGAAGTTCCAGACGCGATCCGCAAAGCTGTTGAAGACGCGAAGAAAAACTTAATCGAAGTACCAATGGTAGAAGGAACTACACCTCACCAAGTGCTTGGCCGTTTCGGAGCTGGTTCGATTCTAATCAAACCTGCTGCACCTGGTACAGGAGTAATCGCTGGTGGACCAGTACGTGCTGTACTTGAGTTAGCTGGTATTACTGATATTCTTTCTAAATCACTAGGTTCAAACACACCAATCAACATGGTTCGCGCTACTGTTGAAGGTTTAACACAACTGAAACGTGCTGAAGACGTTGCGAAGCTACGTGGTAAATCTGTGGAAGAACTATTAGGATAAGGGGGGAATTGACAATGGCAAACAAATTAGAAATCACCCTAACTAAAAGTTTGATCGGTTCAAAGCCTAACCAACGTAAAGTTGCGGAAGCACTTGGTCTTCGTAAGATGCACCAAACAGTTGAACACCAAGATAATGCTGCAATTCGTGGTATGATCACGAAAGTAGCTCACTTAGTCACAGTTAACGAGAAATAATTGAACGATTTTACACTTAAGGAGGTGCCACCAGTTGAAACTACATGAGTTAAAACCAGCTGAAGGTTCACGTAAAGAACGCAACCGCGTAGGTCGAGGTACAGGTTCTGGTAATGGTAAAACTTCGGGTAAAGGTCATAAAGGACAAAACGCTCGTTCTGGCGGTGGAGTACGCCCAGGATTTGAGGGTGGACAAAACCCGTTGTTCCGCCGTTTACCAAAACGTGGATTTACGAACATCAACCGCAAAGAATATGCTGTAGTCAACCTAGATGCGCTTAACCGTTTCGAAGAGGGCACAGAAGTAACACCTGCTCTACTCATTGAAACAGGTGTTGTGAGCAAGGAACGTTCTGGAATCAAGATTCTTGGTAACGGGTCTCTTGACAAAAAGCTTTCTGTTCAAGCTCACAAATTCTCTGCTTCTGCTAAAGAAGCAATCGAGAACGCCGGCGGATCTGTCGAGGTGATTTAATGTTTCAAACAATCTCTAACTTTATGCGTGTGCGAGATATTCGAAACAAGATCTTTTTCACGTTAGCAATGCTCGTCATCTTCCGTTTGGGAACGTTCGTACCAGTACCAAACGTAGATGCAGATGTGCTACGTGCTTCTGATGAGTTAGGGATCATTGGGTTCCTAAACATCTTCGGTGGTGGGGCACTTATTAATTTCTCCATTCTCGCAATGGGAATTATGCCATACATCACCGCATCCATTATCGTGCAATTATTGCAAATGGATGTTGTTCCTAAATTTACAGAGTGGGCGAAACAAGGCGAAGTCGGAAGACGAAAACTTGCGCAATTCACTCGTTACTTTACAATTGTATTGGCCTTCGTTCAGGCAATTGCTATGTCTTACGGGTTTAACCGTATGTACGGTGGAGAATTGATTCAAGACGATGGTGTAATGACGTATGTCGTTATTGCAATTGTATTAACTGCTGGTACAGCATTCTTGCTGTGGTTAGGTGAGCAAATTACGTCATACGGTGTTGGAAATGGTATCTCTATCATTATCTTCGCTGGTATCGTAGCTGCAATCCCAACAGCAGTGAACCAAATCTATGCAACGCAAATTGAAGGAGCGGGCGATGCCCTATTCATCAATCTTGCAATCCTTGCATTAATTGTTTTGGCGATTATCGCAGTAACAGTTGGCGTTATCTACGTTCAACAGGCACTACGTAAAATTCCAATTCAATATGCAAAACGTGTTGCTGGTTCTTCCCAAACAGGCAGTCAGCAAACACACTTACCATTAAAAGTTAACGCAGCGGGAGTTATCCCAGTTATCTTTGCTTCGGCCTTCTTAATGGCGCCACAATCCATTACGTTATTCTTCGGTACGAACTCCGTCACAGAAGCAATCACACGTGTGCTGGATTACACGCAGCCAATCGGAATGGTACTCTTCGTTGCTTTAATTGTCGCGTTCACTTACTTCTATGCATTCATTCAAGTGAATCCTGAGAATGTGGCCGACAATTTAAAGAAACAAGGGGCATACATTCCGGGGATTCGTCCAGGAAGCCAAACGCAAGATTACTTAACAAGCGTGCTATATCGTTTAACATTTGTTGGTGCGATTTTCTTAGCTGTGATTTCGATTATGCCACTGCTCTTTATTGAATTTGCTGGCCTGCCACAAGCAGCGCAAATCGGTGGAACAAGCTTGATCATTGTAGTTGGGGTTGCACTTGAAACAATGAAACAACTAGAATCACAACTTGTGAAGCGTCACTATAAAGGGTTTATGAAGTAATCAGGTGGAAATGAGGAGCATTCCGTTCCTTTTTCTGCCTACCTTTTAGAGGGAGGAAAAAACGTATGAATATCGTTTTAATGGGTTTGCCAGGTGCCGGTAAAGGTACGCAAGCAGATAAAATTGTTGAGAAGTACGAAATCCCTCATATTTCTACAGGCGATATGTTCCGTGCGGCAATTAAAAACCAAACGGCACTGGGTCTCGAAGCAAAATCGTTTATGGATCAAGGTGCATTAGTACCGGATGAAGTAACGATTGGTATTGTTCGTGAACGTTTAAGCCAAGCTGACTGTGCAAAGGGTTTCTTGCTAGATGGATTCCCACGTACTGTGCCACAAGCGAAAGCATTGGATACAACACTTGCTGATCTAGAGAAATCTGTTGAGCATGTGATTAACATCCAAGTGGAGCAAGAGGAATTAATCAAACGTTTAACCGGCCGCCGTATCTGTAAAGAATGCGGTACTGCTTATCACTTAGTCTTCAATCCTCCACAAAAGGATGGTGTCTGCGATAAGGATGGCGGGGAATTATATCAACGTGCGGATGACAATCCAGAAACGGTGACAAACCGTCTGGAAGTAAATATGAAGCAAACACAGCCCCTACTCGACTTTTATGGCGATAAAGGCGTGTTAACAAATATTGATGGTCAGCAACATATTACAAAAGTGTTCGCTGATATCGATGCTCTATTAACAGACCGCAAGTAACCCTGGTTTCCGTTTTGGAAGACCCGGGTGGTATGCAACAAGTATTGTTTTTCTCGAGAGCTGCAAAAGCATATTGCGCCCGGTATACGAACGGACGATTGGAACAATCCGTCACTATTCTTAAGTAGTGTACAATTGCCCATCAGAAGGGGTATAATGGGTTTCGTGGAAGCATCTTTGCAAGGGTTCAGATTGAGCACTCAGTCTTTTCCGCAGATTGCTTTGTGCGAAGCCTTACGAGTGTCTTTCGAACATCTCTCATGCTTTCCAGACATATGCTTTCAGCAGACAATCGTACCTGTATGAAGCAAAGAGAACAGCGAATGAAGCTTCGGCTTGATTTGTATAAGAAGGGAGACTGGGTTGATGGCGAAAGATGATGTAATTGAAGTCGAAGGAACAGTTGTTGAGACTTTGCCTAACGCAATGTTCAAGGTAGAGCTTGAAAACGGTCATACGATCTTGGCACATGTTTCTGGTAAGATCCGTATGCACTTTATTCGTATTCTACCTGGAGACAAAGTCACAATTGAACTATCTCCTTATGATTTAACTCGCGGTCGTATTACGTACCGTTTTAAATAATCTTTTGCACTCCGGACTATTAAGGAGGTTAGGTTAGATGAAAGTGAGACCATCTGTAAAACCGATCTGCGAAAAATGTAAGGTTATTCGCCGACGCGGTAAAGTAATGGTAATCTGTGAAAACCCTAAACACAAACAAAGACAAGGTTAATTTTTGAAGGAGGTGCACTCATGGCACGTATTGCTGGTGTTGACATTCCACGCGACAAACGCGTTGTAATTTCATTAACATACATCTATGGTATTGGTAAAAACACAGCTCAAAAAGTTCTTGAATCTGCTAGCGTATCTGAAAACACGCGTGTACGCGATTTAACTGAAGATGAGCTAAACAAAATTCGTGAAGCAGTCGGTGCGTTTAAAGTAGAAGGAGATCTTCGTCGTGAAATTTCCCTAAACATCAAACGTCTGATGGAAATCGGTTCATTCCGTGGTATCCGTCACCGTCGTGGTCTTCCAGTTCGTGGACAAAATACGAAGAACAATGCGCGTACGCGTAAAGGTCCTCGTAAAACAGTTGCGAACAAGAAAAAATAATCGGTAAAGGAGGTTTCTTCTCAACATGGCACGTAAACAACAAACTCGTAAACGTCGTGTGAAAAAGAATATCGAATCTGGTATCGCTCACATCCGTTCTACTTTCAACAATACAATCGTTACAATTACTGACATGCAAGGGAATGCCCTTTCATGGTCAAGCGCTGGAGCTCTAGGATTCCGTGGTTCACGTAAATCAACTCCATTCGCTGCACAAATGGCTGCTGAAACAGCTGCTAAAGGTTCTATGGAACACGGTTTAAAAACGTTAGAAGTTACAGTTAAAGGTCCTGGTGCAGGTCGTGAAGCTGCAATTCGTGCACTTCAAGCTGCTGGATTAGATGTAACTGCTATTAAAGACGTAACTCCAGTTCCACATAACGGTTGCCGTCCACCAAAACGCCGTCGCGTGTAATAGGTGAAACTGCATCATTTATTGGACTGATGAAAATCAGCAACGATCGAATTCATGATGGCAAGACCTATTCATTCGATGTTTTGAGGGAGGGTAAAGTAGTATGCTAGAAATTGAAAAACCAAAGATTGAAACGATAGAAATCAGCGAAGATGCAAAATATGGCAAATTTGTTGTTGAGCCGCTAGAACGTGGGTATGGAAATACTTTGGGGAATTCACTTCGTCGCATCCTTCTGTCTTCATTACCAGGAGCTGCAGTGACTTCTATTCAAATCGATGGCGTATTACACGAATTCTCAACTATTGAGGGTGTCGTGGAAGACGTAGCATCAATTATTATGAATGTGAAAAAACTTGCAGTTAAAATCTATTCCGATGAAGAAAAAGTCATCGAAATTGATGTTAAAGGTGAGGGAACAGTAACTGCTGCGGATATTACGCATGACAGTGATGTTGAAATTTTGAACCCTGAACTCTATATCGCAACAATCAGCAAAAACGGACACCTTCGTATGCGTTTATACGCAAACCGTGGCCGTGGCTATACTCCTGCTGACCAAAACAAACGTGAAGATCTTCCTATCGGCGTAATCCCGATCGACTCTATTTACACTCCAGTTTCACGCGTTAATTTTCAAGTAGAAAATACTCGTGTTGGTCAATCGACGAACTACGATAAGTTATCGCTTGATGTGTGGACAGATGGCAGCACCGGTCCAAAAGAGGCGATTTCGCTTGGAGCTAAAATCTTAACGGAGCACTTAAACATCTTTGTAGGCATGACAGATGAGGCGAAAACGGCTGAAATCATGGTCGAAAAAGAAGAAGACCAAAAGGAAAAAGTCTTGGAAATGACAATTGAAGAGCTTGATCTTTCGGTTCGTTCTTATAACTGCTTGAAGCGTGCAGGAATCAATACGGTTCTTGAACTTGCGAACAAGTCAGAAGACGACATGATGAAAGTACGGAACCTTGGACGTAAGTCTTTAGAAGAAGTAAAAGCGAAGTTAGATGAGCTTGGCTTAGGATTACGTAAAGAAGACTAAGCGCTAAATTTGATTCAGCTAGATAATTATTGAACTAAAGGAGGGAAACATCCATGGGTTACCGCAAACTTGGACGTACAAGTTCTCAGCGTAAAGCGATGTTACGTGACTTAACGACGGACCTAATTATCAACGAGCGTATTCAGACAACTGAAACACGTGCGAAGGAATTACGTTCTGTTGTTGAAAAAATGATCACTTTAGGAAAGCGTGGCGATCTACATGCTCGCCGTCAAGCTGCTGCTTATATTCGCAATGAAACAGCTGTGAAAACAGATGAAGAAGGCAATGAAACTTCAGTATACGCTTTATCTAAACTATTTGATGATGTAGCACCACGCTACGCAGATCGTCAAGGTGGTTACACTCGCATTATGAAAGTTGGTCCACGTCGTGGAGACGGCGCACCAGTAGTAGTAATCGAGTTAGTCTAAGGACGACTTCAGAGAGGGTTTAGGGTTCACCCAAACTCTCTCTTTTCAAAAACGATTTATACGACAATTAAAAAGGCTGAGCGTTATGATGAGCGGACCCCTTGTGGGTGGCGTCTCGTCTAGCTCTACGCACCTCATCAAGCAGGACGGACTTGAGCACCCGGCCTGCAACAAACCTGAAGAGCGCACTGATGAGGTGCGCGCTTTTTTATTTCCCTAAAAAGTGATCTATTGGACGGAATGCATAAGGTGCATTGCTTCGGGCAGATCACGAAGAGAGCCTAGATGAGTAAAGTTGAGATGAGACAGAGGAGGAAATCACATGACAGCGATAATTGATTTACGTGACGTGACGTATACCTACCCCGCGGAAGAAGAGACACGCCCTGCCGTGGCCAACCTGACGCTTACGATTGAGCAAGGGGAATGGATTGCCATCGTCGGTCATAATGGATCTGGGAAGTCAACTATGGCCAAGCTGATTAACGGCTTGTTGTTCCCGCAGCAAGGAACTGTTGAATTATTTGGATTGCCGTTGAATGAGCAGACCTTGTGGGAAATCCGCTCTAATTTAGGAATGGTCTTTCAGAATCCAGACAATCAATTCGTAGGAGCCACCGTCCAAGACGATGTGGCGTTTGCTTTAGAGAATAATGGCATTCCGTATCAAGAGATGGTGGAGCGTGTGACTTCCGCCCTTAAGCAAGTACAAATGGAAGAGTTCGTAAACCAAGAACCGCATCATCTATCAGGAGGGCAAAAGCAACGTGTCGCCATTGCTGGGGCCATTGCGTTACGTCCAAAATTGTTAATACTCGATGAAGCCACGTCTATGCTTGATCCGCAGGGGCGTCGGGAAGTCATTCAGACCATCCGTGCCTTGCGCGACTTATCGGATGTGACGGTCCTCTCCATTACACATGACCTAGAAGAAGCGATGCTCGCGGACCGAGTAATTGTGATGAACGGTGGAGAAAAGTATGCGGAGGGTAACCCTCGTGACGTGTTCGGTAACCGAGATGAAATCACGGCACTTGGTTTAGACCTTCCCTTTGCCGCAAACGTGGCAGCCCTCTTGCGTACGCAAGGTGTGGAGCTCCCAAGTACTCTTATGTCAGAGCAAGAATTGGTGGATCTGTTATGGACATTGCACTCAAACAAGTAAGTTATTCGTATGCAGCGGGGACACCTTTTGAAAAGCGAGCGTTACGAGAAGTCGACCTCACGATCCCGTCCGGAAGCTATCAAGCTATCATTGGTCACACGGGATCCGGAAAATCGACCGTTCTGCAGCATTTAAATGCCATCTTAAAGCCGACAGAAGGTACGGTGAAGATTGGCGATGCCGTGATTCAGGCCGGACAAAAGAACAAGCAGTTAAAAGTCGTACGCCAAAACGTGGGGATAGTATTTCAGTTTCCGGAGCATCAGCTGTTTGAAGAAACCGTGGAGAAAGATATTATGTTTGGTCCGATGAACTTTGGTGTCCCGGAAGAAGAAGCGCGTATTCGTGCACATGAACTGGTAGGAGTGCTCGGGCTACCGGACGGCGTCTTACAGAAATCACCGTTTGATTTGTCAGGTGGGCAAATGCGACGCGTAGCGATTGCAGGAGTTCTTGCCATGGATCCAGACGTCTTAGTTCTTGATGAACCAACAGCAGGTCTTGATCCACGAGGTCGGAAAGAGATTATGAATCTGTTTGCACGTCTCCATGAAGAAAAAGGCTTAACGACTATACTCGTCACACACAGTATGGAAGATGCGGCGCGCTATGCAGACCGTATCGCTATTATGCACGGGGGTCGTTGCGTACTAGAAGGAATTCCACAAGAAGTGTTCGCGCAAGAAGAGCTTTTGCGTGACTACCGCCTAGAACTTCCACAATCGGTACAGCTACAACGCAAAGTGGAAGCGTTATTTAATGTGAAGTTTCCGGAATTGTATTTGACAGAGGAATTACTTGCAGTAGCGATTGCCACATATCTCGCTGAAGGGAAGGTGGCAGACTGATGTTAGAGAAAATGATATTTGGTCGCTACATCCCTGGAGACTCGATTGTGCACCGCATTGATGCGCGGGCGAAGCTGCTCTTCGTGTTCCTCTTCATTGCCATCGTGTTTATGGCTAACAACTGGATTACGTATGGTCTTTTGATTGTCTTCACATTAGCTATCGTGAAGTTATCTGGCATCCGTTTCTACTTTATCCTCAGTGGATTAAAGCCAATCGTGTTTTTACTGATCTTCACCTTCCTACTTCACGTGTTCTTCACGAAGGAAGGCTACGTACTGATTGATCTTGGATATACAGAGATCTATACAGGAGGGGTTATTCAAGGGGTGTTCATCGCGATTCGTTTCTTCGTCCTTGTGGTGATGACAACGATATTGACGTTGAGCACGACACCGATTTCGATCACGGATGCGATCGAGCTTTTACTTGGACCTTTGAAGAAGTGGAAGCTTCCCGTCCATGAACTGGCTCTCATGATGTCCATCTCTCTACGTTTTATTCCAACATTGATGGATGAGACGGATAAAATTATGAAAGCTCAGATGGCCCGCGGCTCGGATATGACATCTGGTCCATTTAAAGAGCGATTGAAGGCCATCGTGCCACTTCTCATTCCGCTGTTTGTCAGTGCCTTTAAACGGGCAGAAGACTTGGCAACGGCGATGGAAGTGCGTGGCTACCGAGGCGGGGAGGGACGCACGCGTTATCGTCAATTACACTGGCAGACACGTGACACCCTCGCTCTTATGTTATTAGTCGTCCTAGCAGCCGTCCTTTGGCTGTTAAGAGGATAGGAGGCCCCTATGCGCATTAAAGCAATGATCAGCTATGACGGTAGTGGGTTCTCCGGTTACCAGGTCCAACCGAATGGACGCACGGTTCAAGAAGAGGTGGAACGCGTGTTGACGAGAATGAATCAAGGCGTCTTTACCCGAATCACAGCAAGTGGCCGTACCGATACAGGGGTCCATGCGGTTGGTCAGGTCATCCACTTCGATACAGCCCTCTCGATTCCGCCTTCTGGATGGGGCAAGGCGCTCAATAGTCAGCTTCCGGGAGATATTCGGGTGATGGGCGTTGAAGAGGTCAGAGAGGACTTTCACGCGCGTTTTGACGTCGAGTGGAAGACGTATCGTTACAAATGGACACTCGAAGACATCCCGCTCCCGTTTGAACGGCATTTGTTATCACATATTCCTGGGAAGCAGCCGGACATTGACCGGATGCGAGAAGCAGCAACGGCCCTTGTTGGTGAGCACGATTTTCGCAGTTTCAGTGCAGCGAACACGAGTATTCAAGATTTCGTGCGGACGATTTACGAGGTGCGCATCGAACGATACGGTCAACAGCTACATCTAGTCATCACAGGGAACGGCTTTTTGTACAATATGGTCCGCATCATTGCGGGGACGCTATGGGAAGTTGGTATCGGAAAACGTGGACCGGATGAGATGTCGGCAATCATTGCGGCAAAAGACCGGAGTAAGGCTGGCAAAACGGCGCCACCTCAAGGGTTGTACCTTGAAAAAGTAGGCTATGAAAAACGTTAGCAACTTTTCCAGGTGTTTTTTGAAAATCGCTTGACAATATGTCGTATCTGTTATACGATGATGTATGGTATTTTCAAACCCCACAAATAAGCCCCGAAACTTAATTGTTAGGTGAAATAGAAAATTCAAGAACGAATCAGATCGTTATTAGGAGGACAATATACATGCGTACAACATTCATGGCTAAAGGTCACGAAGTAGAGCGTAAATGGTTAGTTGTTGACGCAGAAGGCCAAACTCTTGGTCGTCTAGCTTCAGAAGTAGCTTCTATCTTACGTGGTAAAAACAAACCGACATTCACACCAAACGTTGACACAGGTGATCACGTAATCATCATCAACGCTGACAAAATCGAATTAACTGGTAACAAATTGCAAGACAAAATTTACTATCGCCACACACAATTCACTGGTGGTCTTAAACAACGTACAGCTCTTGAGATGCGTACAAAGTACCCAACTCAAATGCTTGAGTTAGCAATCAAAGGAATGCTTCCTAAAAACTCTTTAGGTCGTCAAATGTTCCGTAAGCTTCACGTATACGCTGGAGCAGAGCACCAACACGCAGCACAACAACCAGAAGCATACGAGCTTCGCGGATAATCATTAAGAGGAGGACATACCCTTGGCACAAGTTCAATATATCGGCACAGGCCGTCGTAAAAGTTCTGTAGCTCGCGTACGTTTAGTACCAGGCGAAGGAAAAATCATCATCAACAAACGTGAAGTAGCGGACTACGTTCCATACGAAACGCTTGAGCAAATCATCAAACAACCACTTGTAACTACTGAAACTCTTGGTAGCTATGATGTACACGTAAACGTAAACGGTGGAGGATTCACTGGTCAAGCTGGTGCTATCCGTCACGGGATCGCACGTGCACTACTTACTGTAGACCCAGACTTCCGCGGGAAATTAAAATCTGCTGGATTCTTAACACGTGACCCACGTATGAAAGAGCGTAAAAAGCCAGGTCTTAAAGGCGCTCGTCGTGCACCTCAGTTCTCGAAACGTTAATTTTGTTCAAACTACAAATCCCACAATCATTGCGGTTGTGGGATTTGTTCAATCTTACATAGCTATAAAAATCCATGAAAATTTGTTCGTAATAGACACGTAATAGACAGGTAATAGACAATAATTCAAAAGAAAAAGTGCTGAAATGGAATCCATTCGCAGCACCAAATTATATTTTATCTATAGCATCTATCAGTTCTTGAATCTCGAAATGAGTATATACTTTTTCGGTCAATGACATTGAACCTTTGTGACCAACTATTTTCTTGATAATGGTTTGATTCACATTTGCAGAAGCAAGAAGTGAGACTGTCGTATGTCGTGTATCATGTGGACGATGATTCATTTTCATCTCTTCCATGAATGGTTTCCAATACGAATCATAGTAATTTCGATATTTGAAATGTTCCCCATCAGGTGTGGAAATGAGATAGTCACAATCATTCTTGTTCATCCAGTACACGAAATAATCATAAATCTTTTGTGCAATCGGTACTTTACGTATTCCGGCTTCTGTCTTGGAATCCACTACATCAAACGAACGTTCATCAAGGTATACGTGTTCTTTTTTCAAATCCAACAGTTCTGAAATCCTCAATCCTGTATAGATCAGTATGATGTAAACCTGAACATATTCATTTCGTTCAACATTCTCCCACAACTTCTTAATTTCAGCATTGCTAAAACGTGTCCTCGCACTGACTTCTGTTTTTTCTCCAAGTTCAACAAACTTCGAATAATCCTTATTCACCAAATCATTTTCAAGTGCATATTTAAAAAGCTGATTAAACAGAACTTTAATCTTTCTTTTCGTACCATGACCTTTTGTGCAGCTATCCATAACCGCTTGAAGATGGTCTTTCTTGATGTCAACAAAACGCATGGAATGAATATTTTTCGCAATCTTATAAGATGCATTATAGCCATTGATACTGGACTGTGATGTTTTTGCAAATTTCTTTTTCGACCATTTTTCAAAGACCTCAGCAAATGTGATTGAAGAAGATTCCATGGTATAAGGGTTCTTATTAAATTCAGCTAGTGCAAGCATAGCATCTGTCCGTGTCTCATAGTATCCTATGTTCTGATATAGCTGTTTACCTTTTTCATCCCAACCTATGGTCTTTCTTACACCCCACGGTTTTCTTCTTTTACCTGACAATTTATAGACTGAACCATATCCATTTGGATGTTTCAACCTGAAACACACCTTTCAACTAGAATTGAATTAAAAGGTGTAAAAATGCTATAATTTTAATTGAATCGGATGCACTTTACACCTGCTGTAAATGTATCTGCTGAACCCTTAGTGCTGTCACACTTGGGGTTCTTTTTTTTTTTTTTCATTTACAGAACTTGTCGAACTGGTGCAGTTTGAACGTTGTTGAATTTTCTGAACAGGTCAACTAGACCTGCTGCATTATACCAATCTTTAGATGCATCAATCACAATAGTTTTCAATTCATCGGATTGAAAATTGATAATCAAAAAGTGACTGACCTTCTTCTTTTCTTTCGTCTTTACTCTTCCACCAATCATTGCACCAATCACACCAAAAGCGGCTGCACCAATCACCATTCCCGGCAAGGATTGTTCAATGATTTGTTCCATTTCTACATCAGACTTCAAATCCACGTTCACCAGTTTTTCAAATGAAATCAAGAATTCTTGATTGTTTCCGCTGATCATGACTTCATTTGTATTCATCTTCACTTGAACTGATGTGTTTTGAGGAAGATTTACCCCATCAATCAAGTTCCCCAATGCTACTTTTTCATCCTTCTTTTTCCTTCCAAACATGCTTTTCATCCCCTTTTCACGTTTTATCTTGAACTTTTCGGCTATCTTGAACCGCATCTTGAACCTCTACAAATCCAATAATATCAAGGTTTATGATGTTTCGGGTTCAAGGTTCAAGGTAAGTGTCTCTATATTATTATATTTTAGACTAAAGTGTAAATGAATTTACTGTTTTCAAATTCTACATAATAATTCATTTTCATCTTGAACCTTGAACCGATAATTCATGAAGGGTTGATATAAAAGCGTTTGAAGCGGTTCAAGATAAAATTTACATCTTGAACCATCTTGAACCTTATCTAGAACTTTGCACGCAATTCAACGACCTTACCTAAAATTTGGACTGGAAGAGAAGCGCAATCTTCCCGGTCATAGAATTTCGGTGGATAAACGGTCTGATTAGATGCAACAAGCATGATTCCGTTATCTTGTTTCATTACTTTCTTTACTGTCGCATTTTCTCCGTTCACGATTACTACACCGATATCACCTGAATCAATATCACTTTGTTTTCTAACGATTACCACGTCACCCGGTGAAAACTTAGGTTGCATACTATGACCTTGTATTTTTAAAGCAAAGAATTCCCCACTACTGGCCATTGCTTGTGAAATTTCTTCATAATCTTCAATCTCTTGAATCGCTTCTAGCGGAATCCCTGCTGCTACACGACCAAGTACAGGTATTTTCACACCGGATTCATTATTGGCCACTTCTTCTGCAAGTTTTCCATTCGCATTGTATTTCTTTTCCCACACATCGTAATCAATTCCCAATAGATAGTTAAGTGATACTTGAAAATAATCAGCTAGTATTTGTAGTTTGTCCTGTTTCGGTGTACTTTTCCCATTCTTCCAATCGCTTAATGTCGCTTGCGAAATTCCGGTATCTTTCGCCACTTTGTAGTTGGAAATCTTCCTTTTCTTCAACAAATCTGCATATCTTTCGTACATATCCATTCCCCCTAAAATGAATACTTCAAAAAACTTTAGCAAATTTTGTTGACACCTTAATAAAACCGTAGTAAGATGAAAATGTGCTAAAGAAAACCGAAGCAAAATAAACATAACCTATCTAAAATAAACGAAAAATGTCGTTTATGAAAAAGATACGGATGCTTAAGGTTTATTGATTACTTATGTTGACAACCGAAGTATATCACAAAACCGAAGTATACACAACTGTTATTTTGCAATTGAAAGGTGGTGATTTCATTGGAAAAATACTTCTCTTGCGAGGAAGTGGCTGAACGATACGGGGTTAAGGTCATCACAGTGTGGTCGTGGATTCGTGAGAAGAAACTGAAAGCGATCAAAACTGGAAAGATGTACAGCATCAGACCCCAAGACCTTGAAGAGTTTGAAGAATCAAGACGAACTAAATAAGTTGATGATTCACTGAAAGGGGGTGAATGAAATGAACTATGCGGAACAGCTTAAAACTGCAATGGAGAGTGCAAACATGACACAAGTTGAACTTGCTGCACTTACTGGAATCGGTAAATCATCTATCAGTCAATATCTATCAGGTAAGAATGAACCGAATCAAAAACGAAAAGACAAGATTGCAGAAGCACTTGGACTGAACCCTGAAACATCTAATGCAGATGGACAGACTAAGAATCTTTCAGTTAAAGAAGCTGCTGAACTATTAGGAAAATCAGAGCAGTTCGTAAGGGTGGGATTGCAACGATCTATTCTTCCATTTGGAACAGCAGTGAAATTAAGTTCGAAATGGACGTATCATATCAGTCCTAAAAAGTTCTATGAATACATTGGACAATAAAAAAAGCACCCATTGGAAGTACCAGTTCCAGTAGGCGCAATCAGAAAAATATTCTTATCCACATTATATGTGAAAGGTAGGTCATAAAGCAATGACAGAAGCAGTCAAGGGTTATAAAGTGTTCAATTCAGATTGGACGTGTAGAAATTTTCAATATGAGGTAGGCGGCATTTTTGAAAACGATTGTCCACCCATCATTTGTGAAGAAGGTTTTCATTTTTGCAAACGTGCAGTAGATTGCTTCAACTATTATCCTTTCAATCCAGAAAATAAAGTCGCAGAAGTTTTAGCACTTGGTCATCTTGATGAAGATGGTGACAAGTCTTGTACAAATAAAATTCAAATCGTTCGTGAAATCCCATGGGGTGAACTACTTGAACTTGTCAATCTAGGAAAAGGCAACAGCGGTCATTCCAACAGCGGTCATTCCAACAGCGGTCATTCCAACAGCGGTAATCGCAACAGCGGTCATTCCAACAGCGGTAATCGCAACAGCGGTCATTCCAACAGCGGTCATTCCAACAGCGGTCATTCCAACAGCGGTCATTCCAACAGCGGTCATTCCAACAGCGGTAATCGCAACAGCGGTGATTGGAACAGCGGTCATTCCAACAGCGGTCATTCCAACAGCGGTGATTGGAACAAGGCTTCTAATGTCGCAGGATGCTTCAATACTGAACAACATCAATTATTGTTCTTTGACAAACCAACTGATATGACGTTCGACCAGTGGCGTTCATCAGATGCATATTACTTGTTGAATCAAATTGATTTCAGACCTACCGAATGGGTTTCTGAATATTCCATGACGGATGATGAAAAGAACCTTCACCCGGAATATAAAGTCACAGGCGGTTATCTAAAAATCCGAAACAACGATAATGTAGCAGTCGAATGGTGGAATGAACTTTCTGAAATCCGTAGAAACATCATCAAAAATATTCCTAACTTTGACGCAGATAAATTCTATTTGATCACTGGAATCAAGGTGAACTGATGGAACGGATTTCACTTATTAAACTTACACAAATGATTCAACAAGGCGAAGATGCCAAACGTGAAGTAGAAAGACGGTTTGGTATCAAATGGGAAGATGTGCGAGTAGTCACGAAAAGTGGTGAGAAAAATCATGGAACTGTTTCCGCATCAGAAACAAGCACTTGAACTGACAAAGGATTCAAACAGGGTCGCATACTATCTTGATATGGGTCTTGGAAAGACTTTTGTTGGTGCAGAAAAGATGGTGCAGCTACAAACTAACTTGAACATTTTAGTTTGTCAGAAATCTAAAGTAGATGACTGGATAGAACATTTTGAGACTTACTATACAGACTACAAAGTAATAAATATGACAATACCGAAATCGTCAAAGTATTACTTGGAGAATCAAGACAAGTTAGATCGTTGCATCTTAGTCGTAAATTACGACCTGATTTTTAGACGAAAGTTCTTTCACTCATTAAAGGACTTCACCTTGATGCTGGATGAATCTTCATTGATTCAGAATGAGAAAGCTAAGCGAACAAAATTCATTTTGAACTTGAAACCTGAAAATGTGATTCTTCTTTCAGGAACGCCAACATCCGGGAAATACGAAAACTTATGGTCGCAAATTCACTTATTGGGTTGGGAAATCAGCAAAAACTTGTACAACAAGCAATATGTAAATTGGGAAACAATCAAAGTCGGTGGTTTTCCACATAAAGTTGTGGATAAGTCAGAACCTTATAAGAATGTGGACAGATTGAAACGAAAATTGCGTAATCATGGTGCAGTGTTCATGAAAACAGAAGATTGCTTTGAACTTCCTGAACAACTGATGATTCCAGTAAAAATTCAATCAAGTGCAGCTTATCGAAAGTTTCAACGAAATTCAATTATTACCCTAGACACTCTTAATCTATGTGAGTTTTGGGATGATAGTGACTTTCACGGTGTGGATGTCACCCCACGTGTCGAACTGATTGGTGATTCGACATTTACAAAGCGAATGTACTCAAGAATGCTTTGTGGTCATTACAGCAAAGAGAAATTGAACGCCTTTGAAGATTTGGTTTCCAGTACAAATGATAGGTTGATAGTTTTCTACAACTACAATGATGAACTTGAAGCATTGAAGAAAATTGCAACTAAACTTGAACGTCCGATTTCGGAAGTCAATGGTCATGTCAAAGACTTGTCAGCTTACAACAATCAAGACAATTCCGTAACATTCGTTCAATATCAGGCCGGGGCAATGGGATTGAATTTGCAAAAAGCAAACAAAATAATCTATTTCACCCTTACTGAACTTAGTGATCTATTTGAGCAAAGTAAGAAACGGATTCACAGGATAGGTCAAAAAAACAACTGTTTCTACTATCTGATGATTTGTGAAGATAGTGTGGAAGAAGATATCCTGAAAACTTTAGAAATGAGAAAGGACTATTCAGATGAACTATTCAACGAATACGAAGAAAAAGCAACGAATTAAAAGAATCGTAATTTCTTGGGTCATCGTTCTACTTGTTGGAATTCTGATAGGTTGGTTGATTGGCAGTTTCACTGGACAAGATGATTCAGTTCAGGCAATGAATCTAAATGAATCAAAAGAACCTTACGGAACAGTAGATGAAAACTTTACATTCAGCAGTTCAGTTGAATGGCAAGACCAAATTCAACAGCAGTTCACACCATTAGACCTTCCAGTAGATGAAGAACTGCAAGAATACATCTTCACTCTATCCCATGCTTACAACGTAGATTATTCACTGGTATTGGGATTGATTCAAACTGAAAGTGATTTTAGACCAACGGTTGTCAGTCAGACAAATGATTTTGGCCTGATGCAAATCAATAAAATAAATCACGATTGGTTGAAGGACAAGTTACTGATCAGTGACTTCCTCGACCCTTATCAAAATACAAAAGCAGGCGTGTACATCTTACGAAATCTATTTGAGAAGTATGAAGAACCAAATCTTGTTCTTATGGCTTACAACCTTGGGGAATATGGCGCATCCAAGCTATGGGATAAGGGAATCTATCATTCTGATTACAGTATCAAAGTCATGGAGAATGCAGCATCATTCCACAAAACAATTCAAGTCAAGGGGGAAGAAAAATGAGCAATGAAAACAGCGTTCAGGTCTTTGAAGCGCATCATGTAGAAGCCTTTCAAAAGTTATCAGAAATCACAAAGACCAAAAAGAACTTGGAAAACCAAGAGAAGCAGCTAAAAGAAAATCTTGAAAAAGCAATGGACGAACACGGTATCAAGTCGATTGACAACCAGTTCTTAAAAATTACACGTGTAGGGGAATCCAAATCAAAATCTATTGACCTGAAAGCCTTGGAAAATGAAGAACCTAAGCTATACGGTGAATTGATGCAGGATTATCCAAAAGAAACCGTACGTAAGGCACACGTCAAGTTCACGGTGAAATAGAAAGGTGGTAAAGAGATGAAAAATAAAAGTCTAAATAACTTCAAAGTTTCTTCGCTATTACGAATGGCTGAAATAACAGAGGATTTGGAAAAGCGAAATTTTTATTTGCAAGAAGCAGAAAATTTACTACTTGGAACTTCGAATCATAAAGAATTAGAAGAATTTAAATTAGCAGATGATTCGGTTATCGAATTTTTCAGTACAGTCTCTTTCGATGAATTAGACGGTGAACCTGTAAGAGAAACTTATGAGGACTATATTGAATTTTGTTTGAATGAACAATTTCAACCTGTAGCAAACAATGAATTTTCAAAACAACTACAAAGAGTAGCTAATCTTTCAACTTACAGAAAATTAGTTGATGGAAAAAAGATAACATATTTTTCACACAACAAGGTGAAATAATGGCAGCAGAAAAGCAGTTTGAAACCAAAATTAAAAAGTTTCTACATTCCGTAGGGGTTTATCAAGCAGGAACACCTACAGATAAGATGCTCACTGATCAAGTTGGTTGGTTCACCAAGATATGGGGTGGGGGATTTCAAAAAAGCGGCATTCCTGATTTAGTTCTATGTGTAAATGGAATATTTGTCAGTATTGAAGTCAAAGCACCAAACGGAAAAGCATCTGAACTTCAAAAGATGAATACATCCCGGATAAACGGTTCAAATGGGATTGGAATCATTCTTTATCCAGATGGATTTGAGAACTTCAAGGAACTGATGGAAGGGGTGATAGCTTGCAAGTCTCACATTCAAGAATTGAACTCTTTGAAAAATGCGCTTACCGCTACCAGTTGCGATATCGTGACAAAATATTGACCTTACCGCCTGACAACGCAGATCATGCATTGATTCTTGGACTAGCGATTCATACAGGCATTGAAAAAGGATTACAACAGGCAATTGATGACTACTTGATGTCATATCCCATTGTCACTGATCTACACGTTCATGAGGTCATGAAGATGGAACACTTGATTCCAAAAGCCATTGACATGCTACCGAATGGACAGCATGAAGTGCATATAAGAACTACACACTTTCAGGGTTTCATTGACTTGATTTGTAAAAATCCTGACGGTACGTATGACATGTACGATTTCAAGTATTCAAACAATGTTTCAAACTATCGAAAGTCAGCACAACTTCATCTGTACAAATATTTTTGGGAGAAGATGACTGGAAAGACCATTCGAAACATGTACTTTTTATTCATTCCAAAAGTGCAGATTCGTCAAAAGAAGTCCGAAGATCTTCTAGGTTTCAGAAAAAGACTACAACAAGAATTGAACAAAGTTGAACCAAAACTTGTAGAAATTGAATTCGATTACGACAAAGTAATTGAATTCATGTTGAAAACGAAAACCGTCATTGAAGCCAAGGAATTTCCGAAAAACGAAAGTCACCTTTGTAATTGGTGCGAATACCAAGACTATTGTCTGAAAGGGAATGATTACATGATTTTACCTAAAAACGAAAGACGTAACATTGAAAAAATTGAAAAGAAAGTAGTTTGGCTGTACGGTTCACCATTCAGTGGAAAAACAACTTTCGCCAATGAGTTTCCAGACCCATTGATGTTGAACACAGATGGAAACGTGAAATTCGTTGATGCACCATTTGTGGCCATTAAAGACCAGTTGAAAGTTGAAGGTCGATTATCGAAACGCACGCTTGCATGGCAGACTTTCAAAGATGTCATTGCTGAACTTGAAAAGAAAGACAATGACTTCAAAACAATCATTGTTGACCTACTGGAAGATACGTATGAACATTGTCGCCTGTACATGTATGACCAAATGGGAATCAGTCATGAATCAGATGACAGCTTCCGTGCTTGGGATAAGGTGAGAACTGAATTCTTATCAACTTTGAAAAAGTTGATGAACTTAGACTATGAAAATATCATTCTTATTTCTCATGAAGATACGTCCAAGGACATCACCAAAAAAGGCGGTGACAAGATCACTGCAATCAAACCAAACCTTCAAGAAAAGACAGCCAATAAGGTTGCAGGGATGGTGGATATCGTTGCACGTGTCATTGCAGATGGTGAAGTTCGTACATTGTCTTTCAAAACAAATGAAGTTGTATTTGGTGGTGGCCGTTTGACTGCTGAAACAACTCAAATTGGACTGGACTATGAAGAGTTCTTGAAGGTCTATGAAGAAGCGAATAAAGCAGCAGTTGCAAAACTGAAAGGCGGCAAGGTGAAAAAAGAAGAAACTGAACAAAAACCTTCAAGACGTTCAAAGAAAGATGAACCTATTGAACAAGTTGAACCACTTGAAGAAGTAGATGCACCTGACACTGAACCAATCGTTGAGCCTGAAATAGAACCAGAAGCCGAACCAGTAGAAGAGGTTCAGGAAGAAAAACCTAAGACACGTCAGCGCAGACAGCGAAAAACAGAAGATGCAGCAGAACCTGAACAACAGGAAGAAGAGAAACCGAAAACACGCACACGCAGAAAGCGTGATGAATAATGGCACAAACCATCTACCTTCCTGATGGAACAACAGAAATCATGTTTGGTCGTGACAGTTTTCAAAAACTTGTAGCGGAACGATTAGGTTACGATGCAGAAAAGATGCTGCAAGAAATCATTGATGAAGCTGATTATACAAAAGTAAAAGTTCAGACTGATCTAGTTTCATATGAATCTTCTCTTGAAGATAACACTTCGTGTTTTCAAGAGATTCTAGCAAAAGTTGAAAAGATTCAAAGAAACATTAATTCCAAGCGAATGAGCAAAGACAAAATATTGGAATTACTAAGTAACATTGAAGCGGAAATCCACAATCAAATTTAATTATTCGAAAGGTAAAGGTGAAGTAAAATGACAAACATTTGGGATAAATTCGACAAGGAAATTGACACGGAAGGTCTACAGCAAGATGTGAAAGAAGCAGCGGAAAACGGAACTGGAAGTTTCAAAGAAGTTCCGCATGGCAGCTATGAAGTGGAAATAAATAAAATGGAACTGATTGCATCTAAAAAAGGTGACCCAATGGTAAGCATTTGGTTCAAGGTCTTAGGTGGAGATTTCAAAGGAAGTCTAATCTTCTTCAATCAGGTCATCACCCAAGGCTTCCAAATCCACATTGTAAATGAACTGTTACGTTCCATGGGAACAGACATGGAAATCAAATTCACGACTTACAAGGAATACGGTGAACTTCTACTTGATCTAATGGAAGAGATTGATGGAAACCTTGAATTTGCCCTGGACTACACAGAAGGTAAAAAAGGTTTCAGCAACTACAAAATCACGGATGTATTTGAAACAGAATAATCAATTGAATAATGGGGAAGCAAAGCTTGCTTCCCTTTTCTATAAAGGAGGGTGAATTGATTGTTATTTTATGACTTTGAGGTATTCAAAGAAGATTGGCTTGTGGTCATCCTTGATATGACGAACAAATGTGAACATGTCATCATCAACGACCCTGAAAAGCTTCAACAGGTTCATGCTGAAAATCAAAATGAGATATGGATTGGATTCAATTCACGTCACTATGATCAATACATTTTGAAAGGTATTATTTGCGGATTTGACCCTAAACGAATCAATGATTACATCATCACAAGAGGAAATCCGGGATGGCGATTCTCTTCATTATTGCGAAACGTCAAATTAATCAATTATGACGTGATGACAAACATTGACCGTGGACTAAAGACCTTTGAGGGATTCATGGGGAATGACATCAAAGAATCTAGCGTTCCATTTGATATTGACCGCAAATTGACACAAGAAGAATTGGAAGAGACCGTCAAATACTGTCGTCATGATGTGGAACAGACGGTTGAAGTATTCCTTGAACGTAAAGATGATTTTGAAGCCCACATGGGTCTAGTGAAAATTGCCTGTCAGAACAAGCCACTTGATTTGTTCCTACTATCCAAGACGAAAGTGCAGCTATCGGCCATTATTCTTGATGCAGGAAAACAAGAGCGTTCGGATGAATTTGATATTGATTTTCCAGACACTATGCGAATTGAAAAATATACAGATGTGGTTGATTGGTACGCAAACCCTGACAATCGAAAATACTTAGTAGACCCAACCAATCCAAAATCCAAGAAAAACACGTGTGAAATCATGGTCGCAGGTGTACCGCATGTATTCGCTTGGGGCGGTGTTCATGGTGCGATTCACAAATATCATGGTGAAGGTCATTTTCTGAATATGGATGTTGCATCCCTATATCCCTCATTGATGATTGAATATGACTTGGGAAGCCGGAACATGAAAGACCCTTCCAAGTATGAAGAGATTTATCATACAAGGTTGAAATACAAAAAAGAGAAGAATCCTTTGCAGCTACCATTAAAACTTGTTCTGAATGGAACGTATGGGGCTATGAAGGACAAGAACAATCCATTGTTTGACCCACGTCAAGCAAACAGGGTGTGTATCTATGGTCAACTTCTTCTACTTGATCTAATCGAGAAGCTTGAGCCGCACTGTCAGATTATCCAATCAAATACAGATGGTATCTTAATCAAGCTTCCTGATGGGTCAGACAAGACATATGAACTGATTGATGACATCTGCTATGAGTGGGAAAAACGAACACGCCTAACGCTTGAATTTGAAGAATTTACGAAGGTATTTCAGAAAGACGTGAACAACTACATCATTGTAGATACACAAGGTAATTACAAATCAAAAGGTGCTTATGTAAAAAAATTAGGAAACCTTGATTATGATTTGCCGATTGTGAACAAAGCCTTGATTGAATACATGGTCAATGAAGTACCAGTGGAAGAGACCATCAACGGTTGCAACGAATTGAAGGAATTTCAGTTGGTGAAGAAGATCAGTGGGAAATATCATCATATCTTGCACGGTGATGAAATCGTAAAAGAAAAATGTATTCGTATTTTTGCTTCCAAATTGGAATCAGATGCAGGGGTCAAGAAGCTGCACAAAGAGACAGGAAATCTTGCAAAAGTAGAGATGTCACCCGAACAGTGCTTCATCTACAACGAAGAAGTGAACGGTGTACCTGTTCCAGAAAAACTAGATAAGCAATGGTACATTGATTTGGCACATAAAAGACTTGCAGGTTTCGGGGTCGTGTAATTCATGAACGAAAGAATCTTAATACGTCAGGTGGTGATGGAAAGTTGTTTTTCAAAGGATATGTTCTAACAAAAAATAAGAAATGCATTGAGAAGTTCAAAGGAAGAACGGATTTGAAATCCTATGAACAAGTGAAGTCACTACCTGAATTTGCAGGGATTCTATCTGATGACACGATCTTGATTGATGTGGATGACTTTGAATCTAGTGAAATCATATACAAAGTCGTCAAAGAAAAGAACCTGATTTGCCGGGTCTATGAAACAACTAGGGGTAAGCATTTCTTATTCAAGAATAAGCTAGTTAAATCCAATCGCACTGCTGCAACGCTCGCAATTGGAATACAAGCAGACATCAAACTTGGGAGAAGGAATTCATATTCCGTCCTAAAATTTGATAATAAGGAACGTACCATCATCTATGATACGACTGAAAATGAAGAAGCACAGGAACTTCCAAAATGGTTGCTTCCAGTTAAGACGAACACGGATTTCCTTGAAATGAACGCAGGGGATGGACGTAATCAGGCACTTTTCAATTATATCCTGACCCTACAATCTAATGACTTTGAAGTGGAAGAAGCAAGGGAAACTATTCGCTTGATCAATAAGTTTGTTTTGAAAGAGCCGCTTTCAGATGATGAATTGGAAATCGTTCTTCGAGATGATGCCTTTTCAAAACCAGTTTTTTTCAAAGGAACAACGTTCCTGTTCGATAAGTTCGCTACATTTTTAAAAACCAATCATCACATTATTCGCATCAACAATCAATTGCACTTATACCGGGATGGAATCTATGTCAGCGGTCAGACGGAAATCGAATCTGAAATGATTAAGCATATACCACAATTGAATAGGGCAAAACGTGCAGAAGTCATGTCCTATCTTGACATCATGATTCGAGAAAATACGCCTGCTACAGATGCAAAATGGATTGCGTTCCGAAATGGCCTGTTGAATATCTACACGGATGAATTCATTCCGTTTTCTCATGAACATGTTATCACCAATAAGATTGATTGGGATTACAACCCGAATGCATTTGATGACTTGACGGATAAGACACTAGATAGGATTTCATGTGGTGACAAGAGCATACGAATGCTACTTGAAGAGATGGTCGGTTACACCATGTTCAGAAGAAATGAACTTGGGAAAGCATTTATTCTCACTGGTTCAGGTAGTAATGGTAAATCGACATTCCTAAATATGATGAAAACCATGCTTGGAAGAAGAAACATCTCATCCCTTGATTTAAAGAAGTTGAATGACCGTTTCAGTACGGTGATGATCTTCGGAAAACTTGCGAATGTGGGGGATGATATTTCGGACGAATTCATTACAGATGCTTCTGATTTCAAGAAGATTGTCACTGGTGAAACGATTGATGCTGAACAAAAAGGACAACCAAAATTTGAATTTGAACCATACGTGAAGCTTCTCTTTTCAGCAAACAATATTCCACGAATCGGAAAAGGTAGAGATTCACACGCATTACTTAGACGGTTGATAATCGTACCGTTCAATGCAAAATTTTCACCAAAAGATGCTGACCATGTTTCATTTATCGGGGATAAGTTGAAACGTCAAGAAGCTATCGAATACTTGATAAAACTTGGAATTGAAGGTCTAAAACGTGTACTAAGCAGTCAGCAATTCACTGAATCTGAACAAGTTCAAAGAGAACTTGAAGAATTTGAAGAAAGTAACAACCCTGTTATTGGATTCTTCAAGGAAATTGAGATAGACGATATTGAAAATGAACCAACAAATGAAGTCTATCGCAGATATACATCCTATTGTTCAGAAAATGGGTTGCAGCCTATTTCTCAAATCGCATTCTCAAAACAGATTCTATCGAGGTTCAACTTTGAGATTGTAGACAAAAAAGTAGATGGTAAAAAACGCAGAATATTTATGACAAAGGAGTGAAGTAAATGTTCAGTCGTTTAAAAGACGATTGTTGTGTATCATGCGGTCATTACGTACCAGAAGGAAGAATGGTCTGCTTGAATTGCGAAAATGATAAACCTGTCTCTAAGAAGCAGATTCATTCCGACATCTGTCAGGAACTGAACGTGATATATGCTAAAAAGAACCATGATTACGGTGATTCATTTGCGAATCTTAGGGATGAACTGCCCGATGCTATCTTGGTTAGAATCTATGATAAATACAGTAGATTGAAAACCTTGATGAATGGTCATGAGAGACAGGTTATGGATGAAAGCATTGAAGATACACTTCGAGATTTGGCAAACTATTGCATCATGGAATTGGTAGAAAGGAAGGTCAGTCAATGAAAATAAATGAATATCAACTTTTAGCATTACGTACGTGCAACAGTGAGAGTTCAGAAGATTTGATTCTAAATGGAACACTTGGATTATGTGGAGAAGCAGGAGAGGTTTCTGACCATGTGAAGAAACACTTATTTCAAGGTCATGAACTAAATGAAGATGAAATCATCAATGAACTTGGTGATGTCTGTTGGTATATTGCAGTCTTAGCAAGTGGGTTGAACGTAAGTCTTGAAGAGATCATGCAGCGGAACATTCGCAAACTACAAGCACGATATCCAGACGGATTTGAAGTTGAAAAGTCCATCAATCGCACGGAATAAAATTAAAGGGGTGTTCCAATGAAACGAATAGTGAAAGAAACGTCTACTGAAATTCCAATGTTGACAGATGACCGTTTTGAACAAATTGAACAATTCGCTGAACTTGTTAAACCACTTCAACAATGGATGTTGAAACATTACCATCCGCATTCGAAAATCATTATTGAATCCAGCGGTGCAACAATCGTCACAGATGAACTTTTCATTCCACTGAAAGTGGGCGATTAAATGAAAAGTCGCAAAAATCCCTTATTCAATAAAAGTGGTCTTGCTGACCCAACCGCTTATCATGCATTGAAACCCATGATTAAAGAAGATGCTTCTGTTGAGAAACAATCAAGTGAAATCATCAAGATCATAAAGAGTATTATTTCGCTCACGGGATTTGAACTGATATCACGAATTCAGATTCGACATAAAAAATCAGGAAAGGAATTCAAATGATATGGCGGTTCAGATGCTAGATGTACTTCAAGAGGTTGTGAATAAATACTCTTATCTTCCAGTGAATGCAGAACTGATTCATTCCATGGAATTTGATATGGAGACCATAATCTATCAACGAACTGGAACAATCATCCGGGTGAGATTAGAGCCGAACCCAGTCATACCCGGACATATTTTATTGAAAGACATCACATTCAGAGAAAGTTGGTAATCCAAATGAAACCTATCGTTACGGAAACAACTAATGTCACATTTGTAGGTGATGGTTGTGAAGATTTACCGGGAACAAAGTACATCTGTGAAGATGAAGTGACACCCGGAATTGAAGTTGCAATTGAGCTAGATGCGGAAGATAAGAAACAAATCATGGAGACTGGAATGATTTATCTAAACATCATGGGTCGCACTGTTCAACCGTTTTATATCAGTACAGAATCCGTATTCGAAAATGGAAAGGAAGATGAAAAATGACAGCAACTATGATGAATGTTCAAAATCGAATTGAACTGTTCAAAGAAAAAATGAAACCTGCACAAATCAACGAGGACTTTTTCAACTGGTTACAGGAAGAAGGATTTTTCACAGCACCTGCATCACGCAGCTACCATGGAAATTATGAGGGGGGCCTGTTTGATCACTGTCTAGCAGTCACAGAATCATTGTTGGATTTCACAGAAAAGATGGGTCTTGAATGGGAGCATGAACGTTCACCATATATTGTTGGGATGTTCCATGACCTATGTAAGATTGACCAATATCAGAAGGTCGTAGACGTTCCGGGCGTTCAGTATTTTGGCGGCAATACTGCTGAAAATGAACAATATCATTACGAGTATCGCAAGGACAGTCTGTTCCCAGGTCACGGTGACAAGTCAGTGATGAAACTTGCTGCTTGGTTGCACCTGACAGAAGAAGAAATCCTTTGCATCCGTTACCATATGGGCGCTTATGAGACAGGGGATTGGGAATATTTTGACCGTGCGATTCGAAAATATGAAACAGTCTTATGGACACATCAGGCAGACATGCACGCTTCTAAAGTCAAGGACGTGTAAATCATGAAACAAGTAATTCAGGAAATGGAATTAATTGATGCAAATATCCGCATCCGTGATACTGCTAATCAAAATGTAAAAGACATCAACTATTATGGTTCGATTCGTTACAGAATAGAACAGGATGAACAACTATTGATTCTACATGACAATACGTATGAGGATGAAGCTGTTATATTCAATATGGACTTCATAGATGCAAAACGATTAGCAAAAATACTTATTATTCTTTTCGAAGATTGAGGTGAATAGATCGTGGAAGCTTATATCATTCCATTGGCATTTTTCTTGATTGGTTTGGCAATTGGGAAATTATCAATGATAAAACCCATGTTCGAATTGAAAAGAGAAAACGATTTGATGAAACGTCACCTTGCAAACAGAAAGCGTGGTCGAATCATCATAAAAGGTGATTAGGACGGTACTTTGACCGCCATTCCCAACATGTTTCAGTAGGTGCAGCGGTTCAAGATGGGTTCAAGATGGGTTCAAGATAAAAACAGTCATCTTGAACCGCCTTGAATCCTTGTTACTATTGGGATTGAGGGTTTCGGTTCAAGAAGTTCAAGATAAAACTCATTTATTATATACAATCTCAAAACAGCAAATGAATTTATACTTTACTCTAAAAATAAATAATATAAGGGTATCTATCTTGAACCTTGAACCGCAAGAGGGTTAAACCCTTGATACATCTATGTTTTTAGAGGTTCAAGATAGGGTTCAAGATGAAGAACCTTTAATTTACCTTGAACCGCACGAAAGGATGATGATTAGGTGAGCAAGATTGAAAAATATATTGATGACACGATTTTGAAATACACGAATGAATTGAAGCGGCAGGGTCTGATTCGCAATAACCGTCAATCACCTTTTCAAAAGACGGAAACGTTACTTTATAATTACAATCATTTCAAGTCAGCGGTTGAAGATAAGAAGCAGCAGATGAAAGAGATTGAGAAAGTAGGCATTGCCGGAAAATCGAAAGACATCACTATTTATTCAGGTCAAGGCGGTTCGAATGAATCGAAGTCAAACCATGAAAAAGCAGAAGAGAAACTTGATTCTATCCAGACAAGTATCTATGTCACACAGAACTTTATTCGTCTGATTGATTCGGCCATTGATATGATTCGTGATGACCCATACTTTGATATTATCCGCATGAAGTATTTTGAAGGAAAGTCGAGGGAAGCGATTGCGGAACATTTTGATGTTGATGCATCCACGATCAGTCGCAATAAGAACCGATTAGTGAACACGTTGCAGATTCGACTATTCAGTGATGAAGTGATATTTCAGATTTTCAGTTAAGTGTTGTCATGCACAAACCATGCACGAACAATGCTCTTGTGTGCGCTATATATACATGAAATAATGAGTACAAGCAAATTTATACCTAAGATTCGTGTTATCTCTTGATTAGTGTCCACCTCCTCACATAATCAAGATTAACTATATCATTCCCCTTGGGAGACCTGACACATGGTTGGTGTGTTAGGTCTTTTTTATGTATTCAAATTTATATTCAAAAATTTATATTCAAAAATTTATATTCGGAAAGGATGACTGCTTGATGAAACCATTGACAGGAAAGCAGAAACGATTTTGTGACGAATATCTGATTGACTGCAACGGTACACAAGCAGCCATTCGTGCAGGATATTCACCTAAGACAGCTAATGTGATTGCAAGTTCAAATTTAACAAAAGTTAATATTAAAGCTTATATAGAACAGCGAATGAAAGAAATTGAAGATGAACAGATTGCAGATGCAAAAGAAGTAATGAAATATCTAACTTCTGTCTTACGTGGAGAATCAGAAGCAGAAATAGTTGTCGTTGAAGGTGACGGTGACGGAATGTCATCTGCAAGACGAATCACAAAAGCACCTGACGAACGTGAAAAGTTAAAGGCCGCTGAACTGATTGGGAAGCGATATGGTATCTTCACTGAAAAAGTGAATGTAGAAGGTGCGATACCAGTCATCATCCACAATGATCTAGAGGATGATGAAGATGACAGCACATAGACTTTCACTAAAAGAAGTCGTAGGTAAGAACTACACACGATTTTGGAATTTCAAAGGTCGTTATCGTGTAGTCAAGGGTAGTCGTGCTTCTAAAAAATCCAAGACAACTGCATTGTGGTACATCACAAACATCATGGACTATCCAGAAGCGAATCTGTTAGTTGTTCGTAAGACATTTAGGACTTTGAAAGATAGCTGCTTCACTGAATTGAAATGGGCGATACAGAAACTGAAAGTGCAGCAGCATTGGAAAGTGACAGAATCCCCATTACAGCTTGAATACATTCCAACAGGTCAGAAAATCTATTTCCGTGGACTGGATGACCCATTGAAGGTTACATCTATTACGGTGGATGTCGGTTCACTCACGTGGATGTGGATTGAAGAAGCCTATGAAATCATGAATGAAGATGATTTCAATATCCTCGATGAATCCATTCGTGGTCAGGTAGCAGATGGATTATTCAAACAGGTCACATTGACATTCAACCCATGGAACGAACATCACTGGATTAAGAAGCGGTTCTTTGATGCTGAACCGGACAAAGACATATTGGCCATTACGACCAACTACCTGATGAATGAGTTCTTAGATGCTGCTGATAAAAAAGTATTCGAGACTATGAAGAAGAACAATCCAAGACGTTATCGGGTTGCAGGACTTGGAGAGTGGGGGATTGTTGAAGGTCTTGTCTATGAAAATTGGCGAGAAGAGAATTTTGATTTGGAAACGGTCAAGAGAATCAGCGGTATCAAGTCTGCATTCGGCCTTGATTTCGGTTATACCAATGACCCTTCTGCATTATGGTGTGGAATGGTCGATACAGCGAACAAGAAGATTTATGTATTCGATGAGATGTACAAAGAAGGTATGTCGAATGAAGCGATCAGTGAAGAGATTACGAAAATGGGGTTCAGGAAAGAACGCATACGGGCAGATTCTGCTGAACCTAAATCAATAGACCGATTACGTGAACTTGGAATCAGCAACATCAAAGGTGCAAGGAAGGGGAAAGATTCTGTGAATAACGGAATCGACTTCATCCAAGATTATGAAATCATCATTCATCCACGATGTGTGAACTTCCAAACGGAAATCAGCAACTACACATGGGCGAAAGACAAGTTCGGCAAGAAGATAAACAAACCGATTGATGACTTCAACCACTTACTTGATGCCATGCGTTATGCACTGGAAGAGTTCATCAAAGGTGAGACATTCAGTTTTGATTAGAAGGGAAGAAGCACATGAAAAAAGTGAACATATTGGGCGTGGATTATGAAATCAGGTTCAGCAAAGAACAGGATGACCCAAGACTAAAAGAGTGTGACGGTTATTTTGATTCAACCACGCAACTGATCGTAGTCGTTGACCCTGATTATGATGTGATGAACAAACATGACATTGAAGCATACAAGCGTAAAGTGCTTCGTCATGAAATCAATCATGCATTCCTTTATGAATCAGGACTGGATATGCGTGAACTTAGTGAAGAGACCGTAGTTGATTGGTTAGCGATTCAGTTTTCAAAGATTGCGAAAGCTTATCAAATTGCCGAATGTTTAGATTAAAACAAAAAGAAACCGCTAATTCACAGTTAGCGGTTTCTTTAGTTCACTGCAATTCACACTGGAATTGAGTAATGTATTTGATTACTGTCATTATCTCACATTTACGAGTTAGTGACAATGATTCCATTAGGAAGGTGGTGAAATTATTGTTTGAGTTCTTATTTCAGTGGCAGCGGAAGAACAAGGCGACCATGAACACAAATGCTGCTTCAAAATTGACGGATGCAGAGTTCATTGAAAAAGAGATTCAACGTTTCAGGGTCTCAAAGCGTAGGAAAGAAATGATTGATGGTGAACGATACTATGACGGTGATCATGACATCCTCATGAAGAAGCGGACAGTAATTGGCGCAAATGGTGAGTTGGAAGAAGTCCGGAATCTTCCAAACAATCGCATTGTTGATAACCAGTATGGGAAGATGGTAGACCAAAAGAAGAACTACTTGCTAGGTCAACCGCTTGTTTTCAAGTCAGAAAATGAATTGTATAACAAGCTGCTAAAGAAGATTTTCAATAAACGTTTTCAGCGACTGTTGAAGAACATTGGTGAAGATTCACTTAACAGTGGTATTGGGTGGTTATTCATCCACTACAATGAACAAGGTGAACTTTCGTTCAAACGGTTCAAGAGTTATGAAATCATTCCGGGTTGGAAGGATGCAGAACATACTGAACTGGAATATGCGATTCGTATTTATGAAGTCATTATGTATGATGGTCAGCGTGAAACAATTGTGGAGAAGATTGAAGTCTATGATGCAACAGGTATCTATCGTTTCGTTCTAGATGGAAGTAAGCTTGTTCCTGATGAAGAACCATTTAGCAATTACTTCACCACTTCAACCGTAAATGGAGATGAAATCATCGAACAAGGTTGGAACTGGTTAAAGATTCCGTTGATTCCTTTCAAGTACAATGCGAAAGAGATTCCGTTGATTCGTAAGGTCAAGACCTTACAGGATGGTTTGAATGTCATCCTATCCAACTTCCAAAACAACATGGAAGAGGATATGCGCAATACAATCCTTGTCCTAGTGAACTATGATGGTGAAAACTTGGGTGAATTCCGAAAGAACCTGGCCACTTATGGTGCTGTAAAAGTGAAAACGGTAGATGGGGCAGGGGGCGACTTGAAAACCCTACAGGTTGAAGTCAATTCGGATAATTACAAAGCCATTCTTGAAATCTTCAAAAAGGCAATCATTGAAAATGCTAAAGGATATGATGCAAAGGATGACCGATTGAACGGAAATCCAAATCAGATGAACATACAGTCCATGTATTCTGATATCGACCTTGATGCAAATGAGATGGAAACTGAATATCAGGCATCCCTTGAAGATATGCTATGGTTCATCAATGTTCATTTGTTCAATAATGGATTAGGTGATTTTGAACAGGAAGAAGTTGAAGTCATCTTCAATCGTGATATCATGATCAGTGAATCAGAAGTCATCAAGAACATCAAAGATTCGTTCGGCATTCTGTCAGATGAAACATTGGTTGCAAATCACCCTTGGGTGGACAATCCGCAACTAGAGATGGAAAGACGACAGCAAGAAAAGGATGAAGAAATGACCCAATATGCAGGTGCGTTCAATCCGCCTGTAGATAGTGGTGATGGAAATGAAGAATGATGCTTACTGGATTCAACGCTTTGAACAGATGGAAGCAGCAGTAAACAAAAAAGCAGAACGAAATATCATCAGTATGGAACGACAGTTTAACGCTGCACAACGTGAGATTGAAGAAAAGATTCAAGTTTGGTATCAACGATTGGCAAAGAACAACAATATTTCCATGCAGGAAGCACGTAGACTTCTATCATCTCAAGAACTTGCAGAATTCAAGTGGGATGTGAAAGAATATATCAAATACGGTGAACTGAACGATATGAATCAATTGTGGATGACACAGCTTGAGAATGCTTCTGCTAGATATCACATATCAAAGCTTGAAGCCATGAAGATTCAGATGCAGCAGTCACTGGAAGTCCTATATGGAAATCAACTTGATGAATTAGATGCGTTCGCACGGTCAGTGTATACAGAAGGATATTATCAGACGTTGTTCGAAATTCAAAAAGGGTTCAATATCGGATTTGATGTTTCCGCACTGGATAAGAACCGGATTGATAAAATC
The DNA here is from genome assembly GCF_042649045.1 of Chryseomicrobium palamuruense. Classification (NCBI taxonomy): domain Bacteria; kingdom Bacillati; phylum Bacillota; class Bacilli; order Caryophanales; family Caryophanaceae; genus Chryseomicrobium; species Chryseomicrobium palamuruense. The sequence goes on along the minus strand of NZ_JBHSEF010000023.1, from coordinate 26,071 downwards.
ATTGCAAAGCCATGGGCGGCTGATGGAAGAAATTTCAGCACTCGAATTTGGGATAACAAGTCCAAGCTTATCAATGAACTTCACAATGAACTTACGCAAATGGTCATCACAGGTAGTTCCCCGGATGTCGCTATCAAGAACATTGCCAAAAAGATGAATGCACCTAAAAGTAATGCAATCAGCTTGGTCATGACAGAAGCATCTTATTTTGCTTCTGCATCACAAAAGGATGCGTTCAATGAATTGGATGTAGAAAAATTTGAGATAGTGGCCACACTGGATTCAAGTACATCCCTCATCTGTCGTACATTGGATGGTAAAGTATTTGAAATGAAAGACTATCAGCCGGGTGTGACCGCACCACCTTTTCATGTACGATGCAGGTCAGTCACTGTTCCATCATTCGATGATGAGTTTGATCTAGGTGAACGTGCTGCACGTGATGAAAATGGTCAAACGTATTATGTTCCGTCCAATATGACATATCCTGAATGGGAAAAGACATTCTTAGACGGTGGTAACAAAACAAATGTTGTACCAGTAGACAATTCAGCACCGATTAAATCACGGATTGCAAAGAAGCATGAACGCACATTTAATGGTCATGAGAAAGCAGACATCTACACTGATGAATTACAGACCATTTTAGATGGTGTGACTGCTGCTGATCTATTGCTATATGACCGATTAAGTGAACATGTGAAAAATAATCAGTATTTCAGTAAAAGTGGGGCACACTATTCTCCTTCAAGTCGAATGGTCAAAATGAATATGCAAGCTAATTCATGGGAAAAGAAAGCAGAGACCGGACGACAAGGAGCATGGGGTACGAAATTCCATGAAGAGTTCCATCAACTAGATTGGTTATTGGCCAATACTAGGCTTGCGAAAGATGTAGATGGAAACACTTATGGATTCTACACATTGACGCATACTGAAACCATTCACGGTGCAAAAATGCTTGCTGCTATTCAAGAAGATGTTCTGAATATGGTCAACAAGGCCATTGATTGGGAGAACGGTAGAAATGGACAATCCATCAAGCATCTAAAAAGCTTGGATAGGATTTCATCTGATGCACGACTAGCCTTTTTCCGTTATCTAATTGACCGATTCCCGGATGAAAAGTCTAGAGCGCAGATTGCACTGTTTTCAGATGCATTTGGAATGGTCACAAAAGCAAGGTTATCCCCTCACAACAACAGATTTTGGGGACATGACAATGCATATAGTAAAGATGGTGGATTCAATGGTGCTACCAGTGAAGTGTGGGCTGAATTTGGGTCATATAAATTCGTTTATGATGCGGAAACAAGAACAATCATTGATGAACTAATGCCGAATACAATTTCAACCTATGAAGAGGTCTACCAGTTGGTTCTTGATTACATTCAGACCCATGAACTGGATTATAAATAAAGGTGGTGATGTGAATTGGAATATGAACTAGATGAAACAGATATTGAACTATTGAACTTATCAGAAGAAGGTAAGAAGTATTTGGAATATCATAAGTTATTCAATTCAAAGCCATTTGCATATAGTCATGGAATGCCTGATATTGATGAACAGTATGGGGGCTTGATTGGGTTATATGATGAATGTATCAAGAAGAAAAAGACGTGGGAACAGCTTCTTGGTGATGATTGGGATAAGATGCAGGACTGACAAAGCACCTAAACAGGGTGCTTTTTATTATGCCTATTTAGGCGGACAGGCGGTGGTCTAATTATCTCCCTTCCGTGTTTGGGTTAAAACATGCGCTATCGTCTTTTTGGTATTGCAGACGTAAAAGAACAAGACAAATGGACGTGGACTGAACCACGAAAAAACAATGAATTTGAAAGGTGGAAAATGAAATGAAAAAAGAAGATTTTTTAAAATTGGGTTTTAGTGAAGAGGATGCTCAAAAAGCGGCTGATGCTTCCGCAGAAGAATTGAAATCATATATTCCCAAGTCTCGATTTGATGAGGTCAATACAGAAAAGAAACGTCTAGAAACTGACATCCAAGAGCGTGATACACAAATTGAAACATTGAAAAACTCTACAGAAGATGTGGAAGGTCTGAAAAAGCAGATTACTACATTACAAGAAGAGAACAAGACAAAAGACGAACAACGTGCTGCTGAAATCAAGCAGGTAAAAACAGATGCAGCCATTTCTGCTGCACTTGCAGCTTCTAAAGCGAAAAACGAAAAGGCGGTTCGTGCGTTACTTGATCTAGACCTTGAAAAAGTAGAATTCAATGATGACGGTTCAATTAAAGGTTTGGCTGACCAATTGAAAACTTTGACGGAAGCGGAAGATTCTAAATTCCTCTTTGAGACAGGCACACAGCAACAAATGAAAGGTGCTGTACCGGGTGAGACTGGAAAAGAGAATCCTGACGGTAAAGTGGATATCTCAAAAATGAACTATGATGAACTTGCTAAATATCTAGATGAAAACCCGGATGCAGACATCTAAAAATTAAAAAGGACAGGTGAAATTAAATGGCAAAATTCGATTCTAAAACATTCAACGAACGAGCATTTGCGAAATACGTAGATATCGTTCCAAAACTAAAGAAAAATGAGTTAGTGAAATCACGTGCATTAACACCGAACAGTCAGATTCGTCAAGCGTTCAGCGGACAAACAGGGGTAGTTTTCGCAACGATTCCTATGTATGGTCGCATTGACGGTGCGCCACTCAATTATGATGGAACAACTGACATCACAGCAACAAGTACAACAACATATGAACGTGGGGTTGTCGTTACAGGTCGTGCGAAAGCATGGGTAGAACGTGACTTTGCAGAAGATATTACCGATGGTGCAGGTTTCATGGACAATGTAGCCAAACAGGTTGCTGAATATTGGGATGAAATTGACCAAGATACGATTCTAGCAATCCTTAATGGTATCTTCTCAATGACAGGTGCAGGAAACCTTAAATTCGTAAATGGCCATACGTATGATATCAGTGCAGAAGCAACTGCTGACAAGCAAGTTGTAAGTGCTGCAACATTGAACACTGCAATCCAAAAAGCATCGGGTGACAAGAAATCTAAATTCACTATTGCAATCATGCATTCAACTTTAGCCACAAACCTTGAAAACCTAAAACTTCTTTCATACATGACGTACACTGATGGAAACGGTATTGAACGTCAACTTGAACTTGCGACTTGGAATGGTCGTGCAGTGATCATTGACGATGGAATGCCTACAGAAGATGTTCCTGAATCTGCACCGGATGCAGGTGACGGATATACAAAATATACTTCATACATTCTTGGTAACGGTGCATTTGATTATGAAGATGTAGGCGTTGAAGTTCCTTATGCTATGGTTCGTGATGAAAAGACAAACGGTGGTCAAACATTACTTTACTCACGTCAACGTAAAGTATTTGCGCCATACGGTATTTCATTCACTAAATCAGCTATGGCGACTAATTCACCAACAGATGCTGAACTTTCTAACGGTGCTAACTGGGAATTGGTTCACGATGGTGGTGCAGGCGCAGGTCGTAAACATTTTGACCACAAAGCTATTCCAATCGCACGTATCATTTCACGAGGATAATAAACGGAAAGGATGGATGACGTATGACTGATTTCCAACCAGTAGTTGATGAAATCAAACTGATTATGGTTGATTCACTTCTAACGGATGAATTCTACACTGATCTATTGAAACGTCTTGAATCAATCGGTTATGTAGCAACTAATACTGATGCTTGGATGTTGTCATTCTCGATTCAGAAGGTTGAAAATGACATCAAGTCTGAATGTAATACAGCATCCATTCCTGACGGTTTATATTTCGTGGCTATTGATATGATTTGTGGGGAATTCCTATTCAGTAAAAAGCAAAGTGGAACGCTAGTTGGATTTAAGATTGAACAGGCTATCAAAGCGGTACAGATTGGTGATACCAACGTACAGTTTGGAAGTTCTGATTCATCCTCACACTTTGACATGCTGATAACCTTTCTAAGAATGAATGGAAGGGGTGAATTCGCATCTTATCGCAAAATCAGGTGGTGATTGTACGTGCAACCCTTGAACGTACCTATGATGGAGTATGTACAGTCATTGAATATCAATCATATAAGAAACCGAACAAGTCCACTGGTCAATCAGAAGTTCCTGTTTTAAACAATCAACCATGTAGGCTTTCATTCACAACTGTGAAAAACAACGAGCAGATGGGAAATTCAGCTAAAGTTCAACAAGTAGTTAAATTGTTCATTTCCCCTGACGTTCGAATTAAGCCGGGTTCAAAAATAACTGTCACACAAAGTGGGGTCACCAATGAGTATCAAAGCAGTGGTGAACCTGCAATGTATGACACACACCAAGAAATAGTCCTTGAACTATTTAAGGGGTGGGCATAATGGGAAGAAGGATGGGTAAGGTAAATCTTACCCAAATGAAACGATTTCAAAAGAATCTGATGAAGTTAAATCAGGCTGACCTTGACCTTTTTGTTGAATCTCTTGCAAAAGAATTAGCAGCACGATTGCTTGCAAAAGTAATCAAGCGTACACCTGTCGGTCAGTACACTGACGGAACAATGGGTGGAACACTTAGACGTGGATGGACATCCCATTCACAGCGTGAGGCAGAACTATCTTCTGCATTTGGTGGCGGAAATGGTGCAAAGAAATTTGCTGAATCCATTACTGTGAACAAGCGTGGGAATACATTGGTGATTGAAATCATCAACCCTGTAGATTATGCGTCTTACGTAGAATTTGGACATAGAACAAGAAATCATAAAGGTTGGGTGCAGGGAAGATTCATGTTGACCATTTCTGAACAAGAGATACAAGCAACCGCACCTTCTATTCTTGAGCGTAAACTTAAAAAGAAATTAGGTGAGATATTCAAATGATTAATCATATCGTGGATGCAGTCAGTATTGCGATTGATTCAGAATTTAATGAAACTGCTGATACGTATACGATCTATACGGAAAGCTTAGAACAAGGTCTCAAAGAGCCTTGTTTTTTTATTTTCTGTATCAACCCAACCAATGATTTATTTTTGAACAAGCGATATTTCAGAAGCAACCAGTTCTGCATTCAATACTTTCCTTCAACTCATGAGAGAAAAGCTGAAATCAATGCGGTCATCGAACGCCTATACAATTGCTTGGATGTTGTCACTGTGAACGGTGATCTAACCCGTGGAATGAAGATGACATCTGAAATGGTTGATGGAGTTCTTAACTTCTTTGTGAATTACGACATGTTCATTTATAAAGTAGAAGCACCGCAAGACATGATGGACAGTGTGAATGTAAATTCTGATGCGAAAGGATGAACAGAATGACAACGAAAAAAACAGAAGAACAAAAAGCACCTGTTTTTTCAAAAAGTCAGTTGCTTTCAGCAAAGCAGTTTCACAATCGAAAGGATATTCTTGGTGTCGTCTTAGAAGATGGAAAAGAATATTCTTTTGAGCAAGCTGAATCACTGATTGATAAATATATGAAAGGTAAGGTGAATTAATATGCCATTAGGCGGTGGAAATTTCCTAACTCAAAACAAAGTTCTTCCCGGTTCATACATCAACTTTGTTTCACTAGCACGAGCAAATGCAAATCTATCAAGTCGGGGTGTCGTAGCTATGCCGCTTGAATTAGATTGGGGAAAGGATAATGAGGTCTTTGAAGTAACGTCAGCAGACTTTCAAAAGAATTCGTTAAAGATTTTCGGCTATCCATACACTCATCCGAAATTAAAAGGATTGCGTGATCTATTTCAAAATGCAAAAACACTTTTCGCATATAAGCTAACAAGTGGTGGCGTTAAAGCTTCAAATACGTTCGCTACAGCCCTTTATAGTGGAACACGTGGAAATGCATTGAAAACAGTTATTCAAGCGAATGTGGACAATCCTGCAAAGTTTGACGTACGTACATTGATTGATACTACAGTCGTTGACCAACAAACTGTAGCAACTGCTGCTGAATTAGTAGCGAATGAGTATGTTTCATTCAAATCTGCTGCAACTTTAGCGGTCACAGCTTCTACACCTTTCACTGGTGGAACGAATGGAACAGTCAATGGAACAGCACACCAAGCATTCTTGGATAAGATTGAATCTTATTCTTATAATGCATTGGGCGTAGTGACAACTGATTCAGTAACAAAAGGATTGTATGCAAATTTTGCACAGCGTTTACGTGATGAAATCGGACAAAAATTCCAAGCGGTCATTCATCAAAAGGCTGCTGACTATGAGGGTGTCGTGAATGTCAAAAATTCAGTGTCTGATGTCGGTGAAAATGAAGCTTCCCTTGTGTATTGGGTGACTGGAATCATTGCAGGATGTGAAGTGAACAAATCCAATCTGAACAAACGTTATGATGGTGAATTTGCGGTTGAAGCTGATTTCACACAATCTCAATTAGAAGCGGCCATTCAAGCAGGTGAATTTACACTGCATAAAGTGGGTGCAGATATCCGTGTACTTTCTGATATCAACTCATTGGTTACTACATCTGACACTAAAGGTGACGTATTCAAAGAAAATCAGACGGTTCGTGTGCTAGATCAAATCGCAAATGATATTGCGGTTCTTTTCAATACGAAATACCTTGGAAACGTTCCAAATGATGAAGCCGGACGCATCTCATTATGGTCTGACATTGTAAAACATCATGAACAGCTTCAAACGATTCGTGCCATTGAAGATTTTAGTGATGCAGACGTTTCGGTAAGTCAAGGTGACACGAAAAAAGCGGTAGTGGTGAACGATGCTGTTACTGTCGTAAATACAATGGCGCAACTGTATATGACAGTTGTCGTAGGATAAGAAAGGAGTGACAGTTGATGAACAATGTGACGATGAAAGGGAAAGATACGATTTCTGCAAAGCTTGCTGAATGTTTCATCACGATTGGCGGTAATCGCTACAATTTCATGCAGATGATTGATTTTGAAGGTCGTATTGATAAATCTAAGACGACTGTTCCGATTCTTGGACGTATCATGGAAGGGAACAAGACAGTAGGATTGGCAGGTTCTTTTTCAGCTACTGCACACTACAATCAATCAATTTTCCGTCAAGCATTACTTGATTACAAAAATACCGGTATTGACCCGTATTTTGAAATCCAAATTACAAATAATGACCCTTCTTCTGATGCAGGTCGCCAAACAATTGTATTCCTTGACTGTAATACAGATGGTGGCGTACTAGCTAAATTTGATGCAGATGGAGAATACTTGGATGAAGAGATTGAAGGTACTTTTGAAGATTTCAAAATGCCTGAATCATTCTCATTACTCAATGGAATGGTCTAAGCATTACCCACACTTTGATAGTGTGGGTCTTTTTTATTAACTAAAATCTGAAAGGCATAGGTGAACTACATGTCAAACTTAAACCGATTCTTGAAAAGCAATAAAATTCAAAAGGAAAATACAACATTCCCTGCTACCAAATCATTAACAGATGAACAAGGTAACGCATTGGAATGGGTCATCAAACCATTGACCACAAAAGAAAATGAAGATATTCGTGATGCGTGTACTTTCGAAGTACCAGTGAAAGGTAAAGCGAATATGTATCGTCCTAAGCTAAATTCAAGCCTATATCTTGCAAAGATGATGGTGAAATCGGTTGTTGAACCAAACCTTTACAACGCTGAACTTCAAGATTCGTATAATGTTAAAACCCCGGAAGATTTATTGAAAGAAATGATTGATGACCCGGGTGAATACAACGAATTTGCAAGCTTCATTCAGAATTTCAATGGCTTCAATACTACATTGGAAGAAAAAGTTGAAGAAGCAAAAAACTAATAAATGAAGGCGATAGTGAAGCGAATATTGCCTACTATTGCCTTCACAAATTAAACATCTTACCATCTCAATTTATAGAACTAGAAGAAAATGAAAAAGCATTTGTCATTGCTTCTATACAAATAAAAATTGATGCGGAAAAGAAACAGAACAACGATCTAAAACGAAATGCAAAATCTAAAAAGAGAGGTAGGTGAAGCTAAAAGATGGCAACAATTAGAACACAGATTGAATTGATGGACAATATGACATCCCCATTGATGCACGTGACAAATGCAGTAAATTCAACTGTCAATGCGCTTGAAGGTATGGATAGGGCTTTGAATAGTTCATTCGATTCTTCCGCCTTTGATTCGATTCGTCAGGATTTGAATGCTGCTAATGCACAATTTGACGAAATGACAAACAACATACGTCAAAATGAACGAGCGCAGGAAAATCTAAATAAAGATATTCGTGCAGGTTCTTCTGCTGTTGATTCATTACAGAATAAAGTTTTGGCACTGGTTGCGACCTATGCAACCTTTCATACATTGGGTAATGGTTTGAACTTATCAGACCAATTAGTTCAAACTACTGCACGATTAAACATGATGAATGATGGTCTACAGACGACAGAAGAACTTCAAAAGATGATTTATGCATCTGCTGAACGTTCACGGGGTTCATATCTTGCGACTGCTGATATAGTGGCCAAACTTGGATTACGTGCAGGTGATGCATTTGATTCGAACAAAGAGACCATTGCATTTGCTGAAAACTTGAACAAGATGTTCATTATTGCAGGGGCATCACAAGAAGAAATGAGTTCAGCAAGTCTGCAATTGACCCAAGCATTGGGTTCAGGGGTGTTACGTGGTGAAGAATTGAATGCAGTATTTGAATCTGCACCTAACGTCATTCAGGCGATTGCAGATTATATGGATGTTCCTATCGGTAAGATTCGTGAAATGGCATCCGATGGTGAAGTTTCAGCCGAAATTGTTAAAAATGCCATGTTGTCTGCAACAGATGCAATAAACGATCAGTTCGAACAGATGCCTTTGACATTCAATCAGATATGGACAGGATTCAAGAACCAATCCTTGATGGCATTCCAACCTGTTCTTCAACGAATGAATGAGATTGCGAATTCAGAAGGATTTCAAAACATGATATCAAATCTAGTCAATGGAATGATGATACTTGCAGGTATCACAATGACCTTACTAGATACGATATCCGCTGTTAGTGGATTTATCGTTGGTAACTGGTCGATTATTGAACCACTCATTATGGGTATCGTTACTGCAATGGGCATCTATGCAGGATATCTGATAGTGATACGAACACTTGAGATGATTAGTACCGGTATCAAAATTGCATCAGCACTTGCATCTTATGCACATGCAGCGGCTACAGGTGTTCAAGCTAGCGCAACAGCAGCGGCTACAGCAGCACAATATGGACTGAATACAGCATTACTAGCTTCACCTATCACTTGGATAATCATTGCTGTCATTGCTTTGATTGCGGTATTTTATGCGGTGGTTGCAGCTATCAATAAATTTGCAGGAACATCAATTAGTGCAACAGGATTGATTTTTGGTGCATTTGCATGGCTTGGAACTGGAATACTGAACATCTTAATCTTCATCTTGAATGTTGGTATCATGACTGCTGAAATGCTGACAAATGGTTTCTTGATTGGACTGTATTTGATGCAGTTGGGTTGGATTGGTCTGAATATCCTCATCCGGGTCATCTTGGATGCAATCTATAATTTTGCAATGGCAAGTGCAGAAGGGATTGCAAACGGATGGAATTCGATGATTTTCGGTCTACAGATGGGATTCTATCATTTCCAAACATTCACTTCTAAAGTATTTCAGGCTGTCGGTCAGGGTACAATCAATGTTGCAAATAGCATTCTTACTGGAATTTCTGCAATCGTCAATACCGCAGCTAGTGGATTGAACAAGTTGATTGGTCTAGCGAACATGATTCCGGGTGTAGAAATCGGAACTGTCGGTGAAGTGAACCTATCAGTGGGAAGCGGTGTCCAATCATTTGTTGATAGTATCGGTTCAGGTATCACAATGCCTACCATGCCGGATAAGGTCAGTCTAAATCGTTCCAATATGACTGGTGATTATCTAAGTTCAGTACAAGCGCCTGAAGTACCTAACAAGGTCAGTTTTGATACCGTTGGATATTTGGACATGGGTGCTGCATGGGATGCAGGTTATGGATTCGGTGAAGGGATTGAGGACAAGGTTTCAGGGTTTGACCCTAAATCACTATTTGATGTTGGTGAGATTCCTGACCCTAGCGAATATCAGAACGCACTTGATATGGCCAATATTCCATCATTTGATGAAATGGGCGGTCTAGGTGGTGGAGATGGTACAGGCGGAAAAGGTGGAGGTTCAGCATACGACAAAGTACCAAAAAACGTAGCTGATACTGCTGCTAATACCGCAGCTATGAAAGATGCACTGGACTTCACCAATGAGGAACTGAAATACATGCGTGATCTAGCCGAACGTGAAATCATCAACCGATTTACAACAGCAGAAATTAAAGTTGATATGGTAAACCATAATACTATCAACAATGATTTAGATTTAGATGGTGTGATTGATTATTTAACGGAAGGTGTAGAAGAAGCAATGGAAAGTTCAGCAGAAGGGGTGCATAGTTAATGCCTTATTTTTTCTATTTGGATAAGGTGCTGTTACCTATAGCACCTTCCAATCTGCAATTGAAAGTGAATAATCAAAATAATACTTTGACACTGATCAATGATGGTGAAATCAATATTTTGAAAAAAGCTACTTTGACTGATATCACATTTGATGCCATGATTCCACAAGTTCAATATCCATTTGCAACTTACAAAGATGGATTCCAACGACCTAGCTATTATCTTGACCAATTAGAAGCATTAAAAAATAGTCAAGAACCTTTTCAGTTTATCGTAACTAGAACTTTTCCTGATGGAAAAATGATGTTCGATACCAACTTGAAAGTATCACTAGAAGATTATCAGGTTGATGAAGATGCCGGGAACGGTTTTGATTTGATGATTTCAATCAAATTAAAGCAGTACCGGGATTATGGTACAAAGACAGCAAAGATTAATTTTACATCACCAAAACCATCAGCAACCGTTACTAAACCAAGAAGTGATGTTTCTTCACCCAAACCAAAACAAACCGCAAAAACGTATAAAGTTGTGCGTGGCGATACATTATGGGCGATAGCTAAACGTTACTATGGAAATGGTAGTCAGTACCCTAAAATTTTCAATGCGAACAAAGATAAAATCAAAAATCCAAATCTAATCTATCCGGGTCAGGTATTGACTATACCAGTATAAGGGGGTGTTTCTGTTGAAAGTTGAACTGATGATTCAAAACGGTGGAAAACTTTATCTTCCGGTTGTCGAACAAGATATTGTTTGGTCAACCGAACGAGCAGGAACACCCGGTCAATTGACTTTTTCGGTAGTAAAAGATGACGAACTAAGCTTTACAGAAGGAAATCCGGTACGAATGACAGTAGACGGTAAAAACGTTTTTTACGGATTCGTATTCATGAAAAAGCGTGACAAAGAACAACTGATCAGCGTGACTGCATACGACCAATTGCGATATCTGAAAAATAAAGATACGTATGTGTATACCAATAAAACAGCAGGTGAATTCATCAAGATGCTTGCTAAGGATTTTGGAATGCAGACGGGAACACTAGAAAACACAGGATTCAAGATTGCATCTAGGGTTGAAGATAACGTTGCATTGTTCGATATGATTCAAAATTCATTGGATTTGACCATGCAGAATACAAAGCGAATGTTCGTCATGTATGATGATTTTGGAAAAATTACATTGAAAGGTCTTGAATCAATGCGCCTTGATTTGCTGATTGATGAAGAGACAGGTGAAAATTTTGACTATACATCATCTATTGATTCGGAGACCTACAACAAAGTGAAACTTGTATACGAAAACGAAAAAAGCGGTAAGCGTGACGTGTACATTGCTCAAGATTCTAAAAATATCAATGCATGGGGCGTACTTCAACATTTCGATACCCTACAAGAGGGTGAGAACGGGAAAGCTAAAGCAGATGCATTACTTGCGTTATACAACAAGAAAACAAGAAATTTGACCATCACAAATGCACTTGGAGATACAAGAGTAAGGGCAGGTTCAATGGTCGTTGTACAGTTGAACTTGGGAGACATCAAAACAAATAACCTGATGTTAGTTGAAAAGTGCAAGCATAAGTTCAGAAATGATGATCATTTAATGGATTTAACTTTACGTGGGGGTGATTTCGTTGCGTGATTTTACAAGCTTTTCAAAGGCCATGCAACGAATAGCAGTTGATGCTGTAAATGCAACTAAACCAACCGCTATTGTTTATGGTAAAGTAACTTCCATTTCTCCACTCAAAGTGAATGTTGAACAGAAAATGACATTGACCAATGCACAATTAGTTTTGACTAGAAATGTGACTGATTTTGAAACGGAATTGAAGTTGGACGGTCAAAGTTCAAAGCAAAAATACATGATTCACAATGCTTTAAAAGTGGGTGAAGAAGTATTGATGATTCAGATGCAAGGTGGTCAAAAATACATTGTGATAGATAGGGTGATGACATGATTCCCCAAAATGGATTTTTACCGGAAGATTTTGAGATTGAAGAACAACCAAGTCTGACTTATCGAATGCAGATAGCACAATCATTCATCATAGGAACTGTTGATGAACTTGAAGCTGTAGCACAGGCAATCTATAAGATACTGAACACTGAAAGATATCAATATGTCATCTATTCTTGGGATTACGGAATAGAGACACTTGATCTATACGGTGAACCAGTGACGTATGTTTGTCCTGAACTGGTTAGACGAATTAAAGAAGCACTGACACAAGATTCACGAATCTTGGATGTCAGTGCTTTTTCTTTTGACACAAGTCAAAAAAGTAAAATTCATACGACATTTCTTGTAAACACGATTTATGGTGATGTCGAAGCAGAAAGGGTGGTGACTATTTGATGTATGAATCTATGACCTATGAAATTATTTTAGAACGAATGTTAAACCGTGTTCCGAATCAGTTTGATAAACGTGAAGGTTCAATCATCTTTGATGCACTTGCACCTGCTGCTGTCGAACTTCAACTTATGTATATTGAATTTGATGTGATTTTACAAGAAACATTTGGCGATACAGCATCACGAGAATTTCTTATCAGACGTGCGAAAGAACGTGGGATTTCACCATATGAAGCGACTTATGCATTACTTCAAGGTGAATTTACACCAACAAATTTGGATATTCCAATTGGTTCAAGATTCAGTTTGAACCAATTGAACTATTACGTTAAAGGTAAAATTTCAAACGGAATCTATCAACTGGAATGTGAAACGATTGGTGCAACAGGTAATCAATACTTTGGGGAACTTATTCCAATCAACTATATTGAAGGACTTGAAACTGCTGTCCTGACCCAAGTGCTGATTCCGGGAGAAGATGAGGAAAGTACGGAAAGCTTGCGTACACGCTATTTTAGTTCATTCGAAACTAAACCATACGGTGGGAACAAGAAAGATTATATTGAAAAAACAAATGCCATTGCAGGTGTAGGGTCAACTAAGGTCACTCCAATTTGGAATGGCGGTGGAACGGTTAAATTGACCATTCTTGATTCTGACTTCAATAAGGCAAGTTCAATTCTAGTTGATAATGTTCAAAATGAGATTGACCCTTCCAATGACGGAAAAGGACTTGGGATTGCGCCAATCGGTCATGTCGTAACTGTTGATACTACTGATGAAGTCGTAATCAATGTCGCATCCACGTTGACATTCGATGAAGGATATTCATTTGTAACTTTACAATCTCAAATTGAAGATGTGATTTCAAATTATTTATTGGAATTAAGAATGGAATGGGCGAACCTGACAACTGTTGTCGTGAGGGTGGCCCAAATCGAAACAAGAATATTGGCCATTCAAGGGATTGTGGATATTGGAAATACAAGAATAAATGGTGCGTCCGCAAACCTTACGTTGTCTGCTTATCAGATTCCGATCATGGGAAGTGTTAGCAATGCTTAGAGATATTCGACTTTTAGATTATCTTCCTCCTTACGTTCAGGACTACCGTGAAATTAGAGAAATCATGAACACAGAAAACCCTGAATTTCAATTGGTCGCTGATGAAAGTGAACGCATTTTGAACAATCAGTTCATTCTTACTTCTGATGAAGTTGGTATTGTGCGATTTGAACGATTGCTGAAAATCTTCCCATCACCGGATGACACACTGAAATCACGTATTTCAAGAGTAATGGCAAGATGGAATGATGTTGTTCCGTACACTTACAAAGCCTTGATTGAAAAATTAATCTTTCTAAGTGACGGAATGAACTTCACGATCAACGCAGAATTCAATGAATATCGGATGGAAATCATTACTCATCTTGAATTACCGGGTCAGGTCGATGAACTGCAAAACTTATTGGGTTACATGATACCAGTGAATTTGGAACTGACTTCAAGTAATGAAATCTATTGTGACAGTGAAGGTGAAGGAAAGATTGCAGCAGGATTCGTTTCATTCAACATGTTCGAATTATCAGATGCGTACAATGCAGATTTCAATATTTCAGGTGAATCAAAGCTTGCAGCATCTTTATCTTCTGTAAATGTCACTGAATTATCAGATGCATATCAGGAAGAGGTAACAATTCAGGGAGATTCAAAACTAGGTGGTGGGATCGTTGGAACTGCTTCTGTATTAATCACGGATAACTTTAATGAAGAAATTACAACTACTGGTGAAAGTACAGTTGGTTCAAATGCATCTATCACTTCAATTAATGGAATTAATTAAAATTTGAAAGGCGGTCTAACTTAAATGGCTGAATTTAAACAACTGATTATAACTCAAAAAGGTCAAGCATTAATGGCCAAAATGATTGCAGGTACTGGAAACGTGCAATTCACAAAAATCAATGTGTCAGATGCAACTTACACTGATGCACAACTTCCCACATTGACTGCACTTACTGGTGTGAAACAAACAACTTCTATTAGTCGTGTCATTCGAACAAACAGTGTGGCAATCCAAGTTGAAGGTGCGGTAACGAACACCGCACTTACAACTGGTTATTACATGCGTACGATTGGACTTTATGCGTTAGACCCACAAGAAGGGGAAATTCTTTACGCTGTGACAATCGCAAGCGTTGCAGGATATATGCCGCCATACAACGGACTGACCGTTTCAGGAGCATTCTTCAAATTAGTCACAACCGTATCAAATTCAAACAACGTTACATTGAACGTTGACCCAGGTGCAGTTGCAACTATTGGAGATATTCAAGAACTGAACAACAAGATTGCTGATCTACAAGCGTATGTTGGATATACGGAAACAGATATTGTCGGTATTGAAGCAGACTTTGCAGCACGGACAGTAAAACGTATTGCAGGTGCTGTAAATCGAACAGCAGGGGCAATGTTCAACGATATTCAGGCGTTTGGTGGTCGCAGACGCTGTATTGTGAACAACGCAGGTAAAGTCCTTGCCTACTATGGTGAAGCAGGGTACACGGAAACAGGTGCATTACTTCAAGCAATCACGATTAGCACAACAACTTATCCTGTAGGGGAAAAAGTTCAAGTCATGGTTGAACAACCTAAATTTTATTACAAGGTCGTTCCATTGAAGCTTGATAAAGTTGTAGGCGGAAAAGGTTTCCACTTACGAAAGGCACGTTACTATGTGAGCGATACAAAACGTGATGGATTTAAACTTCACCCGGCATTCATCAGCAATAATGTGAAGAAGAATTTTATTTACATGTCAGCATTTGAAGCAAGTCTTTTTGATGTATCAGCAGGAATCAATTTAGGAAATGACGAACAGATTGCTGATTTCACACCAACTACAGGGGATATGCTTTCATCAGTTGCAAACGTTCGTCCTATGAGTGGTCAAGTTCAAGACCTTACACGTGCAAAAACACGAATTCTTGCACAGAACCGTGGTACTGGATGGCAACAAGCATATGGTGCAACTGTAGCAGCTACACAGCTTCTATTTGCTGTTGAATATGCATCATTTAACTCTCAATCAGCGATTGGATTTGGCGTGTCGAAAACTGATGACGGTGTGAACAACATGGCTGAATTGACAGGTGGAACGTCCACACTAGGAAACGCATCCGGTGCAATCACAAATGCGAATGGATTCAATGTGGTGTCTTATCGTGGTGAAGAAAACTTCTGGATGAACATCTGGTCTTGGGTGGATGGATTAAACATCTATGCATACGGTGAACACAGCTTGTATGTGGCTGACAACGGATTTGCAGATAATATTTCCGCTGCACCATACAAAGACGCAGGAATTACGATTGCGAAAGCAAGCGGATATATTTCAGCATTTGGATATAACGAAGAATTTGATTGGTTGTTCTTCCCATCCGAAACGACTGGAAACAGTTCCGTACCAGTAGGGGATTATTTATACCAAAATAACACAGCAAGTTCATGGTTGGTCGCTCTATTGGGCGGTAGTTGGACTCATTCTTCTTATGGCGGTGCTTTCTGTTGGCTTGTGAGTAATTCTTCTACGTCTCGTATTCGGAGTGTCGGTGGTCGCTTGGTGTATGTACCGTCAGAAGTTGCTTAAATTTAACTAATCAGTAAATGAAATATGGGTAATCAAAGGTCTTACCGATAAAAGCATTTGAAAAGAAACCACTATTAGTTGGTCACTCAATTAGGCAGTAATTGGAATAATTCTTCTAATAGCGGTACTTTCTATTGGAATGTGAATAATTCTTCTACTAATCGTAATCGGAATATCGGTAGTCACTTAGTAAATGCATCAAATAACCGTGATACTTTGATTACCCTACCCCTTGGTAAAACATAAAAAGAAAGTAAATTGTATTAGTAGACTTGATTCATTCAAGGTTGAACGTTCAATTTCAAAATGTGCATACAAAGGATTTGAACATGAAAAGACACGGACATTTATATCCCAAGATTTATGACATGGATAATTTAAGGTTAGCCCATCAGAATGCGAAGAAGGGAAAAGGTTGGTATAAGGAAGTCAAAATGGTAGATGAAAATCCTGATTATTATCTAGGGTTACTTCAAGAAATGCTAATCAACAAGACCTACCAAACTTCAACGTATGAAACCTTTATCAAACGAGATAGCGGAAAAGAACGTGAAATATACAAGCTACCTTATTTCCCGGATAGAATCTGTCAGTGGGCAATTCTACAAATAATTGAACCAATGCTACTCAAGCATTTGATATACGATACTTATTCAGCAATACCGGGAAGGGGAATCCATTTATGTCTAAACCGATTAAGTGAAGCAATTCAAAGTGACGTACCCGGCACTCAGTATTGTTTGAAATTAGACGTGAAGAAATTTTATCCGTCAATCGACCATACGATTTTGAAAGAGAAATATCGTAGGTTGTTCAAAGACCATGATCTATTGTTCTTGCTTGATGAAATCATTGATTCGACCCCTGATGATGCAGGAATACCGATTGGAAATTATATTTCACAATATAGCGGAAACTATTATCTTTCTGACTTTGACCACTGGATGAAGGAAGAAAAGCGCATCAAATATTATTACCGCTATATGGATGACATTGTGATTTTAGGTGATTGCAAAAAGAAGCTGCATCAGTTGCGAAAAGAAATAAATGATTATTTAAGAAAAGAACTGAAACTTACGGTCAAAAATAATTGGCAAGTTTTCCCCACGTTTGTGCGTGGGGTTGATTTCGTTGGGTACAGGGTGTTCATGAACTTCAAGCTATTGCGAAAGACCACTTGCAAACAGTTCAAAGCAAAAATGAACTTCTTGAACCGAAAACGATTGTCAGGACAAGAACTGAATTATTCAGAGTGGTGTTCAATCAATTCATACAAAGGTTGGTTGATTCATTGTGATAGTTTCAGGTTGATTCAAAAATATTTAGAACCCCTTAGAACATATGCAGAAAATTATTATCTCAAATACATTTATCAGAAAGGTGGACTACCAATATGAAAGATTATGGAAAAGTAAAAAGTACGGTTCGACCTGAACCATTGGTGATTGATGAAGAAAGCGTTTGGGTGTATAGCGATATCGTACCAGTGGAAGAAGAGGTTGGTGAGGAAACGTTCACAGGCTTTGAATTCAGCATGGTGCAGTATGAAAAAGATGAATATATCAAGTTTATGCAGGAACGAAACGCAAACACGGAAAGTACAGTGGATTCAATCTTAACGGAAATCATTCCAAGTCTGATGATGTAATCGAAAGGTGGTGAAAACATGAGCGCATTTATCGCACGTATGATTGAGCAGAACGCTAAAATCTCTATGGAACAAGGTCAGCAAAAATACCGGGCGTATTTCGTCAATACTTCCCTTTACCTTAACTGGAAAGCAGAAGTTGACACGATTTTACGAACAGACGGATTCAATGACGTAATAGTTGAACAATAATCTTTTAAGCCCTCACTTGAAATATCGAGTGAGGGTTTTCTTATGGTCGGGAAGGACTGGTGCTGTTAATGACTATTGAAGTCGCTTTACTGATTTCAGCAGTTTCACTTGCGTTCGGACTTTACAAAGGAATAGCTGATTCCAAACGTAATCACAAAAAAGACGTGCAGGATGATACGTCCGCATTGACTACTGTAATCGTGAAACTGGAAACCATAAGCAATGGTGTAACTGAAATCAAATCAGAAATGAACAATATCAAAAGCGAATTAAAAGAATCAAGAGAACGAATCATCAAAGTTGAAGAATCTTCAAAACAGGCTCATAAGCGCTTGGATTCATTAGAAAGTAGACAAAAAATATTAGCAGAATAGAAGGGATGAAACTTATGCAGGATATTTTAATTTTTGCAACTATCGTTCTTCCAATCGTCACCGCATTGGTGGAATTGGTCAAACGTTCGATTATTTTACCAAAAAACATTGTTCCACTGATCGCATTAGTCATTGGACTGTTAGTTGGTGGAGTAGCTTATCCGTTCAGCGACCTTGATTTGACAATGCGGTTATGGTCAGGCGGATTGGCAGGCTTAGCAGCTACAGGATTATTTGAATTAGCTATTAATAAACGTGATGGAAATACAAACGAGAAAGGATGATTTTGAATGGCATATTTGATTGCACTGTCTGATGGACATGGTTTAGAAACAGCAGGTAAGCGCACCCCTCCAATCGCATCATTGGGGGGAAGGGTCATCCGTGAAAATGAATTCAATAGGGAAGTAGTAAAATACTTAGATATAGAATTGAAGCGTTGTGGATTTCAAACCTTATTGGTCGCACCTACTGATGCTGATACTTCCCTTACTGCACGAACAAACCTAGCAAATAGTAAAAAAGCAGATGCTTATGTGAGCATTCACTACAATGCATTTGATG
Source organism: Chryseomicrobium palamuruense (assembly GCF_042649045.1). Classification (NCBI taxonomy): domain Bacteria; kingdom Bacillati; phylum Bacillota; class Bacilli; order Caryophanales; family Caryophanaceae; genus Chryseomicrobium; species Chryseomicrobium palamuruense. The sequence goes on along the minus strand of NZ_JBHSEF010000023.1, from coordinate 6,789 downwards.
GGTCGTTCGGTGGTGCAAACCCGGAAGGTATCAGTATTCATATTTTCCCCGGTAGTACATCGGGAAGAAAGCTTGCTGAATCTATCCTAAAATATTTGAAGAATGGAACACCGCAGGTCGTCCGTGGAATCAAGGAAGATAATTTCCACGAATTACGAGAAACAAAAATGGTATCAGTATTAATTGAAAATGGGTTCATGGACAATTTACGTGAAGCTTTGCTGAAGATCAACGTGGACTTTCAAAAGGAAGTAGCGAAAGAGACTGCACAGGGCATTTGTGAATATTTTAAAGTACCATACAAGGTAGAAGTCGAAAAACCGCTTGTGGGTACATTGTATCGTGTTCAGACGGGTGCGTTCCGCAATCAGTCGAATGCAGAAGCATTAATGGTTCAAGTGAAATCAAAAGGATTCCAAACGTATATGGTGCAAGATGGTGGACTGTTCAAAGTTCAAGTAGGTGCATTTAGTAAAAAACCAAATGCGGATGCATTAGCAGCTAAATTGAAATCAAGTGGGTTCAATGTATTCATCACAACAAAATCCGGTGCGTCTGTTACTTCTTCAAGTGCTGCACCAAAACCAGTACCAACTAAGACGGTAAAGGTCGGTAGTAAAGTCAAAGTGAAATCAGGGGCAAAGACATTTGAAGGTCAAGGACTTGCAGATTTTGTTTACAAAACTATTTATGATGTGATTCAATTGAACGGTAACCGTGCAGTCATTGGAAGTGGAAAAACAGTCGTTGCAGCAGTTCATAAAAACAATCTGATTGTACAATAATTGAACTTTTAAATTTTGTAACGTCATAAATGTAATAGTCAGGTAATAGACAAATACGCTTGAGCGTATTGATATTATGCGGTTCTACAGTTCTCGAAACGTTAATTGTTGGAGCCGTTGCGAATTTTATTCGCTTACGGATACAACTCGGAAACCCATCTTCGCTTCGGCGAGGGTGGGTTTTTTGTGGTTTTGGGGAAGGTCTTACTAGGAAGATCTTAAGTAGCTAAGCCCTTTCTAATGGAAGGGGAGAGTATGAGGAAATTTAGTTTCCATAATTCGAGTAATGTACGAATGAAAATTTTTAATGTATGAATCAACAAAATTAATGTAGCAATCAACGAAATTAATGTCACAATCAATCAAAATAATGTATGAATCAAATTTCACTAGTGCCAACCCCTGTAAAATTCTTCTATACACTTACGATTTACAGTGCTATTCTACTTAAAAAAGGAGGAATAGCTATCGAAATCCACCACTTTGGTGTCTCAATCTCGATGATGGACATCTTCTACGCTCGAATTCCGCATGATCACCCTCAAAAAACCTTTATCGAAGCTCAAATGAATAATATGAAAATTGGGCATCGTGGTGAAGCCAAACTTCTTCGGTTTTTAGAAGAAGTAAACTTTAAACAGTCACCACTCGTTATTCGAAACTTTCTCACTCGTGTCCACCAAAAGAGAATTATTCAAATCGATTATTTATTGGTAACACGAAAATACTTGCTGATTATTGAAGTGAAGAATATTGCTGGACATATTCAATTCAATTCGAACCCTCCACAAATGATTCGCACTCTTGAGGGGCGACCCTCCCAAGCGATGGAATGTCCCTTTGTTCAATTAGACCGTAATCTTGATGGGTTTATTGCATCGCTACCTGATAGTAAGTTACCCATATACACAAGCTTGGTTTGGGCTAATTCATCCACCACTTTTGATTTACCATTTGAAGCACCTCACCTGTTCTTGACTCTCAAGAAAGTACCACTCATGATTCAAGAACTTGAAAAACTTCCAGACCTCCTTTCAAACAAACAATTCAATGCTCTTAAAAAGAAAATCGTCCAAAAAGCTCAAAGTTTTCAAGAACAGTCATTCTGTGATCGATATCAAATAAACCCGTTGGACCTGAGGAAAGGTTTGTACTGTGTGGAATGCTATCAACTATTAACTAAATCTATGCGTACTTGGATATGTACAAATTGTAAGCTCAATGCAACTCAGTTTGTTGATGTTAACGTGCTCAGTTTGTTTTCCATTCAAAATTCCCAATTAACGATTACAGATATTCGAAATCATTTACCAGAATTACAGTCCAGACAAGTGCGAAAAGTGCTGGACTCGTATGGCTATATTTCTAAAGGCAATACGAAATCCAAGAGATATTTTAAACCTATGGAGTGGGAGGAACATCAATGAACATTGAAGCAGTTTTTATTGATCGCGACGGCACGATTGGTGGTAATGGACACTTCGTCCATCCGAAAGATTTTTCTTTGTATCCTTTTAGTAAGGAAGCATTGCAGTTGTTGAAGGAAAAAAACATTAAAATATTTGTCTGTACAAATCAACACCGAATTAGCAGAGGTGAAGCATCCATCCATGATTTTTACGAAGAATTTCAATTACTTGGATTTGATGATGCCTTTATTTGTCCGCACAGTCCAGATGATGGTTGTACATGTCATAAGCCTGAACCCGGCATGCTTTTGGAAGCGTCCCGAAAACACAATGTGGATTTAGAGAAAACGGTATTTATTGGGGATGTCGGTGCAACGGATATGTTGGCAGCTCATGCAGTCGGAGCTATGAAAGTGTTGGTTCTTACAGGGTGGGGACATAGTTCATTGCAAGAATACCGAGACAAATGGGCGGATACTAATCCAGACTTTATTGCAGAGGACTTGATGGAGGCCGTAAGATGGGTTCTTCGTCAATGCGAACAGTAACTTTAGACTACATGAGGTAGTTTAGGTAAATAGCAATTTCCGAACCTATCTTCTTTTGGGAAAGGTCTTACTAGAAAGATCTTCAGCACATTCGAAAAATGGGGAGAAAAGAGTCAGGCGCGTCTAGTTAGGGAGAGAGAAACTGTGCCATCTTAGTTTCCATAATTCGAGCAATGTACGAATGATAAATTTTAATGTATGAATCAACGGAAATAATGTCTCAATCAATCGGATTAATGTCGCAATCAGCGAAAACAATGTCGTAATCCGCCCTTGCTAGCTAAACCCTTCCTAAATAAGACCACCCAGACATGCCCACCCCCACCTCCGCATACAATGCATCAAAAAGGAGGCGGGACATGAAGAAACGGTGGGTACTTCTTCTAATCATTGCAGCAGCAGGAATTTGGGCATGGTCTCAACAGGCAAGCGGCATGATCGGCAGCTTTGGCCCAAGTCCACTCGAAGGGAAGCGCATTGTCCTTGACGCTGGACATGGGGGACCGGACGGGGGAGCCAGTCATGGCGAAGTCATTGAAAGCCAGATTACACTGCAACTTGTCCAGGAAATTGAGAAACATCTTAAGAGACAGAATGCCGAAGTCATCCTCACACGCTCCACAGAGGCAGATGCCATCGAAGAAGCAGGAACGCAGGAAGACTTCCCAACACTGCGTGCACGCAAACGCGCAGACCTCCTCTACCGAGAAACCAAGATGAATGAAGCAAAAGCGGATGCGATCTTGAGCATTCACGTCAATGCAGTGCCGCAATCCAAATGGAGAGGAGCGCAGGTCTTCTTTCACGCGGAAGGTGAAGTAGACGGACAACCTCTTGCGAAAGCAATTCAACAAAGTTTGAAAGACACACTGGGTAACACCGAACGGGAAGCACTTTCCATCCGTCAAATCTACCTACTGAAAAAAGCGAATGCTCCTTCCGTCCTCGTTGAGACTGGGTTTATCAGCAACGACGAAGAACGTGAACTTCTTCAATCGAAGGACTACCAGAAGCAGATCGCTAAGGCGGTGACAGAGGGGCTCGAACAGTTTTTCCAGTCGCAAGCACAACCATCCCTTCCAAAGCAAGGGTATGCTATACTAGTAGGCGACTAGGAAAAAAAGGAGTTTTGAGCATGCTGACCGAACAAGAGGTACGGGCTCTTCTTGGGAAACTCGAAGATCCGTTTCTACATAAAACATTGGAAGAAACAAACGGAATCCTTTCCGTAAAAATCAAAGAAGAAAAAAACTATGTGAGTGTGAAAGTCGCAATCGCAAAAACCAATACAGCAGAACAAATGCAACTGCAGACGAAAGTCGTGGATACATTGAAGAGCGCCGGTGTCGGCACAGTCGGTATTCGTTTCGAAGAACTATCAAAAGAAACATTGGACCAGTTCCGCGGCCAACTGGGAGCGGCTTCTGAGAGCCTGACATCTCCAGCGACAAATGTAAAGATCATCTCTATCGCATCCGGTAAAGGGGGCGTAGGGAAGTCTACGGTTTCCGTGAATTTAGCTGTTGCACTTGCTCGCCAAGGGAAAAAAGTAGGCCTTGTCGATGCGGACATCTACGGATTTAGCGTACCAGACATGATGGGTATCCGTGAAAACCCACAAATCAAAGAGGACCGCATCATTCCGGTTGAGCGTAAAGGCGTCAAAGTCATCTCCATGGGCTTCTTCGTTGAGAACAATGCACCGGTTGTATGGCGTGGACCGATGCTCGGAAAAGTACTCGACCAATTCTTTAAGGACGTGGAGTGGGGAGAGCTTGATTTCTTACTACTAGACTTACCACCCGGAACAGGGGACGTGGCACTGGATATTCACCAGATGCTACCGGCTTCAAAAGAAATCGTTGTGACTACACCGCATCCAACTGCTGCCTTTGTTGCTGCACGTGCAGGGGCGATGGCACTTCAGACAGATCACGAAGTTCTTGGTGTAATCGAGAACATGGCATGGTACGAATCCAAAGCAACAGGTGAACGTGAAATGGTCTTCGGTAAAGGTGGCGGACCTAAGCTTGCAGAAGAGCTTCGCACCGAACTGCTTGGTCAGATTCCACTTGGACAACCGGACTGGAACAACGAAGATTTCGCACCATCTGTCTATGAAGAATCTCATCCGACAGGACAAATCTACAACGACATCGCAAAACAAATCATCGAACGCGCATAAAAAAAGGGCAAGACTCACATCAATTGAGTCTTGCCTTTTCTATTGGCCGCCACTTCCACTGCCGGAACTGTCACCCTCGCCCGAGCCTCCGGATTCACTAGAACCACCTTCGCCGCTTCCACCAGCTCCTGAGCCTCCACCTCCGGCTGTACCTTCCCCAGACTCTGCCGCTTTCAGCACAAGATCTTGCCAATACGCTTTCCACACCGGATTTTGAATCGTTTCTTCAACGACTTTCTTCATTTCTTCCCGTAAGGAACTCGACTTCAACAACTTTTCCAGTTCCTGCTGCTGACTCGGTTGCTTCCAAAACTCTTCCCACGTCTTCACATACGCAGGGTCCGTCATCAACTGCTTCATCAATTCCTTTTGCTGAGCACTCATGCTCTTCGCCATCGACTCCATAAACTTCGGGTCCTGCATAGAGTGTTGCCAAAACGCTTTCCCTTCATCACTGAGAAGTGTCGTCTCAACTGACTGTCTCACCACGTCCTGCTCCAATATCAGCATCTTCTGAAAGGTCGGATCTCCAAGCGTATCCCGCAGCGCCTTCTTTCCTTCTTCCGTCTGCATCGCATCGAGCACCATCTTCTTTGTTTCTTCATAAGATGCTTTCTCCTGAAACGGGGAACACGCAGCGAGCAAGATGACACTTAGAACCAACAACCAAATCCGCACAAACCTCACCTCTTTTTCAATTAGTGTTCACATTTCCATGAGAAATATACAAGAACTGGGCCGACCGATAGATTTTTCAATTGAACTTTTGATACAATCAAGACGAACTAGAAAGAGATGGAGGACTTTTCGTGACAATACGAAATTGGTTTAAATTTTTTGTACGCGCTATGCTCATCGGGGGACTCGTCACCGGTGTGCTTGGCTTATTTATAAGATGGGACGATGCATTCGCCCAATACTTTCGAGCAGGAGAGTGGGGAGAGTTCACTGCGGCTTTCATCTTTATGGTCGTCATGGGCTTTACCGTGAGCGTCATTGCACAAATGGGCTTCTTCGCCTACTTAACGATTCACCAAATGGGCGTCAACATTTTTAAGAGTTTAACGTTATGGAACTGGGTGCAAATCTTACTGATCGTCATCGTCATTTTTGACTTAATCATTTTCCGCTTCCGCCCTGGCACTGCCTCATCAAGTCAATTAATGCTTTACCTAGGACTTTTACTTGTCTTACTTGGAACATCCGCGGCCGTGGCAATCGCAAAAGCTCGCATGACCAAAAAGCATGCATTGATCTCAGCCCTATTCTTTATGATTGTTGTATCCACTCTCGAGTGGTTGCCGGTTCTAATGGTACGGGCAGATAACGTCGACAGTTGGGTGACTCTATTATTGTTCCCGATTTTAGCTGTTAATGCATTTCAGTTACTCGCATTACCGAAATACAACAAGCAATCAGAAATCGATTTGGCGAAGCGGGAAGAACGCCGCAAAGCTCGTCGTGAACAAGTCGCTCAAAAATGAGCGGCTTTTGTTATTTTCAGATAACACTATTCCGGAAGCGTGAAACGGAAAAGTCTACTAGAAAAATCTATTGCTATGCTGTAAAGAAATTTCACTTGCCGGATATGTTGTGTCATCTTTATAGTGCTCTCACATCATCTTGTAATCGATTAGAAAAAGTTAAAAGTTTTTAAAAAAGTTTTCAAAAACGGTTGACGATTTTCGTGAAATGATGCTAAGATACAAAGGTCGCTAAAACATGACAACGAAATAAGTTGACAAAGCAAACAACGTTTTGTTACTATATGAAAGTTGTCTCAAACGACATATGAACATTGAAAACTGAACATGCAAGACGTCAAGATATACAAGTCGCCGACCCGACCCCCGTTGGGCGCG